>NZ_JBHVWZ010000003.1:0-500829 GCF_042881985.1 Streptomyces sp. NPDC058246 | reverse complement strand
CCCCTGGACAGGGGCGCGGGGAACTGCGCGAACGGGGTCTGGGGCGGAGCCCCAGGTACGGGACGGGCAGGGGCGGCGGGGGCGAAAAACTCTCAGACCCTCGCGCCTCGAACGTAATCCCGCCCCCCATTTCCGTCATCACCTCTGCCGGGCGCGGCGTTTCGCGGGACACTCGGGACATCCTGCAACGAACCCCGAAATGAGGTGAGCGGGGTGCGCACACCGGTCAGCGACCCCCTGAAGATAGGGCCGTACCGCATCGTCGGACGACTCGGCTCCGGCGGAATGGGATGGGTGTACCTCGGCCGTTCACCGGCCGGCCGCGAGGTCGCGGTGAAGGTGGTCCGACCGGAACTCGCGGCGGAGGCCGAGTTCCGCGAGCGCTTCACGCGCGAGGTCGCCGCCGCCCGCGTGGTCAGCGGCGCGTACACCGCCGCCGTGATCGACGCCGACACCCAGGCCGAACTGCCCTGGCTGGCCACGATGTACGTGCCCGGCCCCTCGCTCGCCGAGGCCGTCCGCACGGACGGCCCGCTCCCCGAGCCGCAGGTACGACGGCTCGGCGCCGGCCTGGTCGAGGCGCTCCAGGCCATCCACGGCGCCCGTGTGGTGCACCGGGACCTGAAACCGGCCAACGTCCTCCTCGCCTCCGACGGGCCCCGCGTCATCGACTTCGGGATCTCCCGCGTCGACGGCGCCCCCGGGCTCACCCAGGTCGGAGTCGTCGTCGGCACCCCGCCCTTCATGTCGCCCGAGCAGATCAAGGGGGCGCCGGTGGGCCCGCCGAGCGACGTCTTCTCGCTCGGCGGGGTGCTGGTGTACGCGCTGACGGGCCGCCCGCCGCACGGCAGCGGGGAGGCGGTGCGCTACCGGGTCGCCCTCGCCGAGCCCGAACTCGACGGCGTACCCGCGTCTCTGCGGGAGCTGATCGCGCGCTGTCTGGCCAAGCGGCCCGAGGACCGGCCCCCACTGGACGTCCTGCTCACCGAGTTGCTGGAGCGGACGCCGAAGTCGGCGTCCTGGCCGCCGCCCACCGTGGCCCACAGCATCAAGGTGCGCACCCGCGACCTGGCCGGCCGACGCAGGCAAGGGACGAGTGTGTCCGTGCCCTCCTGTCTGCTGCTGCACGCCCAGGCGCTGCTGGACGCGGGCCTGACCGACGCGATGGTCGCCGAGGCGGTGGGCCGTGGCGGCGCCTGAGTCCCTTCCCGGCCGAAGCCAGGAGACCCTTGAAGTCGGCACCCATTGGCGGCAGTTGGTGCAGAACTGGGTGACGCGGCGGAATTACCACACCGTGACCGACACCGTTTCCCTGTCCATGCAATTCGATCTCCAGGAAACGGGACGGATGGTCACGGTGAGATTCATGACCACCAAGAGGCTCCTGGTCGCCTTTGCGACCGACGGCCACTTCCTGCGCCAGGATCAACTGGCCGTCGCCGCGGCGGCGTCGAACGCGTGGAATACCGAACAGCTGAATCCCATGCTGTCCGTGTGGGACGTACGGGGTCCGCGGCCCTGTCTCGCGGGGGTCTGCGATCTCCCGCTGACCTGCCGTATGACGCAAACGGATTTCGATGCTTTGGCCAGTGATTGGGTGGAACGGGCGCGACAGATGTTCACCCGCTGCCATCAGGTATTCAAGTTGTAGAAGTGAAAACCGTCGTGTGCCCCGACCTCTTCCGGGCGCACGCCGGTTGCCGCCACTATGGGCGGGTGCCTTTCAGGGCCACGGGGGTGTGCCTTTCAGGCCACGGGGGGATTCCCATGCGGCGTTCGCTGTATTTCACCGTGCTTTTCGGGACGCTGGTCGCGCTGGTGCAGGCGGGGGCGCCGGCTTCGGCCGACGCCGCGTGCGACCAGGACTTCGCGGCCCGGCTGCGGTGCTGGTCCGACGGCATCGACAAGGGCACCGTCCTGGTCACCCTGGACGGCGCGGTGCCGTTCGACGGCACGGCGCCGGACCGCAAGGCCTTCGAGAAGACGGTGTGGAACAACCGCAGGCACCTCGTGGTCGAGGTTCCGGCGCGGCACAGCACGGGCCCGGGTGGCACGGCACTGCTTCTGCTGGCGGACACCGGCTGGGTGGCGCCGGACGCCACGATCGATCCGCTGCCGAAAGACGCCCTGCCGGAGCTGAAGGCCGCCGGTGCCTGCCAGGTGAAGAACGTCAGCGACCTGTGCACACGGCTCACCGACGGCCCGCTGAAGGGCAACGACCTGACCGGGGCCGCCCCTGGCCTCTACGGCCCTCTGAAGGCCTACTCCATCGCCACCCACGCCGGGCCGCCCCCCGCCTCGCCCTCCCCGTCCAGAACCACCACCAAGAAGGCCGGGGACCCGAAGCCCCACACCTCGGGCATGGACACCACCACCACGATCCTCGCCGCCCTCTGCGTCCTGCTGCTCCTCCTGCTCGCCCTCCTCCTCTTCCTGATCCGCCGCTCCTCCCGCGCGGTGGGCACCCTGTCCCGCCGGGCCCTCGCCGCGCCGGGCGTGGGCGCCGTGTCCGGTGGCGGCACCGCCGCGCACACCCGTACGCCCGACGAGAGCACCACCCGTCTTCGGATCACGCCGACCCCCCGGCACGGGCGCCGGGTCGGGAACGTCCCGGGCCCCGCCAAGGCCGCCGTCGTCCGCACCGAACTGCACCCGCAGGGCTATGTCGAGCTGGACCACGTGCTGTACCGGGCGGTGTGGGCCGAGCCCGGACGGCCGCCGCCCGCCCCCGGCGGACTCGTCGACGTCACCGACGCCCGGGAGCGGGACTCCGACGTGCTGTACGCCTTCCCGCCGACCACCGGACGGCACGCCAAGGGCGGCCGGCCCTGAGCCACCGGCACCCGGCGTCAAGTCACCGACACCCGGCGTCAAGTCACCGGCACCCGGCGTCAAGTCACCGACCCCCGGCGCCAGGACAACGGCGTCCGGCTCCGCGCAAGGGCACCCGCCCGGACAGCGGTCCCCGCCCTGAGACCAGGAGACACACAGATGCACAGCGAATACCCGCCCACGCTGCCGGCGGAGTACGCCGACATCGAGTTCGAGAACAACGCGCAGCGCCTGCCGCTCGTCCTCTGCCTCGACACCTCCAGCTCGATGGCCGGAGCGCCCATCCAGACGCTCAACAACGCGCTCCTGGAGTGGACCCGGGAGCTGCACGACGACGTCAGCCTCAGCTACAGCGTCGAGGTCGCCGTCGTCACCTTCGGCGGCCAGGGCGTCGCCGCATGGCGCGGCCCCCAACTCCTCGCCCCGCGTGCCCCGGTGAGTCCCTTCGTGCCCGCCCACACGTTCCGGCCGCCGCAGCTCACCGCCGCCGGGGTGACCCTGATGACGGAGGCGCTGGAGCTGTCGATGCACATCTTGGCGGCCCGCAAGGCCGAGCTGCGCGCCTCCGGACTCCAGTACTACCGGCCGCAGATCTGTCTGGTCACCGACGGACTGCCGACCGACGCGACCGGCCATCTCACCGACTCCTGGCACCGGTTGATCCCGGTCCTGGCCGAGGAACAGCGGGCCCGCCGCTTCCGGCTGTACGCGATCGGGGTCGGCGGCATCACCGACCGGGGCGAGCAGGTGCTCCAGGCGTTCGCGCCGAAGTTCAACGCCCGCCTGCAGGGGTTCCCGTTCCGCGAACTGCTCCAGATGATGTCCGCGAGCGCGAACGCCGAGCAGAAGGGCGCGGGCGACGAGGTCTTCGAGAAGATCTTCAGCCAGTTCAAGACCCAGCGCCCGGCCTGGGAATCCTGACCCATGGCCGGGGCGGAGAAGCGCGAGTCGCCGTGGCGGATCCACGGCATGAGCGTCGAGGGCTACCGGCACCGCCGTCAGGGCCTGCCCTGCCAGGACGCCTGCGCGTACACGGCGTCCGCGTCCGTGGCCGTCCTCGCCGTCGCGGACGGCGCGGGCAGCAGGCCGCGCTCCGAGGAGGGCTCGCGGCTGGCGGTGGAGCTGGCGGTGGAGCAGTTCGCGCGCCGGGCGGCCGCGGCGGCGGACCGGGGGCCCGGTGCGGCCGTGCACGAGCTGCTCGAGGACGCCTTCCACGACGTCAGCAAGAGGTTCCTGGACGCCACCGGCGCCGACGCCGCCGACTTCGCCACCACCCTGACCGTCGTGGTGCTCGCGCCGGGCTGGCTCGGCCATCTCACCGTGGGCGACGGCTTCGTCGTCCTGCGAGCCGGTACGGAGGACGGGGAGCGGCAGTTCCATCTGCTGCCGCAGGCCAAGGCGGCCAGCGAGTACAGCAACGAGACGGTGTTCCTCACCTCGCCGGACGCGGCCCGCTGGGTGCACACCGACTGCGTCGTCGACGACGGGATCGACGGCGTCCTGCTGTCCACCGACGGACTCGTGCAGGCCGCGCTCAACCGCTCCGGGGGCGGCGCGCTGTCCCCGAACACCTCCTTCGCCGACGCCGTGTTCCGCTCCCTCGACGCTCCCGGACCCGTGACCGACAGCGCCCACGAGGGCCTCGCCACCCTGCTCAGGTCGGACCGCCTCACCGCCCTGAACGCCGACGACAAGACTCTGCTGCGGGCCGTGCGCAAGGCGCGGCCATGAGCGGCCGCACGGTGTTCCTGGACGGAAAGCCCGTCGTCCTCGCCGAGCTGCCGCTCAAGGGCGGCGGCCAGGCGGCCGTCTTCCCGGTCGTCGGCGACCACGGGACCGTCGTCAAGCTCTACCGCGAACCGCCCGGCCCGGAGCAGGAGCGACGGCTGGTGCGGATGCTGACCATGTCGCCGCTCGCCGCCCGCCCCACCGACGCCACCCAGCCGCCCGAACTGGCCTGGCCCACCGCCCTCGCCCGCGGCCCGCGGGGCGAGTTCCTCGGCTACGCCATGCGCCGCTTCGGCGAGCCCCAACACGTCCAGCTGATCGGCCTGTTCACCCGCGCCCAGCGCCTGAAGCTCTTCCCCGACCGGGCCGACTGGCGCTTCCTGCTCGGCGTCGCCTGGAACCTCGCCTTCATGACCGCCCGCATGCACTACGACAACCTCGTCATCGGCGACTTCTCCAGCAGCAACGTCGTCGTCGACGCCAACGGCTTCGTCACGTTCCTCGACTGCGACTCCATCGCCTTCAACGACCCCGTGACCGGGGAACTCTTCCCCTGCCTGATGCACACCACCGACTACTCGTCCCCCGAGCGCCAGGCCGGCGGCCCCGCCACCCGTGCCACCGACGACTTCGCCCTCGCCGTCCTCGTCTACCAGCTCCTCACGGCCGGCAACCACCCCTTCGGCGGCGTCCCGCACGACAGCGCCTCCGAGTCCACCGTCAAGGACAACATCGCCGCCAGCTGCTCCTACGTCGTACGCCCCGAGCTGGTCGTCATCCCGCGCGGCACCATCGACCCCTCCGTGCTGCCGCCCGGCCTGCTCGCGTTGGCGCGCGCGGCGTTCGGGCCCGGCGTGGTGGACCCCGCCGCGCGGCCTTCGGCGGAGGCCTGGCTGAGGGCGCTGGACCAGGAGCGTTCCCGGGTACGACGGTGCCCCGGCCGGCCGTTGCACGCGTACGGCTCCCACCTCACGGCCTGCCCCTGGTGCGCCCGGGCGTCGGTCACCGGCCACGACGTGTTCAACCCGCCCACGACACCGCGGCCGGTGCCCCAGACAGTTCAGAGGCCCGGATGGCAGCAGGAGCAGGAGGCGCCCGGCGCGCAGCACACGGTGCTCAAGGCCGCGGTGCTGGTCGTGCTGCTGATCATCCTGGTCCTCATCGCGACGACCCTGTGAGCACGCGGTGTATGGCTCCCGGTCCGCGCGTCGCTGCGGGTGCACGCGGACCGGGGCCGTAAAGGGGAGCCCGAGGGCTCAGCGGGACGCGAGCTCGCGGGGCTCGGCGGCGGGCTCTGCGGTGGAGGTGGCCGACTCTGCGGCGGACGCCGCAGTCGCGGCGGCGGCCGACGCGTGGGCGTCCATCCGCTCGGCCGCCAGAATCGCGGCGGCCGTGTCCGCGCGGGACGCCGCGACGACGAGAGCGCGCCCGGCGAGGGCGTGCGCACGGTGGTGGAGCGCGGCGAGGCGCGGCTCGTGTGCGGCGGGGGACGGCGAGGACCGCACGGGAGTCGCGCCGTCGCGGAGCCGGGAGACCTGCCCGGCGAGCCGCTCGGCGGCCGCGTTCAGGCCGGCGGACGGTGCGAGCGCGCGGATCTCGTCCGTCACCGCGAGCAGCGCCGCGAGGTGACCGGCGAGCTGGATGTCCAGCTCCTCCTCGCGCGAGCGGTGGGGGAAGTCGGAGGGCGCGGCGCCGGCCATCGTGTGGACCGACTTGGTGCGGATCGGTTCGTACATGGGATGGCCTCCTGTGCGCTGACAGGAAACCATCCTAGCTTGGATTTCGTCTAAAGTTGAGCCAGGTCGCAAAATCGGTCACGGCAAGCACACAGCGTGAGCGTCACGGCTGGCTGTAGCCGTCCAGGAAGTTCCCGATCCGGGTCACCGCGTCGGTCAGGTCCCCGACCGTCGGCAGCGTGACCACCCGGAAGTGGTCCGCCTCGGGCCAGTTGAAGCCCGTGCCCTGGACGACCATGATCTTCTCGCGGCGCAGCAGATCGAGGACCATCACCCGGTCGTCCTTGATCTTGAAGACCTGTGGGTCCAGGCGGGGGAACAGATACAGCGCGCCCTTCGGCTTCACACAGGTCACGCCCGGGATCTGGGTGAGCAGGTCGTACGCGACGTCCCGCTGTTCCTTCAGCCGGCCGCCGGGCAGCACCAGGTCGTTGATCGTCTGACGCCCGCTCAGCGCGGCGACCACGCCGTGCTGGCCCGGCATGTTCGCGCACAGCCGCATGTTCGCGAGGATCGTCAGGCCCTCGATGTAGGAGTCCGCGTGCGCGCGCGGGCCGGAGATCGACATCCAGCCCACCCGGTAGCCGGCCACCCGGTACGCCTTCGACATGCCGTTGAAGGTGAGGGTGAGCAGATCGGGGGCGACCGCGGCGGTCGGCGTGTGCGTGGCGCCGTCGTACAGGATCTTGTCGTAGATCTCGTCGGAGCAGACGAGGAGGTTGTGGCGCCGGGCGATGTCCGTGAGCCCCCGGATCATCGCCTCGTCGTAGACCGCGCCCGTCGGGTTGTTCGGGTTGATGATGACGATCGCCTTGGTGCGGTCGGTGACCTTGCGCTCCACGTCGGCGAGGTCGGGCATCCAGTCGGACTGCTCGTCGCAGCGGTAGTGCACCGCCGTACCGCCGGAGAGCGAGACCGCGGCGGTCCACAGCGGGTAGTCCGGCGCGGGGACCAGCACCTCGTCGCCGTCGTCCAGCAGGCCCTGCATGGCCATCACGATCAGCTCGGAGACGCCGTTGCCGATGAAGACGTGCTCGACGTCCGTCTCGATGCCGAGGGTCTGGTTGTGCATGACCACGGCGCGGCGCGCGGCGAGCAGGCCCTTGGCGTCGCCGTAGCCGTGCGCGGAGGAGACGTTGCGGAGGATGTCCTCCAGGATCTCGGGCGGGCACTCGAAGCCGAAGGCGGCCGGATTGCCGGTGTTCAGCTTGAGAATCCGGTGACCCGCGGCTTCCAGCCGCATCGCCTCCTCGAGCACCGGGCCCCGGATCTCGTAACAGACGTTGGCGAGCTTCGTCGACTGGATCACCTGCATGTCCGTGAGCTTACGGCCGCGTAACGCATCGCGGGGCGTGTTTTCCACCACGTGAGACGTGGCTGTTTGATCGGGTTTGTCCGCCCGCTACGCCGTGAGCCCCCGCGCTCCCTACAATGCGCGCCCATGTCCTGGCAGACCGGCGACCCCGACGCCCCGCCGAGGGTGTACCTCCCGCGGAGCGACGGCGAGGCGCCCCCGGCCTATGAGGCGTACGCGGATCCGGCGGAGGCGCACGGCTGGCAGAAGCGGTACGGGGAGGATGACGCCGGCGGCCGGGAGGCCCACGGAGACGGCGACACCGGCGGCCCTGAGGCCCACGGAGACGGAGACGGCGACGACACCGTCGTGCGGCCGTCCGCCTCCGGTCGGCCCTCCGCCCCCGGTGATCCGGCGGGACGCCGTGAGCGGCTCGCGCGCCGCCGGCGTGCGCGGCTGCTGCGCCGGGTGGCCATGGCCGCCGGGGCGGTGTGCGTCGTGGTCCTCGCGGTCGTGATCTCGGGAGCCCTCGACTCCGGGCCGGGCGAGGGGACGGGCGGTACGGCGGGGCGGACGGCCGGGCCCTCGGAACCCGCCGCGCGGTCCAGCGCAGCCACGGAGGGCGCCGCCGCGACGAGGGGTGCGTCCTCGGCGGGCCCGTCGCCGACGGCGTCCTCCGGACCGTCCCGGCCGGCGGCGAGCGCGGGCACCGCCTCCCCGGGCGCGTCCACGTCCGCGAGCGCCTCCCGGGCCCCCGCGTCCACGGCCCCCGCGACCTCCCCCGCGTCCACGACCGCCACGGCCACCTCCACCGCGGGGGCGGGCGGTCCGGGCAACTCCAACGGCCACGGTCAAGGAGCCACCAAGAGGCCCAAGTAGCCGCCGGTCCTAGTAGGTTGGCCCTGCCGCGAGGGGGAGGCAGGGCATGGAATTCTCGCTGTTGAACGACGAGCCGGTGGCGGGGCCGGCGGAGGATCTCCTGGGCACGGGCCGGGCCGCGCGGGAGCTCGCCAAGCTGCTGCACGACTCGCGGGGCGCGACCCCCTTCACCCTGGCGGTGGACGCCGGGTGGGGCATGGGCAAGAGCAGTCTGATGCGGCTGGTCGACGCGGAGCTGCGGACGCGGGAGGGCGTCCACACCGTCTGGTACAACGCCTGGACCTCGACCGGCGCCGACGCCCTCGAAGGCCTGATCAAGTCCGTCCTGATGCGGTTCGACCGGCGGGTGCTGCGGCGGGCGCTGCACCGGGTGTCGGAACAGCGGGCCCTGATCGGCGCCCTGCGCGCGGCGCTGACCCTCGTCTCCGGGCCGCTCGGCGTCGCCGCCCTGGTCGACCGGCTCTGGCGGGACCTGTCCGTCGACGCCCGGTCCCGCAACGCCATGCGGGACGCTCTGCGGGACCTCACCGCGGAGTGGGCGGACTCGACGCCGTACGAGACCCGCCGGATGCTCGTCGTCTTCATCGACGACCTCGACCGCTGCTCCGAGGAGACGGTCCTCGCGGTGTGCGAAGCGGTGAAGGTGTACCTGGACGTGCCGGGGCTGGCCTTCGTCATCGGGTGCGACCGCTCCGCGCTCGGCCCGAGCGGGCTGCTGCGGGACCTGTCTCCGGCCGGGTCCGCGTTCATGGAGAAGATCTTCCAGACGAGCTACCGGGTACCGGTGCCGGGAGTCGACGGGGTCAAGGAGTACGTCGGCCACTGTGCCGAACGCTCCGGCATCCAGGACCTGCTCGGCGAGAGCCTGGTCGAGCTGATCGCCGACCGCTCCTCGCGGAACCCGCGCCGGGTCAAGCGGATCATCAACGGGTTCGGCCTGGAGTGTGCCCTCAATCCTGTGTGGCAGCCGTTCGGTTCGGAGGCGGTGATCCGCATCCTGCTGCTCCAGCAGCTCTACCCCGACTTCTACCGCACGCTGCTCGCACGCGACGGAGCCGATGTGCACGCGGCTCGCGAGTTCCTCCGCTACCGCACGGCGCGGCGGGTGCTGAGCCAGCCGTTCGCCCGGCCGCCCGAGGACGCCTGGACGACCACGGTGAGCTGTCTGACGGCGTACGACTTCGGCGCACCGGCTCTGGCGCAGCCCGAGGACTGGGGCACTCTCCTCGCCCAGCTGGAGGCGTATCTGCCCACCGGGTTCCCGGAGTTGGCGCTCGACCAGAACTTCGTCCGGCTCATCGAGGAACTGATGGGACTGGCGGAACTGGACGATCTGGTGGTGCAGTTGCAACAGGGTGCCCCGCCGCTCGCCGAGACCCGCCCGGAGGTGCCTGCGGTGCCGGGAACGGTGGGAACGCCGCGCACCGCCGCCCCGTACGCCGGGATGCAGGTGCTGTGGATCGACGACCACCCCGAGCGCAACGACGTGTTCGTCGGGCGCCTGGAATCGCAGGGCGCCAAGGTCTGGATCGCCACGGACCGGGATCGCGCCGAGCACGTCCTCGGCGTCACCCGTATCGACCTGCTGATCTCCGACGTCCAGCGCGGGCTCGACCGCGACGCGGGCCTCACCGACCTGCAGGGCTGGCGGGAGCGTGAACGCTACGAAGGGCCCGCCGTGTTCTTCACCAGCCGCATCACCCCGAACCGCGAGGTCCGGGCGCTGGAGCTCGGTGCGGTGGTCGCCACGAGCGGGGAGACGCTCGCGCGCTGCGTCGACTTGGCATACGAACAAGCCGACCGTCAGGCCTGAAACAACTCCTTGCCCCTCAACCCCCCTCCCCTCACAATGCGCATGACAAATCAACAGGTGGCCGGAAAACCTTCGGCCGCCCATGTCGCAAGAGGGGACCCCCACATGAGAAAGCCTCTCGTCGCCACGCTGTTCGCCCTGGTGATCGCCGGGGCGGGCGTGACACCCGCGGTCGCGGCACCCGCGTCCGCACCCGCGCCCGCGTCCGCATCGGCGCCGGCCGAGCGGGCGTCGTCCACCACGCAGGCGCCCAAGGCTCAACCGGCCGTCCAGGCCGTGGACTTCGCCGGCACCGTCGCGCTCAGCAACTGTTCCGGCTCGGTCATCCGCATGCCGAACTCCGCGGACACCGACCCCGCGCTCGTGCTCTCCAACGGCCACTGCCTGGAGACCGGCTTCCCGGACCCCGGCGAGGTGATCGTCGACCAGGCCTCCACCCGCTCCTTCACCCTGCTCAACTCCGCGGGCACCGGGGTCGCGACGCTGCGCGCCGCCAAGGTCGCGTACTCGACGATGACCGACACGGACATCACGATCTACCAGCTCACCCGCACCTACGCGCAGATCAAGAGCTCGTACGGGATCAGCGCACTCACGCTGAGCAACACGCACCCGGTCGCCGGCACCGCCATCAAGGTCGTCTCCGGCTACTGGAAGCGGACCTACAGCTGCAACATCGACGGGTTCGTCTACCGCCTCAAGGAGGGTGACTGGACCTGGAAGGACTCGGTCCGTTACACCTCCGCCTGCAACACCATCGGCGGTACGTCGGGTTCGCCGGTCATCGACAACGCCACCGGCAAGGTCGTCGCCGTCAACAACACGGGCAACGAGGACGGCGAGACCTGCACGGTGAACAACCCCTGCGAGGTCGACGCGAACGGCAACGTCACCATCCACCAGGGCATCAACTACGCCGAGGAGACCTACCAGATCGTCCCGTGCTTCGGGACCGGCAACAAGCTCAACCTGAACGCCACCGGGTGCACCCTGCCCAAGCCGTAGGCCGTACGGGGCGGGCGGTCAACCGGTGACGTGCCGGCGGACCGCCCGTCCGGCCAGTACGTCCGTCCTGCGCCCGTCCTCGATGACGAACCGGCCGTCGACGAGGACGTACGGGATACCGACCGGAAGCGTGCGCGGGGCCTCGAAGGTCGAGCCCGCGGCGACCGTGGCCGGGTCGAAGAGGACCAGGTCGGCGCGGTGACCCTCGCGGACGATTCCGCGGTCGGGCAGCCGCAGCCGGGCCGCGGGCCGGCCGGTGAGGTGCGCGACGCACTCCTCCAGCGAGAGGACGCCCAACTCCCGTACGTACCGGCCGAGATAGTGCGGGAAGGTGCCGTACGCGCGCGGGTGCGGCTTGTCGCCGCGCAGGATGCCGTCCGAGCCGCCGGTGTGCACGGGGTGGCGCATGATCGCGCGGACGTTCTCCTCGTGTCCGACGTGCTGGAGGATCGTGGAGCCGAGCCGGTCGTCGCGCAGGAGACGGCGGGCGGTGGCCCAGGGCGCCTCGCCGTGGTCGTCGGCGGACTGCCGGACCGTGCGGCCCACATACGGCGCGAGGCCCGGCTCGGTGACCCCCGAGATCTCGATGGTGTCCCACTCGATGGGCACGCCGTGGCAGCCGTCCGCGCCGACGACCTCCATGTGGTGCCGGATGCGTTCGGCCGTCGCGTCGTCCGCGAGCCGGGCGAGGATCGCCTCGGGGCCGCCCTCGCTCGCCCAACTCGGCAGCATCGCCACCAGGGTCGTACAGCCGGGGGTGTAGGGGTACGTGTCGAGGCTGATGTCCGTGCCCTCGGTAAGCGCCTTGTCGATGAGGGCGAGGAGCTCGGGCGCCCTGCCTTCGTTCACGCCGAAGTTCATGGTGGCGTGGGCGAGGTGGAGCGGGCAGCCGGCCTCGCGGGTGAGGGCCACCATCTCCTCGTACGCCTCCAGGGCGCCCACCCCGTAGGAGCGGTGGTGCGGGCAGTAGTAGCCGCCGTACGCGGCGACCACCCGGCACAGCTCGGTGAGTTCGGCGTCCTTGGCGTACATGCCGGGGGTGTAGGTGAGCCCGGAGGACATGCCGACGGCGCCCTGTTCCATGCCCTCGGCGACCAACTGCCGCATCCGGTCCAGCTCCCGGGGCGTCGCCTCGCGGTCCTCCCAGCCGACGGCGAGCATGCGGACGGTGCCCTGCGGGACGAGGTACGCCGCGTTCACGGCGATCCCGCGATCCAGGCGGTCCAGGTACTCACCGACCGACCGCCAGTCGAAGTCGATGTCGTCCCCGTACCCGTTCCAGCCGGTGATCGCCCTGCGGACCTCGGCGAGCGTACGGTCGTCCACCGGCGCGTACGACAGGCCGTCCTGGCCGATGACTTCGAGCGTCACCCCCTGCGCGGCCTTCGCGCTGTGGTCGGGATCCCGCAGCAGCGCGAGGTCGCTGTGGGCGTGCATGTCGATGAAACCGGGGGCGAGGACCAGCCCCTCGGCGTCCAGCTCCCGGCGGGCCGTGGGGCGTTGGCAGCCCGCCGCCGCGGCCTCCTTGACGATCGAGACGATCCTGCCGTCGTCGACGACCACATCGGCGCGGTAGGACGGCGCGCCGGTGCCGTCCACGACGTCGGCGTCCCGGATGACGAGTTCCCTCACGGCGGCCTCCTAGAAGAACGTGCGGACGTAGTCGACGACCGTGCCGTCCTCCTCCACCAGCGGAATCAGCTGCCACTTGTCGAAGGACGTGCACGGGTGGGACAGGCCCATGCCGAGCCAGTCGCCGACCCGGAGATCCGCCTCCGGGGCGGTGCGGAGCCAGGCGTGCTGGTCGGAGAGGCCGGTGACGGTGATGCCGGTGGCGGGGCGTTCGGCACCCGCACGGCGCACTGCCTGCGCCTCCGGCAGATCCAGGTCGTACGCCGCGTCCCGCTTGCCGGCGTTGGAGAAGGCCTGCTCGGGGGAGGGCCGGGAGACGACCTGGGACCACAGGCGGAAGGCGGGGTGCAGGGCGCCCTCCTCCGGGACGCGGGTGAAGGGGGTCAGCTTGCGGTAATGGCCGTCGTCGTGCGAGACGTACGCCCCGGAGCGCAGCAACTTCAGGACGGGGAGGGAGAGTTCGGGGATCTCCGCGAAGACGTCGGCGACCGCGTCGAACCAGGCGCTGCCGCCGGCGCTCACGACGATCTCCTCGAGCCCCGTGAAGCGGCCCGCCTTGTCGAACTCGGCCGCCAGCGCGGTCAGCCGGTGCAGCCAGGCGTGCACGCGCTCGGGGTCGGCCCGCGGGACCTCGCCCTCGTAGCCCGCCACGCCGACCAGGCGGAGCGTCTTCGTCGCGGCCACCGCGTCCGCGACCGCCGCGCACTCCGCCTCCGTACGGACGCCGGTGCGGGCGCCCTCACCGGCGGCGAGTTCCACGACGACGTCCAGGGGGCGGGGCGTCCCGCGCAGCGCGGCGTCCATCAGCTCGACGCCGCGCACCGAGTCGACGTAGCAGATGAGGCGGAAGTCGGCGTCCGCCGCCAGCTCGGCGGCGATCCAGCGCAGCGCCGCCGCGTCGACGAGCTCGTTCGCGAGGAAGATCCGGTCGATCCCGAACCGCCGCGCCACGCGCACCTGGTGGGGGACCGCCAGCGTGATGCCCCAGGCGCCGTGCTCGATCTGCTGCCAGAACAGCTGCGGCGCCATCGAGGTCTTGCCGTGCGGGGCGAAGGCGAGGCCGTGGCGGGCCGCGTACGTCTCCATGAGCGCGAGGTTGTGGGTCAGGCGCTCGGCGGAGAGGGCGAGGACGGGGGTGGTGAAGCCGTCCGTGAAGAGGTTGCGGCGCTGCGCGGCCAGCTCGCCGACGGTCAGGCCCTCGGCGTCCGGCGGGAGGCCCTTGAAGCGGTGGTCGACGCGGTCCGCCGCGAGTGCGGCCAGCGGTGCGGCGGCGGTGTCGGCGCCCATGGGGGCCTCCTTGCTGAGGTGTGAGGTGTGAGGTGTGCGGTGCGGTGCGGGTGCGTGCGGGCGGCGAGTGGGGTTGGTGCGGTGAGCGACGTGCGGGGTGGTGCGGCGGGGCGATGTCAGGATGCCTTGCCGCTCTGTCGTTGCGCGGTGTGCAATGGTCATTGCGTATGCCGCTCACCGCTGTCTAACATCCCAGCCAACGCAGGGTCAACGGTGCACCGAGCGCCGTCGGCCGCGAGAGCGAGGAGCCCCAGTCATCGTGCCCCCCAACGGACCCGCAGGTGCCGCGCCCCACGACGCCGGCACCGTCGACGTGGTCGCGCTCGGCGAGTCCATGGTCACGTTCCTGCCGTCCCGCCCGGGCCGCCTCGCCGACGTACCGTCGTTCGAGCGGGGGATCGGGGGCGCGGAGTCGAACGTGGCGTGCGCGCTCGCCTCGGCCGGACACACCGCGCGGTGGGTCGGCCGGGTCGGCGCCGACGGGTTCGGCGACCACCTCGTCGAGGCGATCGCCGCGTACGGCGTGGACACCTCGGCCGTACGACGGGATCCCGCGCGCCCGACGGGCATCTACTTCCGCACGGCGGGCGACCGGGCGACCGACGCCCACGAGGTCGCGTACTACCGGGCCGGATCCGCCGCCTCCGCGATGGCGGTGGACACCGTGGACCTGGCCGCCGTCCGCGCGTGCCGCGTGCTGCACCTGTCCGGCATCACGGCCGCGCTGTCCGGGGACTGCCTCGGCCTGATGCGGCAGCTCACCGCGCGTCGGCCCGGGCGCCCGCTGGTCTCCTTCGACGTCAACCACCGCCTCGGGCTGTGGCGCGACGCCGACGGTCCACGCGTCCTGCTCGACCTCGCGCGCGGCGCCGACATCGTGTTCGTCGGGGACGACGAGGCGCGGGAGGCCTGGGGACTGCGCGGGGCGCGGGCGATCCGCGACGCGCTGCCGGAGCCGGACGTCGTGGTGGTCAAGCAGGGCAAGGGCGGGGCGGTGGTCTTCGAGCGGACGACCGGTGGGGTGGACCTGTGCGACGACGTCACGGAGACCGTCACGTCCGTACCCGCCCTGCGCGTCGACGTCGTCGCGGCCGTCGGGGCCGGGGACGCCTTCGCCGCCGGGTTCCTCTCCGCCACCCTGCGGGGGCTCCCGGCCAGGGACCGGCTGCGGCACGGCCACCTCATGGCCGCCGCCGCCCTCACCGTCCCCGGTGACCTCGCCGCCCCGCCCGCCCGCGACCACGCCGACCGGCTGGCCGCTCTGGACGACGGCGGGTGGGAGACACTTCGTCTCGGCCCCGGCTGGACCGAAGCCGACACACGGGCCGAGGAGGAGGTACGAACCCCATGAGCCAGACCGTCGACCGAGCGCTGAGCATCCTGCCGCTGCTCGCCGAGGGGCCCGCCGATCTGGGCCAGGTCGCCGACCGCCTCGGCGTCCACAAGTCCACCGCGCTCCGCCTCCTGCGCACCCTCCACGAGCACGGGCTCGTCTACCGCCAGTCCGACCAGCGCTACCGCCTCGGCGCCCGCCTCTTCGCCCTCGCCCAGGAGGCCGTGGAGAACCTGGACATCCGGGAGATCGCCCACCCCCATCTCGTACGGCTCAACGAGCAGTGCGGGCACACCGTCCACCTCGCCGTGTACGAGGACGACGAGGTCCTCTACATCGACAAGGTGGAGAGCCGGTACCCGGTGCGGATGTACTCCCGGATCGGCAAGCCCGTCGCCATCACCGTCGCCGCAGTCGCCAAGCTGCTCCTCGCCGACCTGCCCGATGCCGAGCGCCGCGTCCTCGCGGAGAAGCTCGACTACCCCATGTACACGGCCCGTTCGATCCCCAACGCGCCCGCTTTCCTCAAGGAACTGGCGACGGTGCGGGAACAGGGCTGGGCCACCGACCTCGGTGGCCACGAGGAGTCCATCAACTGCGTCGCCGCCCCCATCCGCGGCGCCGACGGACGCGTCGCCGCCGCCATGTCGGTCTCCGCGCCCAACGTCGTCGTCACCGCCGATGAACTCCTCACGCTGCTCCCGCTGGTGCGCCGTACGGCGGACGCCATCAGCCGGGAGTACTCCGGCAACGCCCCCCTCAAGGAAGCCAGCTCATGACCGAGAAGATCGCCCTCACCCCCAAGACCCACACCACCCCGCCCGCCAAGTTCTCGCACGGCGTCAAGAAGGGGAACATCCTCCAGGTCGCCGGACAGGTCGGCTTCCTGCCCGCCGAGGAGGGCAAGCCGCCCACGCCCGCCGGCCCGACCCTGCGCGAGCAGACCCTCCAGACCCTCGCCAACGTCCAGGCCATCCTGGAGGAGGGCGGCGCGAGCTGGGACGACGCGATGATGATCCGCGTCTACCTCACGGACGTCGACCACTTCGCCGAGATGAACCAGATCTACAACCAGTACTTCGAGGAGCAGGGCCTCACCGCGCCCCCCGCCGCCCGCACCACCGTGTACGTCGGTCTGCCGGCCGGCCTCCTCGTCGAGATCGACGCGCTCGCCGTACTCGGCTGAGGCCCGCCCCGCCCCGCCCGGTGAGCTGACGCTCCTCCCTCAACTCCCGCACCCCGTACGTCATCACGGTGCGGATCCCTCAACTTCCGCGCCCGGTACGTCATCACGGTGCGGCTCCCTCAACTCCCGCACCCGGTACGTCATCACGGCGCGGATCACCACAACTCCCGCACCCCGTACGTCATCACGGTGCGGCGCCCGTCATCCCACGCGGCGCCGTACCGCGATACCCCCTGCCCGGCTGTGCCGGACGGGGGACACCCCCCACCCCCCGGACCATGCATCTACGAAACAGAGGCCCCCCGATGTCCTCGTCGTATCCGCTCGCGGCCGCCGCCCCGGCCACCCCGGAGACCCCACCGCACACCGGCGGTCTGCTCCTCCTCCTCGACGGCACCGCCGGACTGCTCACGGTCGCCGCCCTCGGTATCGCGCTCCTCCTCTTCCTGATCATCAAGGTCAGACTCCAGCCGTTCGTGGCGCTGCTCGCCGTCTCCATAACCGTCGGCCTCGCGGCCGGACTCTCGGTCACGGAGCTCTTCGGCACGGTCCAGCGGTCCACGGCGGTGTCGGTCATCGAGTCCGGCATGGGCGGCATCCTCGGTCATGTCGCGATCATCATCGGACTCGGCACGATGCTCGGGGCGATCCTCGAAGTCAGCGGCGGCGCCGAGGTGTTGGCGTCCCGGCTGCTCAACCTCTTCGGTGAGAAGCGGGCCCCGCTGGCCATGGGTCTGACCGGCCTGATCTTCGGCATCCCGGTCTTCTTCGACGTCGGCATCTTCGTCCTCGCGCCGATCGTCTACGCCGCCGCCAAGCGCTCCGGCAAGTCGATCCTGCTCTACTGCATGCCGCTGCTGGCCGGTCTGTCGATGACCCACGCCTTCCTGCCGCCGCACCCCGGGCCGGTCGCCGCCGCCGGTCTCCTGCACGTCCAGCTCGGCTGGGTCATCCTCATGGGCATCGTCTGCGGCATCCCCGCCGTACTGGCCGCCTGGGTCTTCTCCGCCTGGATCGGCAAGCGCATCTTCGTCGCCGTACCGCAGGACATGGTCGAGGCGGCGGCCGAGGCCAGGCTGGCCGTCATCGAGGAGCAGCGGGCGTCCGGTGTCGAACCGCGCGAGAAGCCGGTGCCGCTCGGCACGGTGCTCGGCATCATCGGTACGCCGCTGGTGCTGATCCTCGCGGCCACCTTCTCCTCGATCGCCCTCGACCCCTCCACCGGCCGCTCGGTCATCGAGTTCTTCGGCAGCCCCTTCGTGGCACTGACGATCGCGCTGCTCCTCGCGTACTACCTGCTCGGCATCCGGCGCGGCTGGTCCCGCAAGTCCCTTGAGACGGTGTCGACCTCCTCGCTCAAGCCGGTCGGCAACATCCTGCTGGTGGTCGGCGCGGGCGGCATCTTCGGCGCCGTACTGAAGGCGAGCGGTGTGGCCCAGGCCCTCTCCGACACCTTCAACGACGTCGGCCTCCCGGTGATCGTCCTCGCGTATCTGATCTCCGTCGTGCTGCGCGTCGCCCAGGGCTCGGCGACGGTCGCGATCGTCACCACGGCCGGCATCGTGGCGCCCCTGCTCGCCGAGGGCCACCACTCCCAGGCCTTCGTCGCGCTCGTCATCATGGCGATCTCGGCGGGCTCCATCTTCGCCTCGCACGTCAACGACGGCGGCTTCTGGATGGTCGCCAAGTACTTCGGCATCAGCGAGCGCGACACCCTCAAGTCCTGGACGGTCCTGGAGTCCGTGCTGTCGGTGGCGGGCTTCGCGGTGGCGGCGGTGCTGAGCGTCTTCGTGTAACAGCCGTGCAGCTATGTGGGGGCTGGGTTTTCGCGACACAGGATCGTCGACCATACTGCCCGCTGTGGAGCAGCGCATAGGTTCGAGCAGCCATCCCGTGGACGTTCCCGTCGTCCCCGTAGTCCCCGCCGCCGCGGTCGATCCGGCGTACATCCCCGGGCTGACGTCGCCGGCCCCGGCGGAGCCGGAGGACGCGGTGGGGGAGGCCGAGGAGGCGACCCCCGACGAAGCGGCCCCCGACGAGGCGGCCTTCGACGGGGCCGCTTCCGAGCAGGAGGCTTCCGACGAGGACACCGAAGCCGAATCCGAAGCCGAATCCGAGGGCGAGGGCGAGGTCGACCCCGAGGGGCCCGTCTTCGAGGCCTCGGACCGGCGCGCCTCGATCACGGCCGACCACAGGGGCGTACGACTGCGTCTGGACGATCAGGAGTGCGAGTTCCGCTGGGACGAGATCGGCGCCGTGGAGACGGAGGCGCCGCGCTTCGGCAAGCGGTTCACCATCACGGTGCACACTCCTGACCGCCGCTGGTATCCGGTCGAGATCGAGGCGAAGGCGAAGTCCCAGCACAAGGAGTGGGACACCGCGCTGGACGAGGTGCTGGACGCGTACTTCGAAGAGGGCGGCGACGAGGACACGGCAGAGGAAGGCGCCCCCGAAGCGAAGGGCGCCTCCGAAGTGAAGAGCGCCCCCGAAGACGAGGGCGCCTCCGAAGACGAGAGTGCCCCTGAAGTGAAGAGCGCCTCCGAAGACGAGGGCGCCTCTGAAGCGAAGGGCGCCTCCGAAGACGAGGGCGCCTCTGAAGCGAAGGGCGCCTCCGAGGAGAAGAGCGCCCCTGAAGAGGAAAGCGCTTCTTGAGCGGCGCGGGGAACTGCGTGACCGGCCACGGCCGGCCCGCAGTTCCCCGACAGCCTCACTCCCTCGTCACGAGCAGTACTGCGCGGCCTTCCCGATCGACCGGTACATGCAGTCCGCGTTCTCGAGAAGCTGGAGCACCGCGTCCCGGTTCCGGGACGTCTCCCGCTCGATGACCTCGTCGGGCGGGTAGAAGCCACCCCCGGAACTGGACGTCGGATACATCTCGAAGGTGTACGAGAAGATCTTCTGGGTGCCCCAGAGATAGTCGTCGATCGAGCCGTCCGTGATGTACAGGTCGCTGGACTGCTCGGCCGTGTAGCCGTTGCTGGCGGCCATCTTCTGCCCGACGGTCTTGAAGGCGTTGTAGTCGTCCGCCGTCATACCGGTCGTGGTGTCGGAGTACGTGTACCCGAAGGGCCACAGCACCAGTTCGCTGTACGTGTGGAAGTCGATCCCGGCGGTGATCTGCTGCTTGCCACCGACGACCCGGCCGCGGACGAAGTCGGCGACCACCTTCACCTCGGGCGCCGACTCGGCGGACGCGCCACGGTAGGTCTCGGAGGAGGTGGACCCGGACGAGCCGCCGCAGCAGCCCCACTTGTAGTTCCAGTTGCGGTTCAGGTCGGTACCGACGTACGAAGAACCGGAGTTGGGCTGCCGGTTCTTGCGCCACGAGCGGTACGAACCGGTCGCGATGTCGTACTCGCCGCCGTCCGGGTTGAGGTCGGGGACGATCCAGATCTCCCGGCTGTTCACCATGTTGGTGACGCGTGAGTCGCTGCCGTATCCGGCCCCGAGCTCGCGCAGCAGATACAGCGCCATCTCCACCGTCAGGTGCTCGCGGGCGTGCTGGTGGAAGGTGAAGAGGACCTCGGGCTCGTTCTCGTCGGTCGCCACGTTGTCGCTGACCTTGATGGCGACGATGTCCCGGCCCTGGTACGACTTGCCGATCACCTTCTTGCTCATGATGCTCGGGTACGCCGCGAGCCGCTGGTCGATCTCCGTGTTCATCTCGGCGTAGTTGTGGTACTTCGAGTCCGCCGTCGGGAAGTCCAGGACCCGTATGTCGTCGGCGCCGCTCGACCGGTTCGGCGCCGCGCCCAGCAGGGAGACCTCGTAGCCCAGTCGGCGCAGCTTCTTGATCTGGTCCGCGCGCCCCGAGACGACGACGGTCTCCTCGTCGGCCTCGTCCACGGTCACGCCGGACCGCTGGATCGCCGTACGGGTCACGGGGGTTGTGCTCTGGTGGATCTCGTACTGGCGGATGTCGTCGGACGAGGGCGCGGGGGCCTTCGTCGCGCTCGCGGTGGCGTCGGTGGCGGTGGCGGTGAGGGGTGCCGCGAGGGCGAGGGCCGCGAGCACGGCGAGGGCCGCGGAGCGCCGCCCGCCTCTGCCCGTGCCGCTAGTGCCGCTGCCGCGTATGCGAAGTCGCATGAAGTCTCCTTGTTTCTCCAGGAATTCCGGGATCTCCGGAATGTGGGGAGTGGAGCGGGGGTGGTTCATGGCGACGTGCCAGGTGCGGGTGTGGCGCTCATGGTGAGGCCATGGCATGAGCAGGTCAAGAGACGACAAAGAGCCGGTGGCGTGAAATCGGCCGGAAACCGGCCTGTCCATGTGTGCGTCGCGTGGTGATCGGCCCACGCTCCCTTGTGCGCTCGTGCCCTTTACGCTTTCTTGAATCGCATGACGGAGACCACTGGGAAATCCGGGCAGTCCGGGACGTCCGCGTCAGGGGAGACCATCTCCCGCCCCCACAAGTCCAGTTGGAAGTACATCGGCCCCGGCATCGTCGTCGCCGCGACGGGCGTCGGCGCCGGAGACCTCGTCGCGACGCTCATCGCGGGCAGCAACTTCGGCTACACCCTGCTCTGGGCCGCCGTGATCGGCTGCGTGGTCAAGATCTCGCTGGCCGAGGCGGCCGGCCGCTGGCATCTGTCCACCGGACGCACCCTCTTCGACGGCTGGGCGAGCCTCGGCCGCTGGACGACGTACTTCTTCGTCGTCTACGCGGTCGTCTGGGGCTTCGTCTACGGCGCGGCGGCGATGTCGTCGAGCGCGCTGCCGCTCCAGGCGCTGTTCCCCGACGTGTTCCCGGCCGACTGGTCCATCAAGCCGTGGGCGGTCATCTGCGGCCTGGTCGGCCTGGTCTTCGTCTGGTTCAACAAGTACGAGGTCTTCGAGAAGGTCATGACCGTGCTGGTCGGCGTGATGTTCGTGGTCACGGTCTACCTGGCGATCCGCGTCACGCCGAACCTCGGCCACGCCTTCGCGGGCCTCCTCCCCGTGCTGCCCGACGAGAAGGACTCGATCCTCAACACTCTCGGACTGATCGGCGGGGTCGGCGGCACCATCACCCTGGCCGCGTACGGCTACTGGGTCAACGCGAAGGGCTGGACGAACACGGGCTGGATGAAGGTGATGCGGCTCGACAACCGGGTCGCGTACGCCACCACCGGCATCTTCGTCGTCGCGATGCTCTTCGTCGGCGCGGAGCTCCTGCACTCCGCGAACGTGGCCATCGCGAGCGGCGACCAGGGTCTGATCCAGCTCGGCGGCATCCTGGAGGCGGAGTACGGCACGGCGACCGCCAAGTTCTTCCTGATCGGCTTCTTCGCGACCTCCTTCACCTCGCTGATCGGTGTCTGGCACGGCGTGAGCCTGATGTTCGCGGACTTCGTGGAGCGCTACCGCAAGCGGGCGGCGACGACCGGGGAGGAGGTCGCCTCCGGCGAGCGGGAGAAGTCCTGGCCCTTCCGGGCGTACCTCCTCTGGCTGACCTTCCCCCCGATCGTCCTTCTCTTCCAGGGGCAGCCCTTCCGCCTGATCATCCTGTACGGCGTCCTGGGCGCGGCCTTCCTCCCCTTCCTCGCCCTCACCCTGATCTGGCTCCTCAACTCCTCCCGCACCCCCGGGGAATGGCGCAACGGCCTCCTGAGCAACTCCATGCTGGCCGTCGCCGGACTCCTCTTCCTGGTCCTGTGCGTGAAACAGATCTGGGACCAGCCGTGGTCGGAGTTCTTCTGACACCCGGTGACCGGTGACCGGTGACCCGGTGACCCCGGCCGCCCCGGTGACCCCGGCCGGCGCGTGCGAGGCGTCCGTCCGGGGTCGGGGTCAGGGGTTTCAGCGGGTGGATACCGTCAGCCGAGCGCGTGCACGTGCGGTCCCACCGCGTTCGACCACGCGCTGCCCGCCGACGCGTCCCAGTTCGTCGACCAGGTCATCGCGCCGCGCAGGTCCGGGTAGGTCTTGGACGGCTTGAAGGAGCCGCAGTTGGTGGCCTTGGTGAGGCAGTCGAGGGCGTTGTTGACGATCGTCGGGGAGACGTAGCCGCTGCCGGCGCCGCTGGTGGAGGCGGGGAGGCCGAGGCCCACCTGGGACGGGGCGAGACCGCCCTGCAGCTGGATGCAGGCGAGCGCCGTCAGGAAGTCGACCGAGCCCTGCGAGTACACCTTGCCGTCGCAGCCGAGCATCGAACCGCTGTTGTAGTACTGCATGTTGACGACGGTCAGGATGTCCTTGATGTTCAGGGCCGTCTGGAAGTAGGCGTTCGAGGTGGACTGCATGTCGATCGTCTGCGGGGCCATGGTGATGACCAGGGAGGAGCCGGCCTTGGAGGACAGTGTCCGCAGGGCCTGCGACATGTACGTCGCGTTGAGGCCGTTCTCCAGGTCGATGTCGACGCCGTCGAAGCCGTACGTCTGCATCAGGGAGTAGACGGAGTTGGCGAAGTTCGTGGCGGACGCCGAGTCGTTGATCGACACCGTGCCGTTCTGGCCGCCGATGGAGATGATGACCTTCTTGCCCGCGGCCTGCTTGGCCTTGATGTCCGCCTTGAACTGGTCGACGGTGTAGCCGCCGAGACCGGCCGAGTCGAGCGTGAAGCTCACCGCGCCAGGGGTGCCGGTGGCGTCCGCGAAGGCGACCGCGATGATGTCGTACTGCGACTGCACGGCGGAGATCTTCTGGACCGTGGCGCCGTTGTTGAAGTTCTGCCAGTAGCCCGTGACGGCGTGCTTCGGCACCGTGCCGCCCCCGCCGCCGCCCGAGGACGCGCTCGTCGTCCCGGTCACCGTCGACGACTTCGCCGACTCACCGGCCGAGTTCGTCGCCGTGACCTGGAAGGAGTACGAGGTCGACGCGGCGAGTCCGGAGACGGTCGCCGAGGTTCCGGTCACCGCCTGGACCTTCGTACCGCCCTGGTAGACGTTGTAGCCGGTGGCGCCCGACACCGTGTTCCAGGACAGCGAGACGGACGAGGAGGTCGTGGAGGAGACCGCCAGGCCGGCCGGTGTCGCCGGGACCGTCGGGGCCGGGTCACCGCCACCGCCGCCGTCGGGGCCGTACACCGACAGGTCGTCCGCGTAGTACGCGGCCTGGCCGTACCAGCCGTGCGTGTACACCGTCACCGAGGTCGTGGACGAGCCGGTGGTGAAGGTGGTCGTCAGCTGCTTCCAGGAGGAGGAGTCGGGTGTCCACGTCGACACGTCCGTCGTCCCGGTGCCGGTCGCGCCGAGGTAGGTGTAGCCGCCCTGCACCCAGGCGCTCAGCGTGTACGTCGAGTTGGGCTTGACCGCGACGCTCTGGGTGCACTGGGCGTTGTCCTGCCCGGCGGGCGTGCCCTTGAGCGCGGCCGAGCCGCCGTGTACCGGCGAGGAGACGGTCGTGCCGCTGTTCGCGGAGCAGGTCCAGTTGCTCAGCCCCGACTCGTAGCCGCCGTTCTTGGCGTTGTTGATGTCCGCGGCCGAGGCTTCGGTGGCGAGTCCGGTGAGGGTGAGGACGGAGGCGGTGACGGCGGCGGCGAGAGCTCCCGCCCATCTCCGTCCGGGCATACGTATGACGCGGTCCACTGGTCCTCCGGGGGAGAGGTGGGGTGGGGGAGGGGATACGGAACGGTGGCCACCGTTGGTGGTACAAGTTGGTCCAGACCAATTCGGTTGTCAAGACCTCGCGGCCCCTGGAGCTCCTCAATCGCCGTACTGCGGCGCTGAGTTGTGGCATATTCGTCTCACTCTCCGTTGATCATGGCCCCACCTTCAGTGAGTTGATCTCGGGAAGTCGGTGTTGAGGGGGGCATGCCGTGGATATGGTGCTGATGCAAGAGGACGTCACAGTGACGGCCTGTGGCCATCTGTGACGGTCCCTGGCGAAACAGGGGCGATCCAAGGCGAAACAGGGGCGATCCGAGGCGGTGGTTGACCACTCCGCCGCAGCGAACGGCCCGCCGCAGTGAACGGGGTGTGTGCAGCGTGCCGACCGCGATAGCCGTCACCAGTCCCGATCTGGTGCTCCCACCGCACGACCGGCAGACCCCGCCCGCAGTCGTCCAGCCGCTCGACACCCTCGAGTCCTCCCTCACCGGAATGCACGCGCTCATCGAGCAGCACGGGTACGTCATCTCGCTCTATCCGACCTCGGCCGAAGGCACGGTCACCCAGCGGCTGCACACCGTCCGCTCCGTCCTGGAGAGCGACCGCATCGCACTGCTCGGCATCGACCTGCCGCCGCTCGGACTCGCCCTGCTGGCCCAGCAGTTGCGGCAGCTGTCGGTCTGCGACTTCAGCCCCGGAGTGCTCGCCTCCTCCGCCCGCCTGCTCGCCCACTACATCTACGCCGGTGCGCTGCTCGGCTCGGTCTCGAGGCTCGACCGGGTCCCGGTGTCCCTGAAGTCCCACGCCAAGTCCTGGGTGCCGGGCGCCCAGTTCGCCGTACTGGCCAATCCGCGAGTGCAGCTCGTCAGGGTCGGCCAGGAGGAGCTGCCCGGGCCCGAGTTCGGCACCCGGCTGCTCGTCGCCGCGGGTCAGCACCCCTCCGACTGGGTCACCGGCACGCTCGCGCCCGGCTGGCGCGTGCAGGGCGTCGCGGCCGTCCCGCTCCCGGAGGAGTCGGCGCGCTGGTGGGGCACCCCACGGCTCGTCGAGTTCGCCGCGGGGCTGTACGACGTCTCCGTGCTCTACCAGCTCGTCTCGTCCGTCCGGCGCGAGGAGTGCCACTGGTGCGGCCTCGAACTCATCGGTGACCGCTGCGGGTTCTGTGCCGCACCGCTGCCACCGCCACCCGCGCAGGAGCTTCCGGCCACCGCTGTCCGGGCAGCCTCTTCGGTACGCGCCCTGCCCCGGGGCGCCACGTAGGTACCACTCGACAACACCAGGCACGACCGCTCGGCCCCGCCCGTCCCCGCCCCACGATCGAGGTTGTCCGCGTCATGCTGCGTCACCCCGGGGGACAACCCCCGCACCCCCGGCAGGAAGAACAGCTCGGCCAAGTCCCCGGCACGCCACTACGAGGTGAGATTCAGTGAACTCGCGCCAGCGCCGCGGCGTCATCCTGCTGGTCCTCTCGGCCCTGTGCGCCCTGGGCGCCTTCGCCGGAGTGCTCTCGGTGATCCGTGACGTGAACTCCAAGGTCGGCCCGGAGGTGGCGGCGTACCGGCTGAAGGGCGACATCGCGCCCTACAAGGAGCTGTCGGCCGACCAGTTCGAGAAGGTCTCGATGCCCAAGCGCTGGCTGTCCTCCACGGCCGTCACCAGCCTCTCCCAGATCCGCGGCAAGATCGCGGTCACCCAGCTGGAGAAGGGCTCCCTGCTGCAGACCGACATGATCGTGGACCGGCCCCGGCTGGAGGCGGGCCAGCAGGAGATCGCGATCATGATCGACGCGGCGACCGGCGTCGCGGGCAAGATCAACCCCGGCTCGCGAGTCAATATCTACGCCACCTTCAAGGCCGTGAACAACAAGGGCACCGACCAGTCCAAGGTGATCGTCGAGAATGCCCGCGTCATCGACGTCGGCAAACTCACCGCGCTCGACCCCGGCCAGTCCAGCTCCGACCGACGCAACAGCGCCACCCAGGCCGTCCCCATCACCTTCGCGCTCGACACCGCCGACGCCCAACGCGTCGCGTACGCCGAGTCGTTCGCCGAACACGTCCGGCTCGCCCTGCTCGCCGGCGGCTCCGACGCGGCCGTCGCGCCCGGCGACCGTACGTACACCCTCGACGAGGACAAGTAGGAGGCCGCGCATGACGACCGCTCCCGCTGGGACCCGTCGTACAAGGCGGGCACGACGTGAACGTCATGAAAGCCGTCGAAGGTGCCGTCCATGACCATCCGCATCCTCCCCGCCGTCGGGGACATCGACTCGGCCCGCGCGCTCACCACCCTGCTGAGCCAGCTCGCCGACGCCGAACCGGCCCCGCCCGTCCCCGACACGACGGCGCTCCTCGACACCCTGGCGCGGCTGGCCGCCGAGTCCCTCGACGAGCTTCCGGAAGTCGTCCTGGTCCACGAACGGATAGGCCCTGTACCGGCGTTGGAGGTGATCCGCGACCTCGTGATGCGCTTCCCGGCGGTCGGCGTCATCCTCATCACCGCCGACGCCGGCACCGGCGTCCTCACCGCCGCCATGGACTCCGGCGCCCGCGGCATCATCGGCCTGCCGCTCGGCTACGACGCCCTGGCCGAACGCGTCCAGGCCGCCGCCACGTGGTCCGCCGGCATGCGCCGCCATCTCCACAGCGGTACGCCCGAGCTGTACGCGGGACCCGGCGGCACCGTCGTCACGGTGACCGGCGCGAAGGGCGGCGTGGGCGCGACGGTGGCCGCGGTCCAGCTCGCCCTGGCGGCACGGGCGTCCGGCCGCGACGTGACCCTGCTCGACCTCGACCTCCAGTCCGGGGACGTGGCGTCGTACCTGGACGTGCAGTTCCGCCGGTCGGTGGCCGACCTCGCCGCCATCAGCGACATCAACCCACGCGTCCTCCAGGACGCGATCTACACCCACGACAGCGGCATCGGCCTGCTGCTCGCCCCCGCCGAGGGCGAACGCGGCGAGGAGGTCACCGACCGGGTGACCCGCCAGGTGCTGGCCGCGCTGCGCTCCCGCCACGACGTGGTGGTCGTCGACTGCGGATCCCAGATGAACGCGGCCACCGCGGCCGCCGTGGAGATGGCCGACCAGGCCCTGCTCCTCGTCACCCCGGACGTCGTCGCCGTCCGCGCCGCCAAACGCATGGTCCGCATGTGGGACCGCCTCCAGATCCGCAAGGCGGAGGAGACCACGACGGTCGTGAACCGTTTCGCGCGGGGTACGGAGATCCAGCCCTCCCTCGTCGAACGCGTCACCGGCACCAAGGTCGCCCGCTCCACGGTCCCCGCCGCCTTCAAGGAACTCCAGCCGGTGGTCGACGCGGGCCGCCTCCAGGACCTGGACGCCCGCTCGACCGTGAAACAGGCGCTGTGGGCGCTGGCGGGCGAGCTGGGGCTGGTGGTCGCCCAGGAGGGCGGGGGCGGCGGCCGGCGCCGCAAGGCCGCGCCGGACCGTGGTGCCCTGACCCTCCGGCGCAAAGGCGGCGACCGGGGCGCCGTGACCCTCGAATTCGCCGGGATGTTCCCCCTGCTGCTCGTCGTGATGACGATCCTGTGGCAGTGCGTGCTCTACGGCTACTCGTACTCGCTGGCCGGAAACGCGGCGGACGAGGCGGCGCGGGCGGCTACGGCGGCGAACGCGGTGACTCCCGGCGCGTACGAGGGTGCGTGCGAGGCGGCCGGGAGCAAGCATCTGCCGGGCGCCTGGAGCGGGGCGCAGATCTCCTGCGGTCCTGCGGGCCCGGTCATGAAGGCCACCGTCAAGGTCGACGTGCCGCTCTTCTTCCCGGGCTTCGACGCGGGGTGGCATGTGAACGGGAGCGCGGGGGCGGCGTTGGAGGGGGACGGCGGATGAGGACCCTCCTCAAGCGCGGGGTGCGCGAAAGCCGCGGGGTGCGCGATGCCCGCGGGCTGCGCGCGACCCGCAGTCTCCGTGATAGCGGCGGGCTCAGTGATAGCCGCGGGCTGCCCGATACCCGCAGTCTCCGCGACGACCGGGGCGTGTCCATCCTGGAGTTCGCCGGGTTCCTGCCGATCCTGCTCGTCATCGGGATGGCCGCGATTCAGCTCGGCCTCATCGGCTACGGCATCAACCAGGCCGGCACCGGGGCGCGGGCCGCCGCGCGGGTCGCCTCGCAGGGTGGCGACGGTGCGGCGGCCGGACAGGCCGCGGTGAGCGGATGGCTCAGCCCGGACGTGTCGGCTCCGGAGGGTCCCGATGTCACCACCGCGACGGTCACGGTGACCGTCCCGAACGTCATCCCCCTCTTCGCCGATGTGACCGTGGTACGCCACGCCACCATGCCCACCGACGACTGACCGAGAGGAGCCGAAGACATGAGCCTGCGTTCCCGTATCGCCGCCCCCGACGAAGGGGGACCCGCCCGTGAGGACGGACACCTCGTCGCCGTCTACCGCGCCAAGCTGCTCGAAGAGATCGACCTCGCCGAGATGTCGAGCCTGGCGGCGGCCGAGCGGCGGGTACGCCTGGAGCGGGTCCTCGGCCACATCATCAGCCGGGAGGGCCCGGTCCTCTCCTCCGCGGAACGCTCGCAGCTGATCCGCAGAGTCGTCGACGAGGCCCTCGGCCTGGGCGTCCTCGAACCGCTCCTCGCCGACGCGTCGATCACCGAGATCATGGTCAACGGGCCCGATTCCATCTTCGTGGAGCGGGCCGGCCGAGTCGAGCAGCTCCCGCTCCGCTTCGCGTCCAACGAGCAGCTCATGCAGACCATCGAACGCATCGTCTCGACGGTCAACCGCCGTGTCGACGAGTCGAACCCGATGGTCGACGCCCGCCTCCCCACCGGCGAGCGCGTCAACGTCATCATCCCGCCGCTCGCCCTGACCGGCCCGACCCTCACCATCCGCCGCTTCCCGCGCGCGTACACCCTCCCGGAGCTGATCGGCCTCGGCTCGCTCGACGAGCAGATGCTCATGCTCCTAGCGGCGTTCGTCCGGGCCCGCTTCAACGTCATCGTCAGCGGCGGCACCGGCAGCGGGAAGACGACCCTCCTCAACGCCCTCTCCGGCCTGATCCCGTCCCACGAACGCATCATCACCATCGAGGACTCGGCGGAACTCCAGCTCCAGCAGGAGCACGTCATCCGCCTCGAATCCCGCCCCCCGAACGTGGAGGGCAAGGGCCAGATCACCATCCGCGACCTGGTCCGCAACTCCCTGCGCATGCGCCCCGACCGCATCATCGTCGGTGAGGTCCGCGGCGGCGAGACCCTCGACATGCTCCAGGCCATGTCGACCGGCCACGACGGCTCCCTCGCCACCGTCCACGCGAACTCCGCCGAGGACGCCCTCATGCGCCTGCAGACCCTCGGCTCGATGTCCGAGGTCCAGATCCCCTTCGAGGCCCTGAAGGACCAGATCAACTCCGCGGTCGAGGTCGTCGTCCAGCTGGCCCGGCACGCCGACGGCTCCCGCAAGGTCACCGAGATCGCGCTGCTCGTCTCGCACGGCCGCGAACAGTTCCGTATCGCGCCCGTCACCCGCTTCGTCCCCCGCCCCGTCGGCCCCGACCGCGTCGTCCGCGGCCACTTCGAACACCTTCCGCTGCCCCGCCAGATCGCGGAGAAGCTGTACGTCGCCAACGAACCGCTGCCGCCCGCCTTCGGCGTCGCGGAGGCCATCGACGTACTCGACACGAGGCAGGCCATCGGATGAGCCGGTCGATCCCCACGACTGCGTCGATCCCTGTGACCGAGTCGATCGCCGTGACGGAGTTGATCGCCGTGACGGAGTCGATCGCCGTGACCGAGTCGGTCCGCATGACCGAGCTGGTCCCCACGACCGAGTTGGTCCGCCTGACCGAGCTGGTCCCCACGACCGAGTCGGTCCGCATGACCGAGTTGGTCCGCCTGACCGAGCTGGTCCGCCTGACCGAGTCGGTCCGCATGACCGAGTTGCCCCCCGTGACCGAGAGGAGCGAGTCATGAACAACCCCGCCCTCCTCGCCCTCGGCGCCACCGTCCTCGGCGGCACACTCGCCGTCGCGGGCGTACACACGTACGCCTCGGGGCGTGCTCAGCGCCAGGCCCTGGTCGACCGTCTCTCCGGCGGCGGCCCGCTGCGCACGGCGGCGGGCCGCGTACGCCGTTTCGCGAGCGTCGACCGCCGGCTGCGCCGCACCCGCCTCGGCCGCACGATCCATCTGCGCCTTTCGGCGACGGGACTCGACCTCACGGCAGGGGAGTTCTTCACGTACGTCGCGGCGGTGGTCGCGGCCCTGTGGCTGATCGCGGCCGCCGCACTCGCCCCCTTCTTCGGCCCGATCGCCGCCGTCATCGGCGTCTGGAGCGCGGCCATCTTCCTCAACTGGCAGCGCCAGAAACGCATCGAGGCCTTCATCAGCCAACTCCCGGACGTGGCACGCCTACTGGCGAACGCGACCGCGGCGGGACTCGCCCTGCGCACGGCCCTCGCCATGGCGGCGGAGGAGCTGGAGGCCCCGGCGGGCGAGGAACTCGCGCATGTGGCAGACCAGTTGACCATGGGCAGAACGGTCGACGACGCGCTCAGCGAACTCTCCGAACGCCTCCCCTCCCGCGAGCTCATCGTCCTCGTCACGACCCTCGTCCTCGCCAACAAGGCGGGCGGCTCGGTCGTCAGCTCCCTGCGCAACCTCACCCAGACCCTGGAGGACCGCAAGGAAACCCGCCGCGAGGTCCGCACGATGCTCTCCGAGGTGAACGCGACGGCCTTCACGGTCCCGTTCCTGGGCATCGGCTCCCTGGTGCTGATCAACTCCTCGAACGAGGGCGCGCTGGCCCGCGTCACCGGCTCCCCACTCGGCCAGGTCCTGGTTCTGGTGGCCCTCGGCCTCTACACCGTCGGCTTCTTCGTCATCCGCCGTCTCGGCAAGATCGAAGTTTGAGGGAGGGGGTTACGTTGCTGCCGTTGCTGCTCGCCGTCCTGATGGGCGCGGCCGTCGCGGGCGTCCTCCTGGGCATCCGCATGATCCGCGCCGACGCCAAACTCCCCGGCGACCTCGCGCTCGCCCTGGAGGTGGGCGGCACCCGTGTCTCCAAGGCGGACTCGGCCGTCGACCGCCTCGGCATGCGGTTCGCGCCCACGGTCCTGCGCCTGATGGGCCCCCGCCGCGTCGACGCCAAGCGCCGCCGCATCGACATGGCGGGCAACCCCGGTGGCCTGACGCTGAACCGCTACGCCGCCCGGCGCGCGGTGTACGGCATCTTCGGCGTCGTACTGGCCTTCATCTTCTTCTCCAACGGCCAGCTCCTCTTCGCCGCCCTGGCCTTGGCCTTCGGGCTCGTCGCCGCCGACGCCCTCATCTGGCAGGCCGTCCGCGAACGCAAGGAGGTCATCGACCGCACCCTGCCCGACTTCCTGGACGTACTGGCGGTCGTGGTCTCGGCGGGCCTGGGCTTCCGTCAGGCGCTGGACCGGGTCGCGGAGAAGTACGAGGGCCCCTGGGCGGACGAACTGCGCATCACGCTCCGCCAGATGGACATGGGCGTCAGCCGCCGCCAGGCCTTCGACGAACTGCGCAAACGCAACTCGTCCGAGCAGGTCGCCCAGTTCGTATCGGCACTGCAACAGGGCGAGGAGCTGGGTTCCCCCATCGCGGAAACCTTGATCCAACTCGCCACGGACATGCGCCGCACCGACGCCCAGAACGCCCGGCGCCGCGCCGCCAAGACCATCCCCAAGGCCACGATGGTGACCCTCGTCTTCATGCTCCCGGCGACGATGATCCTGATCGCCACCGGGATGTTCCTGGGCTCGGGCACCAACTTCGGCTCGATCTTGGGGCGATGAGGATGAAGCCGACCACGCTGTGGGCAATCGTGCCGCTGGGGCGGCACCCGTCCCAAAGAGAGCGGCACCCTGTCGGCGCCGGCAAGCAAACCCACCCCGACGGGAGCCCGGACGCCGGGCGCTTGGGACAACGGGCCGGTACCAGCGAAGGCCGGACGCCGGACGCGGGGCACTTGGGACAACGGGCCGGTACCGGCGAAGGCCGGACGCCGGACGCCGGGCACCAGGAAACAGGGACGAACACAGGTTGGCCCAAGGGCGACGCCGGTTACCTGGCGGACGACGCCCCGGCTCCCGGCGGCATCCGCCTCCAACTCAACGCCCTCCAGGCCCTCTGCCGCCAGGCCTTCGCCGTCCGCCTCGCGACACTCGCGATAGGCGCCCCCTTCGCGATGACGAACGCGACGAACGGCCCACCCCGCTACGCGGTGCTGGCGGCGGCGGTCCTCGGCGTCATGGGCTCGTACGCCATGCTCAGGGACTGGGACCGCCTGGGCCCCCGTCTCCTCGCCCACCCCACCCTCATGGCGGTGGACCTCACCTTCGGAGCCATCCTGCTCCTGACGGCGTCCCCGGCCTCACCCCTCGCCTACGCGACGGTCTGCACCCCCCTGCTGGCGGGACTCCTCTACGGCTGGCGCGGATCGGGCATCTTCACGGGCCTACAACTCGTGGTCCTGCTGACGGTGTTCCGGGCGTGGGAACACCATCCAGGAGCCGGCGCCAACACCCTCCTCATCGCCGGTTTCTGCATCGGCGCCGGCATCATCGGCGTCACCCTCCGCAACCTGATGTTCCGCTTCGGCACGGCCAGCCAGGCGCTGTCCGAGGCGACATCCCGGCTGGCCGTGGCGGAAGCGGTGGAAGCCGAACGGGCCCGTCTGGCCCGTGAGATGCACGACTCGGTGGCCAAAACTCTCCACGGCCTGGCCTTGGCGGCGGAGGCGCTGGCGGCCTCGGCGGACGACGCGGATCCGCAGACGCTCAAACACCAGGCGACCACCGTGGCGGACGCCGCGCGCCGGGCGGCGTCGGAGTCCCGCTCCCTCCTCACGGACCTGCGCCGGCACACCGACCTCGCGACCCCGGACACCGACGTCCTGACCGAACTTCAGGCCCGCACCGCGGACTTCGAGACCCGCACCCACCTCGCCACAGCACTACGCCACCGCGGCGGCCGCCCGCTCCTGCCGCGCACCGCGTCCCATCACGTCCTGGCGATCGTGTCCGAGGCCCTGGAGAACGCCCACCGCCACGCGGGCGCGAGCCGTGTCACGGTCGAACTCGAAATCTCCGAAGCCGAGTTCGCGCTACGGGTGCAGGACGACGGGGCGGGCCTCCCGGCCCCCCTCACCCTCGACCACCTGACGAGAACCGGCCACTTCGGTCTGCTCGGCATGACGGAACGAGCCGCCTGTCTGGGCGGCAGCATCGCCCTGACCCGCTCCCCGCAGGGCGGAGCGGAGGTCCACCTGACCCTCCCGCTCTCGGCGGCAGCAGCCTGCCGTACCCTCTCCGCTCCCCACACTCCCCAAGAGGAGGCCGCACATGCCTGACCAGGCACTTCCCGGCCCACCCCTGCGCGTCCTCGTGGCCGACGACAACCCGGTGGTCCGGGCCGGCCTGACCGCGTTGCTGAACACCCACCCCGACATAGAGGTGGTCGCCTCGGCAGCGGACGGCGAAGAGGCCCTCGCGTCCGCCACCACGCTCACCCCGGACGTCGTGCTCCTCGACGTCCGCATGCCCGGCACGGACGGCCTGACCGCCCTGCCCCAACTGGCCCTCCTGGCGCCCGTGATGATGCTGACATACAGCCGTGAACCCGAGGTCGTGGCGGAAGCCCTGCGCCGAGGCGCGTCCGGCTACCTGGTCCACGGCGACTTCACGGCAGCCGAACTGATCACGGCGGTACGCGAGCTGCGCGCCGGCCCCCCCACCGTCCCGCTCTTGCCTTCACCTTCACCGAATTCACTCGGAGTTTCCCACGAACCGAACGAAGTGACTTCGCATCTGCAATCATCTGTGGCACAGTCGTCAATGGCTCGCCCCGTACCCGCGACGGGACTCCACCGGCGCGCCCCCGACCGCCCCGACTTCGGCCTGAGTTCAAGGGAGGTGGAGGTGATGGACCTCATCGCGGCCGGCATGAACAACCGCCAAATCGCCGCCACCTGCTTCATCAGCGAGAAGACCGTCAAGAACCACATCAACCGCATCTTCGCAAAGCTGCACAGTTCCTCACGCAGCGAAGCGATAGCCCACTGGCTGGGCACGGCCCGAGAGGGCTGGCCCCGATGACCCCACCCACCGCAAGTTGGGCCCCTGGACCCACTCGGAGTAGGCGTGTTCTCACGTACGGTGCTCAGGTTGGTGGTGTCGTCGACTGGGAGGGCCGTGACGATGAACAGGTTCAGCAACTGGACACGAACCGTCGTCTCCCGAATGCGGGGACACGAACGGGACGCGGGGGCGGGGTTCGTGGAGTATGCGGGCCTGATGATCATCATTGCGGGGATCTTTACGATGATCGACGGACTGGGCCTGGATGGTGCCATTTCAGGAGCGATCATGAACGCGGTCAACAACGTCATCGGCGGCGGCTGACCCTCGAACCTTTCCTGAGCGACCGAGGGCAGACTCTCCCGATCTACATCTGGCTGACGGGGATTCTGCTCTTCGCCGCGTTCGCCTTCTTCGCCTTCGCCCAAGCAGCGTCCGCCCGCAATGGAGCTCAATCTGCGGCGGACGCTGCGGCGTTGGCGGCCGCGCAGGATGCCCGGGGCGAGTTGATAGATCGCTTGGGGCAGGCTGTCGGCCAGGACGACAACTGGCTGGACTGGCTCGCCGGCGGGCAGGACCCGGAGGATGCGGGGGCCACGGCTGCTGCTCAACAGCTTGCTGCCGAGAACGACTCCACCGTCCAGGGCGGAGCCCAGCCCAGAGTTCTGGACGGCTATCCCGGCTACCGGGTCGACATCCAGACCAATTACACGGTCGGTGACTCGATCATTCCCGGCACGGAGAACAAACGAGCGCAGGCCCATGCTGTCGCTGTCATCCAGCCGCGCTGTGATTTTGATCCGGCTGCGGATCCCAAGAAGCCCGTTGAGCTGAACTGCGACGGCGAGATCGTGAACATCGACCCCGAGAATTTTGATCCGGTCGACCTTCCGGACGCGTCTGTGCTGTTCTCTGTGCATCTGGCCGAGTGAGAGGAAGCCGTACCGATGGACTTTCGGCACACCACGAAGGGCCGCAGGGCGGCGAACGCGGTGGCGATCACGACTGGTCTGCTCCTCGCGGTGGCCGGCTGCGGCGGGGGAGGGAGCGGAAAGTCCGACAAGGGGGCTTCGTCACCGTCGGCTTCCGCGACTACGAGCAGCGGAGACGGCAAGGCATCGAAAGCGCCCGAATCGGCCCCGGTACTCGCCGAGGTCAAGGGTGAGAACGGCTTGGTGCTCGCGGTCACCTCGGCCAAGCGAGACTCGGGAGGCTTCGTGACGGTCGAGGGGACGGTCACGAACAACACGAGCGCCCTTTGGGTGGCAGCTGAATGGCGCGGCGACGAAAGTGAATTGGCCAAGAACGGTGGATCGATCGCGGGCGCCAGCCTGATCGACCAAAAGGGCAAGAAGAAGTACCTCATCCTCCGGGACACCTCGGGCCGCTGCCTGTGCACCCAGTTCACCGGAGGTGTGCGCCAGGGCGCGATGGCTCAGTGGTTCGCCCAATTCCCCGCCCCACCCGCCGGCACCACCACCGTCGACTTCCAAGTCGGCTCCATGCCTCCCGCCTCCATCGAACTCACCGATGGCGAGTGACCCATGGCCCTCCCACCCCGAACCACCGCCACGACGCTCACGGCTCTCGCCGTGCTGGTCACCCTCGGCCTCCCGGGCCCCGCGTACGCGGACGACGGTGATCCGAGCGCGCCGCCGGGCAGCGTCACCACGTCTCCACCCCCCGAGGTGGACGCGAACAGCCCCGGTCTCAAGCTCGCCGACGGCGCCACCCTCGCCCCGGCGAAGGTCCTGGACATCAAGTCCGTCGTGGAGGACCTCGGTGGCGAGGAGCGCCGGGAGGACACCAATTCGGACGTGACGTTCGCGCTGCAGGCGGAGGTGCTGTTCCCGAAGGACAGCTCGAAACTGAACCCGGACGCCCGTTCCCGTATCCAGGCGATCGCGGATGAGATCAAGGCCCAGAACGCCACGACCGTCAGAGTCTTCGGCTTCACCGACAACCTCGGCTCGTACGCCCACGGCCTGACCCTCTCCAAGAGGCGCGCGGAAGCGGTCCACGACCAACTGGCCGCAGCCCTCGGCTCGACGGACGTCACCTTCGAGGTACGCGGCTACAGCGAGGACTACCCGATCGCGGACAACACCTCGGAACAGGGCCGCCGCAAGAACCGCCGCGTGGAGGTGACGTTCCCGAGGGGCGCGACCTCCAGCTCCAACGCAAGCTGAAACCAGCGACGTCTATCCGGTGCTCATCGGGCGTGGCAAGCCCCTGTTCCCGGAGGCGGACGCCCTCACACGGCTCCGGCTGGTCGAGACCCGGGCCTTCGGCAACGGTGTCGTACTCCTGCGCCATGAGCGCGAGCAAGCCGATGACGGTGCCGTGTAAAGGAGTTTCCGGGGAGTGCGGCGTCGGTAGGAAAGCCTAATGACTGCTCTCGGTGCTGTGTTCCGGCCTCAACTGCCTCCCGAGCGACTCCGTGTCATCGCGCGCCTGGCGGACGACGTGGGTCTTGAGGAACTGTGGCTGTGGGAGGACTGCTTCCTCGAAGGGGGGATCTCCGCCGCCGCGGCCGCGCTCGCCTGGACCGAGCGCGTGCGTGTCGGAGTGGGGCTGCTCCCCGTCCCGCTGCGGAACGTCGCCGTCACCGCGATGGAGGCAGCCACCCTGCACCGGCTGTTCCCGGGGCGCGCCGTCGTCGGCGTCGGGCACGGCGTGCAGGACTGGATGGGGCAGGTCGGGGCCAGGGCCGAGTCGCCGCTGACGCTGCTGCGCGAGCACCTCGACGCGTTGCGCGCGCTGCTGCGCGGGGAGCGGGTGACCGCCGATGGGCGCTACGTGAAGCTCGACGGTGTCGCCCTTGACTGGCCGCCGGCCGGGGCGCCCGAGATCCTCGCCGGCGCCACCGGTCCCCGTACGCTCCGGCTCTCCGGCGAGGCCGCCGACGGCACCATCCTCACCGCCTCGACCACGCCCGAGGGGGTACGACAGGCACGTCAACTCATCGATGAGGGGCGGGTGGTGGCGGGCAGGACCGGCCGGCACCGGGTGGTCGTCTACCTCCGCACCGCCACCGGACCGGACGCCGCCGCCCGGCTGCGCGCCGAGATCGAGGCCGAGGGAGAGAACCCCGAACCGGAGCGCGGGGTCGCGGGCGACGCCGGCGCCGTCGCCAAGGCCGTCCAGCGCCTCGCGGACGCCGGGGCCGACGCCGTCATCCTCCAGCCCACCGCCGATGAACCCGATCCCGAGGGTTTCGTACGGTTCGTGGCCGAGGAAGTCCGCCCACTCGTCCCCTGAGCTCCAGATCCCTGAGCTCCAGATCTCCTGACCCACCGATCCCCTGATCCTCTGGCAGGCGGTCGTTGTCAGTGGGCGGTGCCACACTCACTGAGCATGGGTGAAGAAGACGTACGACTGAGAGACGTGGCCGAAGCCGATCTGGAGACGTTCTACGAGCAGCAGCTGGACGCGGAGGCGGTGCGGCGCTCGCGGTTCCCCTCGCGGGAGCGGGAGGCCTTCATGACTCACTGGAGCACGAAGATCCTCGGCGACGGCAGCGTCTTCGTCCAGACGGTCACCGTCGACGGCGAACCGGCCGGCTCAATCGTCGCCTGGTGGGAGGGGCAGCGGCGCTACATCGGGTACTGGTTCGGCAGCCCCTACTGGGGCCGTGGCATCGGCACCCGGGCCCTCGGCCTCTTCCTGCGCGGCGAGAAGAACCGGCCCCTGTACGCCGACCCCTTCACCGGCAACACCGCCTCCGTCCGCCTCCTGGAGAGACACGGCTTCCAGCACGCGGGGACGGTACGCCACGGCGACGACGAGCACGCGCTCCTCGTACTCCAGGCATGAGCACCCCCGTCCTCCCCGCGCCCTGGCGTCTTCCCCCAGACCTCGCCCAGGCCTGGCCCAGACCTCGCCCAGGCCTGGCGGGGGAGGCCTTCGGGGTCGGCAGCCGCCTCAGCGCCCCGATCAACCCGGCCGGTGATCTCCCGTCCCCCCGTCGATCAGCTCCCGCACGATGTCCATGTGACCCGCGTGACGGGCGGACTCCTCGACCATGCGGATCAGGACCCAACGGAGCGAGACCGTCGTGCCGTTCCACGACGTGCCCAGGTCGTCGAGCGACAGCTCGGAGATAGTGCGGTCGGCGGCGGCGCGGGCGCGGGCGTAGAAGTCGATGATCTGGGCGGTCGTCTCGCCCTGTCCCGCCGCCATGTCCTCCTCGGAGAACGGGTCGAACCACAGCGGCTCGACCTCGCGGCCGAAGGTCGAGCAGAACCAGCCGTACTCGACGGACGCGAGGTGCTTCACCAAGCCGAGCAGGTTCGTGCCCGACGGAGTCATCCCGCGTCGGACCTGTTCGTCGTCGAGGCCGTCCAGCTTCCACAGCACGGCGTCCCGATGCCGGTTCAGGCTCGCGTGCAGACTTTCCTTCTCGCCCCCGGTGTACGGCACCCGGACGGCCCCTGGATTCGACGTCATGCCCGGAACGTAGCAGCGGCCACTGACAACGCCCGTCGACGCCCGACGCCCGACGCCCGACGCCCGACGACGCCCGGCGAACGAAATTCCCTCGCGTCCTCGCGCGACCGTTGAGAGGATCCCCGCCGTGACCGCCGCCCCTCGCCCTCCCCGTACCCCCCGCTCCTTCGAAGACCTCGTCGCCCAGGCCGAGGCCGCCTCCGTCGACGGCTGGGACTTCTCCTGGTTCGAGGGCCGGGCCACCGAGGAACGGCCGTCCTGGGGATACGCGCGGTCGATGGGCGAGCGGCTGGCCCGCGCGTCCGCCGCGCTCGACATCCAGACCGGCGGTGGTGAGGTCCTCGCCGCCGCCCCGACGCTGCCCCCGCTCACCGTCGCCACCGAGGGCTGGCCGCCGAACGTCGCCAGGGCCACCGCCCTGCTCCACCCGCGCGGCGCCGTGGTCGTCGCCTCCCCGGAGGACGCGCCGCTGCCCTTCGCGGACGAGGCCTTCGACCTGGTCACCAGCCGGCACCCGGTACGGACGTACTGGGACGAGATCGCGCGCGTCCTGCGGCCGGGCGGCACGTACTTCTCCCAGCAGGTCGGACCGGCGAGCGTCTTCGAGGTGGTCGAGTACTTTCTCGGGCCGCAGCCCGAAGAGGTCAGGAAGGGCCGGCATCCGGACTCCGCCCGCGCCGCCGCCGAGGCTGCCGGGCTCGACGTCGTCGACCTGCGCGCGGAGCGGCTGCGCATGGAGTTCTACGACATCGGAGCCGTCGTGCACTTCCTGCGCAAGGTGATCTGGATGGTCCCCGGCTTCACCGTCGACCAGTACCGGCCCCAACTCCGCGCGCTGCACGAGCAGATCGAGACGAAGGGCCCCTTCGTGGCCCACAGCGCCCGCTTCCTGATCGAGGCACGCAAGCCGCGGGCGTGAGGGCCGGCCATGCGGGTTCCGAGCCGAGGGTCACGCAGGCACTGGCCGTGAGAGGGCCACACGGTTCCGGGCGCGAGTGTCGTGGCGGTCCCTGGGCGCGAGGGCCACGCCAGCCCCGCACGTGAAGGCCACGCAGGCCCCGCGCCTGAACTCCACGCAGGCCGCGCACCTGAACTCCGCGCAGGCCCCGCACCTGAAACTCCAGGCAGGCCCCGGGCGCGAGTGTCGTGGCGGGGCCCCGGGCGGGAAGCCGCGCAAGCCCCGCACCTGAAGGCCACTCATGCCCCCCGCCTGAAAGCCACCCCAGCCCGCCTGAAAGCCACCCCAGCGCCCCGCCTCAATGCCACCCCAGCCCGGGCCACAGAGGTCACGCATGGCCTCCCACCGTAACCCTCCCCACGACCAACTCCGGCTTCGCCTCCAGCACCTCACCCACCCGCTCCACCTGCCCCGCCAGCTCGCGTTCCTGCCGTGCCGTCAGCCGGCCCAGCGGCTCCACCGTGACCGTCGTACGACGTCCTCGGCGCCGCTGGTGCCAGACCCCGGCGACCACGCCGTCGACGAGCAGCACCGGGTAGTTCCCGGCCTGTCCGCCCGCGAGGGCCCGCTCGTACGCCGTGCCGGGGAACAGCACCTCACGCGGCTGCGCGGCAATGCCGTACGCGTCGAAGTACGGGAGCAGCCGCACCCCGCGCAGGGGCGCCCCCGGGAACTCCGTGTCGCCCGCCGCCACCCACGCCGGGGCGCCGGCGAAGTCGACCTCCTCGATCTCCCCCGCCTGCGCCAGCGAAGTGAACAGGCTCAGAGCCCAACCGCGCGGCGCAGCAGCCCACTTGGCGAAGTGCGGCGCCGTCGCCGGTCCGTAGGCGCGCAGATAGCGCCGTACGAGCAGGGCGAGCCCCCTCTCGGAGGCTGTGGCCTCGTCGGGGGCGAGCGGCTCGAAACGCGGCGGGCGGGTGTACGTCACCTTGCGGCCCCGGTTCGGGGCGAAGCACAGCGCGCCCCGCTGGCCCGCCCGGTGCATCACCTGCCGCCAGCGCGGCCACATGCCCTGGAACGCGGGCATCACCAGTTCCCCGGCCCACGGCCCGGTGCGCGCCACGACCTCGTCGCCCAGCTCGTCGATGGTCAGGCACCTGCCGCCCAGGGCATCCCCGATCGCCGCGACGACCTCGTCCGCCTGCGCCGCGGTGAGCCGCACATCGGCGGACTGGCTCGGGTTGGCGGGGATCGCCGTCAACGCCGCCGTCCAGAAGGGCAGTTCGGCCGACGGGAGCAGATGCACGGTTCCCCGGGGGCCGTATGTCTTCACCAGCGGACGGTCCGCCTCCCACAGCGCCGCGCGTACGTCCGCCCTTGTCACCCCCTCCGCCCGTACCCCCACCGACACTTCGGCCGCCGAGAGCACCTGCGCGTGTGCGCCGAGCATCGCGCCGACCACCTCGGCGACCGGAGTCCCGGCCGGCGCGGGAACGGCCAGGAACTGCCGTTCCATTCGCCGAGCGCTTGCCTCGTCCCATGTGATCCTCAAGGTCATGGGACGACGCTAGAGCGGAAATAGGTCAGACCCTGGCCGCTGTGCGTGGCGACCTCGTACGCGCCACCTGTCGCATGTGATGACGCGCCACCCTGCCGAATGTGATCGGGGAGGTGCCGCCCAAGGTCGAGTACTCGCCGACCGACCTCGGGGAGACGCTCAACACCGCCCTGCTGCCACTGGGCGAATGGGGTGATCGACACATGCGTGAGCTGATTGACCGAAAACACCCCAATGAAGCCCACTCGGTGTGAGATGGGCGTCCGGATCGCGGACGGGCACGGATGCGGACCGGGCGTCACGGCGCACATCTCCACAGGGTTCCCACATCGTTATCGAGCGTGGCTCGCCTCGGATGTTCGCCTCACGTAAGTTCAGACCAAGGTAATTCGCGTGAGCAAAGCTGCGCGTGTGGCACCGCGCAGTGGAGGGGGCTGCGCGGTGCTGCGTCCCCTCGCTGACGTCACGTCAGTTGTCCTGGACCGCGACCCGCACCCCGCGCCGAACGCCCCACCGCTCCATCGCCCCGGCCTCCGCCTCCAGGACCCGCCGGGCCCGCGCCCGGGGCAGCCCCACCCGGCCCGGCCGCATCGTCCGCACGGCCAGGACCCGCGACTTCCGGTCCAGATAGGCGACGTCGATGGCGAACCGCATCCCCAGCGTGTGCACCGAACTCGCCGGACCCAGCAGCAGCGCGCCGTCGATCCCGTCGCGCCCGAGCAGCCCACGCCGCCGTTCGCGCGCCGACCGGGCGACTTCCAGCGGCACCGGCTCGGGCGTCTCCGGCGTGGTGAAGGTGGCCATGGCTGCGAAGTTAGCGGCGGCGTCAAGCGGATGTACGCCACGCGCGTCACCCACCTGGAGTACGTCGGGAGAAGTCGGCGGAGGAAACACAACCGGGCGCAAACCCATCGGATCTCTCCGGATCCTCCGCGATTCCCTTGGAATCCGCTGTGATTCGGCCATGATCCCGCCCTGAATCCGGGCTTCCGGGCCCACCATGGCGTCGTCGGCCGGTTTCGGAGAGTAGTTGTGGCACGCCGATGCACGCAGCATCACTTACGAAGGGTTATGGTGGAAACCCCCCCTCGGGCCGGTCCGTCTCCCCCCCACGGACCGGCCCGTTTTTTCTGCCCGCACCCGGCCCGCCCGACGGGCGCCCCCGTGCGCCCCCCGGCCCCGCGGGCCCCGGCCCGGTGACTGAGCGCCGACCGCCGACCGACTCGACGACCGTCCTCGGCCGCGGGTGCCGACCGCCTCAGCTATCAGCGTCGACCGCCTCAGCGCGGGTGCCGACCGCCTCAGCCGTCAGCGTCGATCGGTGCCCGCGCCGCCGGTCCTGCTCTCAGCTCCGCCCGGCCCAGATGTTCGTCCCGGGCGTCGACACCGCGAACGTGTCGATCTCCTTCTGCTCCTCGTCCGTGAGCTTCGGGGCCGCCAGCGCCGCCAGGTTCTCCTCCAGCTGCCGCACGCTGGACGCGCCGATGAGCGCGGACGTCATCCGCTCGTCGCGCAGCACCCAGGTGAGGGCGAGCTGGGCGAGGGACTGGCCGCGGCGGGCCGCGATGTCGTTCAGCCCGTTCAGGCGTCGTACGACGTCGGCGTCGGACGCCAGGCCCGGGTCCAGGGACTTGCCCTGCGAGGCGCGCGAGCCCTCGGGGACGCCATTGAGGTACTTGCCCGTCAGCAGGCCCTGCGCCAGCGGGGCGAAGGAGATGCAGCCCATGCCGGCGTCCTCGAGCGTGTCGAGCAGGCCGTCGTCCTCGGTCCAGCGGTTGATCATCGAGTACGAGGGCTGGTGGATGATCGGACGGACCCCCATCTCGGTGAGGATCCGGGCCGCCTCGGCGGTCTGCTCGCTGGTGTACGACGACACGCCGACGTACAGCGCCTTGCCCTGCTGGACCGCGGACGCGAGCGCGCCCATCGTCTCCTCCAGCGGGGTGTTCGGATCGAAGCGGTGCGAGTAGAAGATGTCCACGTAGTCGACGCCCATCCGCTTCAGCGAGGCGTCCAGGGAGGACAGCAGGTACTTGCGGGAGCCCCACTCGCCGTACGGCCCGGGGTGCATGAGGTAGCCCGCCTTGGTCGACAGGATCAGCTCGTCGCGGTACGGCGCGAAGTCCTGCTCCAGCAGCTTGCCGAAGTTGAGCTCGGCGGAGCCGGGCGGCGGCCCGTAGTTGTTCGCCAGGTCGAAGTGGGTGACGCCCAGGTCGAAGGCGCGGCGCAGGATCGCGCGCTGGGATTCGAGCGAGCGGTCGTCACCGAAGTTGTGCCACAGGCCGAGCGAGACGGCGGGCAGTTTGAGGCCACTACGGCCCGTACGCCGGTATTCCATCGCGTCGTACCGATCCGTTGCGGCGCGGTATACAGAGATGTCGTTCATGCATACGACGCTACGGGAGAGCGCCGACACCCCATGGCAACGCCCCAGTTTTCCGGGGGTAGGCTTCGCCCCGGGGGACCGCCATACGGACAGGGACTGTGCTCGCTCGCGCCTGTCCGATCCCGCACGGAGGGGCTGACAACACGTGACCTTGCGCGACAACCTGCGCCGTCTGCTGGTCAGGTTCTATGCACGCAGGGTGGAAGGCCACCTCGACCACGACCAGGTGCCCAAGCACATCGGGGTCATCATGGACGGCAACCGGCGCTGGGCGAAGGCCGCGGGCTCCACCACGGCCCAGGGCCACCGGGCCGGTGCCGACAAGATCGAGGAGTTCCTCGGCTGGTGCTCCGAGACCGATGTCGAGGTCGTCACCCTGTGGCTGTTGTCCACGGACAACTTCGACCGCCCGCAGGAGGAGCTCGGCCCGCTGCTCGGCATCATCGAGGGCGTCGTCCGCACCCTCGCCGCCGACGGCCGCTGGCGTGTGCACCACGTGGGCACGCCCGACCTGCTGCCCGCGGGGATGCAGACGGTGCTCAAGGAGGCCGAGGAGTCCACCGCGCACGTCGACGGGATACTCGTCAACGTCGCCATCGGCTACGGCGGCCGCCAGGAGATCGCCGACGCCGTCCGCTCGATGCTTCTGGACGCCCACGACAAGGGCACCACGATCGAGGAGCTGGCCGATTCCGTCGACATCGACCTCATCGGCAAGCACCTCTACACCGGCGCCCAGCCCGACCCCGACCTGGTGATCCGCACCAGCGGCGAGCAGCGGCTGTCCGGATTCATGCTCTGGCAGACGGCCCACTCGGAGTACTACTTCTGCGAGGTCTTCTGGCCGGCCTTCCGCAAGGTGGACTTCCTGCGCGCCCTGCGTGACTACGCGGCGCGACACCGCCGCTACGGAGGCTGACCGCGGCGGCGCCTCCGGGCCCCCGACCGGCGCCCGGCACCGCCTCACCGGTACCGCGGGACCGTACGTCACCAGGAGTTAACGAGCGCGCCGTCATATGCCGTGGCATGGCGTGGCGTGTTCGAGGGCATAAGCCTTCCAGGTCGATGCCCGAACCACGGGTGTCGGATCTCAGCGGACGGCACGGGGCCGTCCGCCCGGGAGGCCCTTTGCACCAGCCCGACCGTGCGGTCAGTGCGGACGAGACGGAGGGCCGGTTCTCGGCCCGCGCAATGCGGCCGGAACCGGTCCAGCTCCTCTCCGTCGCTCCCCGACCTCTTCCGAGGGGGTACGTCCTTCCGTGGTGACCAGCGCAAAGCGCCACAAGCCAGACCGGCGCACCTATGTTCTCGACACCAGCGTCCTGCTGGCCGACCCGAATGCCCTGAGCCGCTTCGACGAGCACGAGGTCGTGCTTCCGATCGTCGTGGTCACGGAGCTGGAGGCCAAGCGGCACCATCCCGAACTCGGCTACTTCGCCCGGCAGGCCCTGCGCCTGCTCGACGAGTTCCGGGTGCGGCACGGCCGCCTCGACTCTCCCATCCCGATCGGGGACCTCGGCGGGACCGTACGCGTCGAGCTCAATCACTCGGACCCCAGTGTGCTGCCCAGCGGCTACCGGCTGGGGGACAACGACTCCCGGATTCTCGCGGTCGCCCGCAATCTGCAGGCCGAGGGGTACGACGTCACGGTCGTGTCGAAAGACCTGCCGCTGAGGATCAAGGCCTCGTCCGTCGGACTCCTCGCCGAGGAGTACCGCGCCGAGCTGGCCATCACGGGCTCCTCCGGCTGGACCGGAATGTCCGAGCTGACCCTCGCGGGCGAGCAGGTGGACGTCCTCTTCGACGTGGGCCACGCCTACGTCCCCGAGGCGGCCGACCTGCCGGTGCACACGGGCCTGACGATCCAGTCCGAGCGCGGCAAGGCACTGGGACGCGTGACGTCCGAGGGCAACGTCCGCCTCGTACGCGGCGATCGGGAGGCGTTCGGCATCAAGGGGAGGAGCGCCGAGCAACGTATCGCGCTGGACCTTCTCCTCGACCCGGACATCGGGATCGTGTCGATGGGCGGCCGGGCCGGCACCGGCAAGTCCGCGCTCGCGCTCTGCGCGGGCCTGGAGGCCGTCCTGGAGCGCCGCCAGCACCAGAAGGTGATGGTCTTCCGGCCGCTGTACGCGGTGGGCGGGCAGGAGCTCGGCTATCTGCCCGGCTCCGAGTCCGAGAAGATGAGCCCCTGGGCGCAGGCGGTCTTCGACACGCTCTCCGCGGTCACCAGCCGTGAGGTGATCGAAGAGGTCACCTCGCGCGGCATGCTGGAGGTTCTGCCGCTCACCCACATCCGCGGCCGTTCCCTCCACGACGCGTTCGTGATCGTGGACGAGGCCCAGTCGCTGGAACGGAATGTGCTGCTGACCGTTCTGTCCCGAATCGGCGCCAATTCACGGGTGGTTCTCACCCATGACGTGGCACAAAGGGACAATCTGCGCGTCGGCCGATATGACGGAGTGGTCGCCGTCGTGGAGAAGTTGAAGGGCCATCCGCTCTTCGCGCACGTGACGCTCAACCGGTCCGAGAGGTCCCAGATTGCTGCCCTTGTGACCGAAATGCTGGAGGAAGGTCAGATCTGACACCGCTCGCCCCACCTGGTCAAAGGGTGGCGGATACACGGTAGTTGGCGCCGTCCGGCAAAGGCGAAGAGCCTAGCCGGGCGGCGTCTTGCTGCGCCCTCGTTTCCGTAAAACAGCTGAGGCAAACAAGGTGTGAGCTTTCACACGCAACGGAGAATTGCCTTGCGGCGTCGGGTTACGGCAGAGTCTCACTCCTGTCAGGCCCCGCATACGACACACCTGTACCCCCAGCGGTACGGCACCACAGGAACCTCAGAACTCCATAGAGCCGTCGTATGCCGCCCGAGCACCACGCGGCGCTCCTCTTCGGGGAGTTGCCCACCGGGCCCGCGCCTCCCGTGACCCCGCAGTTGGGAGGCCAGCGCCAAGGGGCACGATTGCGTCCGCGAGGGTCACCTAAGCGGGCGATGCTGGAAGGAAACCGTGTGAGCCGGATTTCGGTCCGGGGATTCGCAGTGGCCTCGGCCACCGCGGTCACCGCTGTCGGAAGCGTCGTCGGAGTTGCCTCGGGCAGCACCGCCCAGCCGAACGATGCCGAGGCGACGGCAAGTGACTCGACCCTCCTCGCGGACATACCTGCGGGCCAGCAGGCCCAGGTGCAGACCGCGTCCCTGACGCAGCAGGCCGACGCACAGGCCATCGCCGCGGACGCGAGCGCCAAGAAGGACGCGGAGGAAGCTGCCCGCAAGCAGGCAGCCGAGGACGCGGTCGCGAAGCAGAAGGCCGCCGAGAAGGCCGAGAAGGAAGCCAAGGCGCGCAAGGCGGCGCAGGAAGCGGCCAGCCGCTCCGCGACGCGTGACGCCTCCAGCTTCTCCGTCCAGGCCTCGTACACCACCGCGCAGATCCAGGCGATGGCGCGCCAGATGGTGCCGAGCGGCCAGTTCCAGTGCTTCAGCAACATCGTGGACCACGAGTCCAGCTGGAACTACCGGGCGGTCAACGCCTCCTCCGGTGCCTACGGTCTCTTCCAGGCCCTGCCCGGCTCCAAGATGTCGTCCGTCGGCGCCGACTGGCAGACGAACCCGGCCACCCAGATCAAGTGGGGCCTCAACTACATGGACAGCCGCTACGGCAGCCCGTGCGAGGCCTGGTCCTTCTGGCAGGCCAACAGCTGGTACTGAGCCCCTCGTCCCGTACCGGCCGCTCAACCTTCCGAAGCCCCTCCCCGTCCTAGGGTGAGGGGCTTCGGCCATGTACGGTCGGAACCGACGACTCCAGGGGGGAGTGGTGGGGGGGCAACGGGGGAAGAGGACGGATCATGTCGAGAGTGCCAGGGTGGCTCAGTCGGCTCGGCGCCGGACTGACCGAGCTGGGGGAGCGGCTGGACGAGCGCCGCGCCGAGGTGGAGAAGGAGTCCCAGGGCTCCCTCGACTCCGAGCGCGCGCTCGATCCGCGCCATGACGGGTCACCGTGGGGCTCGGCGGCGCAGGCCGCGGCCGGGGACACCGACGTATCCGGGCCTCCGGCCGACGGCGGTCCCGACGACGGCCGCCCCGATGACAGCCGTCCGGATGACAGCCGTCCCGACGACGGTTCCGAACACCGTCCCAAGAGCCGTCCCAAGAGCCGTCCCCAGCGCCGCCGCCCGGAGCATCCCCCCGAGGAGGTGTCCGCACCACCCGCCGTGTACCTGCCCGTCGTGGAGGCCCAGCGACCCGATCCCGCGCTCGCCGTGCCGTGGGGTGTGCGGGTCGCCGCCGAGGCCGGCTGGCGGCTGCTCGTACTCGCGGGCACGCTATGGGTGTTGATGCGGGTCATCAGCGCCGTACAGCTCGTGGTCCTGGCCTTCGTGGCCGCGCTGCTCATCACCGCGCTGCTGCAGCCGACGGTGGGCCGGCTGACACGTCACGGGGTGCCGCGCGGGCTCGCCACCGCGCTCACCGCGATCCTCGGCTTCGTCATCATGGGACTGGTCGGCTGGTTCGTGGTCTGGCAGGTCCAGGAGAACATCGACAATCTCTCCGGCCAAATCCAGGACGGCATCGACGAGTTGCGCAAGTGGCTCCTCCACAGCCCGTTCCATGTGACGGACAAGCAGATCAACCAGATCGCCAAGAACCTGCGGGACGCGATCGGCGCGAACACGGATCAGATCACGTCGGCGGGCCTCCAGGGCGTGACGGTCATCATCGAAGCGCTGACCGGCATCCTCCTGACCATGTTCTCGACCCTCTTCCTGCTCTACGACGGCAAGCGGATCTGGGAATGGACGCTCAAGCTCGTCCCGGCCGCCGCCCGGCAGGGTGTCGCGGGCGCGGGCCCGAGGGCGTGGCGGACGCTGACGGCGTACGTCCGGGGCACGGTGATAGTGGCCCTGATCGACGCGATCTTCATCGGCCTGGGCATCTACTTCCTCAAGGTCCCCATGGCCGTGCCGCTGGCCGTCTTCATCTTCCTCGGGGCGTTCATTCCGCTGGTGGGTGCGGTGATTTCCGGGGCGTTGGCGGTGGTGGTCGCGCTGGTGACGCAGGGCGTGTTCACTGCGGTGATGACGCTGGTCGTGGTCCTCGCCGTCCAGCAGATCGAAGGCCACATCCTGCAGCCGTTCATTCTCGGGCGGGCGGTACGGGTCCACCCCCTGGCGGTGGTGTTGTCCGTCGCCGCGGGCGGGATGGTCGCCGGGATCGGCGGCGCGGTGGTGGCGGTTCCGCTGGTCGCGGTCACCAACACGGTGGTGGTGTACCTGCGTTCGTACGCCCGCGAGGCCGCCGGACTGCGCCACTCCCCGGAGCCCCGCGGCGCCACAGCCCTGGACGCCTCGCCGGCTCACCGGCCGACACCGTAGCTCCCCGCGCCCTGCCCAGGGGCGCGGGGAACTGCGCAATCTTTTGGCGGGGGCCTGGGGGCGGCAGCCCCCGGATACGGGACGGGCAGGGGCGGAGGGGGCGAAAAACCCAAGGCCCCGCCCACCCGGAAATGAGGTGAACGGGGCCCAAGAAGGACAGTCCGCGGAGCCTACTCCGCGAGGACCGCCTCGGAGTCCAGCGTGACGCCCACCGCCTGGACGACCGCCGCGATCTTGAACGCCTCCTGGATCGTCTCCCGGTCGACGCCCGCCTTGCGGAGCACCTGCTCGTGGGAGTCGAGACACTGCCCGCACCCGTTCACCGCGGAGACGGCCAGCGACCACAGCTCGAAGTCGACCTTCTCCACACCGGGGTTGCCGATGACGTTCATCCGCAGACCGGCGCGCAGCGTCCCGTACTCCGGGTCGGAGAGCAGGTGCCGCGTGCGGTAGAAGACGTTGTTCATCGCCATGACGGCAGCGGCCGACTTGGCGGCGGTGTACGCCTCCGGGGAGAGCTGAGCCTTCGCCTCGGGCTCCAGCTCGCGCAGCACCCGCGGCGAGCGGGACGCGATCGCGCACGCCAGCACCGTGCCCCACAGCTGCTGCTGCGGGAGTTCGGAGTTGCCGATGACCGAGCCGAGGTTGAGGCGCAGGTCCTTGGCGTAGTCCGGCAGGGCGGACTTCAGTTCGTCGAGGGCCATGGAGGGTTACTCACCCGCCAGGAGCGCCACCGGGTCGAGGGTGTTCTCGCCCTTGGTCCAGTTGCACGGGCAGAGCTCGTCGGTCTGCAGGGCGTCCAGGACCCGCAGGACCTCCTTGGGGTTACGGCCGACGGAGCCGGCGGTCACCATGGAGAACTGGATCTCGTTGTTCTGGTCGACGATGAAGACCGCGCGCTTGGCGAAGCCGTCCTCGCCCTCGATGCCGAGGTCACGCATGAGCTCGTGCTTGGAGTCGGCCATCATCGGGAAGGGCAGGTCACGCAGGTCGTCGTGGTCCTTGCGCCAGGCGTGGTGCACGAACTCCGAGTCGCCGGAGAAGCCGAGCACCTGGGCGTCACGGTCGGCGAACTCGTCGTTCAGCTTGCCGAAAGCGGCGATCTCGGTCGGGCACACGAAGGTGAAGTCCTTGGGCCACGCAAAGATGATCTTCCACTTGCCCTCGTAGGTCTTGTGGTTGATCTGCTCGAACTCCGCGCCCTTCTCCAGCGAGACACAGGCGGTCAGATCGAACTCGGGGAACTTGTCACCGACAGTGAGCACACGCTCTCCTTGCAGCGAGGAAACGCCCTTTTTGGGGGCCTTTTCCATGGGTTGGACGAACTTGATGTTGGCACAAGCTGCATTGATTAGGGAAATAGCTACACTTGGTCGCGTTGATCGGCTACGACTATCAGTGACTATGAGTAAGAGGTACGGCCATGGCAGGCCCCCTGGGTGGCAAGGCGAGTTCCAAGGGGAACGGGCGGCGCCAGCCCACCCTCGCCCAACTGCGCGCCTTCGCCGCCGTGGCCGAGCATCTGCACTTCCGTGACGCGGCGGGCGCGATCGGTATGAGCCAGCCCGCGCTGTCGGGTGCGGTCTCCGCCCTGGAGGAGACGCTCGGGGTGACCCTGCTGGAGCGGACGACCCGCAAGGTGCTGCTCTCGCCCGCCGGCGAGCGTCTCGCCGTACGCACCAAGGCGGTGCTGGAGGAAGTCGGTGCGCTGCTGGAGGAGGCGGAGGCGGTACGGGCTCCGTTCACCGGAGCCCTTCGTCTCGGCGTGATTCCCACCGTCGCGCCCTACCTCCTGCCCACCGTCCTCAAGCTCGTCCACGACCGCTACCCGGACCTCGACCTCCAGGTGCACGAGGAGCAGACGGCCAGTCTGCTGGAGGGGCTGGCCGTCGGACGGCTCGATCTGCTGCTCCTCGCCGTGCCGCTCGGTGTGCCCACCGTCACCGAACTGCCGCTGTTCGACGAGGACTTCGTGCTCGTGACCCCGCTGGACCACTGGCTCGGCGGCCGGGAGGGCATCCCCCGCGAGGCCCTGCGCGAACTCAATCTCCTGCTGCTCGACGAGGGGCACTGTCTGCGCGACCAGGCCCTCGACATCTGCCGCGAGGCGGGCCGCGCGGACGCGCCCGTCACCACCACCGCCGCCGGTCTGTCCACCCTCGTCCAACTCGTTGCCGGCGGCCTCGGCGTGACCCTGCTGCCGCGCACCGCCGTCAAGGTGGAGACGACCCGCAGCAACCAGCTCCTCACCGGGTACTTCGCGGATCCGGCGCCGACCCGGCGTATCGCCCTCGCGATGCGGGCGGGCGCGGCGCGCGGCGCCGAGTACGAGGAACTGGCCGCAGCGCTCCGCGAAGCGCTGCGGCCCTTGCCCGTACGAGTCCTGTGACGGACTCCTCGGGGCCTGCTACTCCGTGCGCAGCCCGTCCGGCCGCATCAGGCGGATCAGCGGCGGCAGGCTGAGCAGCGTCACCAGCACCACGACGCCCGCGCCGATGCCGGTCATCGACAGTACGCTCGCCCAGTCCACGCCGACCGGTGTGGCGGTCATCTTCAGCAGGACCGCGCCCAGCGTCAGGCCGACGATCGACGCCAGCAGCAGGCCCAGCGCGATCGGGATCGCGGTCTGCCACAGCACGGACAGGCTCAGCGTGCGGCGCCGGGTGCCGAAGGCGACCAGCGACGACAGCAGCTTCTTGCGCTCGCGCAACTGCTCCAGCTGGGAGACCAGCAGGCTCGCGCCGATGAGGATCAGCACGCAGGTCGCGCCGACGAACAGGCCGGTGCGGATGGACGTGAACTTCTGGGACTGCGTCGTGGCCGTCCAGTTCTCGGGGTCCGCGAGCGGGTCGAGCTTCGCCGCGCTGTTGCGTACGAGCTCACGGACCTCCGGCACCGACTCGTCGAGCTGGAGATAGACCGACCCGTACACGGTCGACGCGGCCTTCGCGGGCAGGGCGCCGGGCGTGAAGAGGAAGCCCCCGCGCTCGTCGCCCGACGGATCCTCGCGCGAGTCCGCCGTCCTGATGCCCTCCGGCACCGTCCAGGCGACCTCCTTGCCCTTGTTGGAGGCGCCGTAGGACGGGTCGATGTAGAGCTTGTTGCCGACCTTGTCCAGGCTCGACGTGTACGTGTCCCACTGGGCGTTCTCCACGGCGAAGACATCGCCGTCCTTGCAGGAGGGCAGCTTGGCCGCCTCGCGCAGCGCGGCGCAGTCGCCGACGGTCACGGTCGCCTGGTGCTCGGGCTCGTTCCTCCCGTCGCCCACCTGACCGGTGCTCAGCGCCGTCGTGCGCGTGACTCCCCTGGTCGCGGACAACTGCCGGACGGCCTCGCTCATCGGGACCTTGTCCGGCACCCGGATCGACATCTGCGCACGCGAGAGGTCGTTCCTGCTGGCCTTGGTGTAGTCGCCGTCGACCCCGGCGAACAGCATCTGCAGGGCGATCGCGCCGGCCACCGCCACCGCGATGCCGTTGACCATGCGGGCCGCGCTGCCGCTGCTCAACTGAAGCCTGCGGATGGCCAGTTGCCAGGCGACGCCACCGGAGTCCAGCCGGTTGACGACCGCCTCGACGACCCAGGGCAGCAGCGCGGTGATGCCGACGAGCAGCAGCATGACGCCGCCGATGACCAGGTACTCGTTGAAGTTCCCGTTGCTGCGCCCCTGCCCGATCATCGGGTAGAGCATCGCGAGACCGGCCAGCGGCAGCAGCAGCCGCCACCACAGGCGGCGCCGCGAGGGCCGGGCCGTGCGGACCACGCCGAGCGGCTCGATGACGACACCGCGCAGCGCGAAGAGCGTCACCGCGACCGCGGCGGCGGGGACGGCCACGGCGACCAGTGCCACCAGGGCGGGCGCCGGATTGAGGTCACTGGGGAACACGCTCATCCTGAACACCGAGATCATGCCCGCGAGCTGACGCCCGATCAGGAAGAACCCGGCGCCCAGCAGCAGCCCTACCAGGGCTCCGGCCAGCGCCTCACCGGCCGCGATCCGCCGGGTCATCCGCCCGTCCGCGCCGACCAGCCTGAGCGCCGCCAGGCGTCGGTCGCGCCGCTCGCCGCCGAAGCGCACGGCCGCGGCGATGAAGACGCCGACCGGCATCAGCAGCACCACGAAGACGATCAGCACCAGCAGGAGCAGGACCGGGTCCATCGTCTCGCCGGACTGGCCGCTGGACCCGAACGAGTCGATGCGCTCGACCCGGCCGGTCGTGTGTGTGGTCGCCGTCAGGTCCTTCGTCCCCGCGTAGAAGGCGAGTTCGTGCGGATCGACGAGACCGACGTCGGCGATCGTCCCGGTGACGCGGTAGGGCAGCCGCTCACGCAGCAGCTTGCCGTCGGAGGACTTGAGCAGCCGGTCGAGGGCGGGCGAGACGAGCATGTCGCCGACCGCGGGGAACTTCTTCACCCCCGGCGGCAGCGGCGCCCGCGCCCCCTCGGGTTGCAGCACCCGTCCCCGTACGTCCAGGTCGTGGAAGGTGGTGTCCGTGATGCCGATGAGCAGCGTGCGGTCCGACTTCTTCTGCACGACGGACTGGTACGTCACGTCGTTGCGGTCCCGTTCGCGATCGTGCCGGGAGGCCAGCGCGCTCGGTATCGCCGTGGTGAGCAGCAGCAGCGACACCCCGAGACCGACCCCGACGGCCGTGAGCAGCACACGCACCCAGGCCTCCCGGCCGCCCGTCACCGCGAACTTGGCGCCCATGCCGAAGTCACGGGCCCACTGCGGCAGGACGGTGGCGGCGGTGCGAGGCGCCTCGGGCGGGGTTCCCGCGGGTGAAGGGCGGACGCTCATACGATCCGCTCCATGTCCCGGGACTTCCCGTCGCGTACGACGATCTCGCGGTCCGAGTACGCGGCCACCCGTGCCTCGTGCGTGACGAGCACGACGGCGGCGTTGGTGGAACGCGCCGCGTCGGTCAGCAGCTGCATCACACGCTCGCCGTTGAGCGAGTCGAGCGCGCCGGTCGGCTCGTCCGCGAACAGCACACGCGGGTTGGTGACCAGCGAACGGGCCACGGCCACGCGCTGCCCCTGACCACCGGAGACCTCACCGGGCCGCTTGCTCTTGAGGTCGTCGACCTCCAGCTGCTCCATCCAGGACAGGGCGGCGCGCTCGGCGTCCTTGCGCCCGGTGCCGTTCAGCCGCAGCGGCAGCGCGACGTTCTCGACGCAGGTCAACTCGGGCACGAGCTGCCCGAACTGGAACACGAACCCGAACTCGCTCCGCCGCAGCGCACTGCGCTGGGCGTCGCTCATACCGGCCATCTCCCGGCCGTTGTACGTGATCGAGCCCGCGTCGGGCGGCACGATCCCGGCGAGGCAGTGCAGCAGCGTGGACTTGCCGGAGCCGGAGGGACCCATCACGGCGACGACCTCGCCGGGGTGAATGGAGAACTCGGCGCCGTCCAGCGCGGTGGTCGGTCCATAGGTCTTGCGAAGCTCCGACGCGGCGAGCAGGGAGCCGGGGGGAGGAGTCATCGGGTCGTCACCGCCTCGGCGAGCTTGTCGAGACGCGCCGCGGTGAGCTCCAGCCACCGCAGATCGGCCTCCAGGTGGAAGAGGGCGTGGTCGCAGATCAGCTGGTCCGCGAGGTCGCCCTTGCGCTTGCGGTCGGTCAGGATGCGCATCATGCGCAGGTGCTCCGAGCGCTGCGTGTCGAGGATCTCGCTCGCGTTGCGGTGCGTGAGCAGCGCGAGGACGACCTTGGTGTAGAGGGTCGACTGGAGATACGGCTCGGGCTTCTCCGGCGTCGCGAGCCACCGCTGTACGTCGGTGATCCCCGCCTCGGTGATCGCGTACCGCTTGCGCTCGGGGCCGCCGCCGGCCTCTATCCCGTCGACCTCGACGAGCCCGTTCTTGAGCAGTCGCGACATCGTCGAGTAGACCTGGCCGTAGTGCAGCGGCCGATCGTGACCGAACTTCTCGTCGAAGGCCCGCTTGAGGTCGTAACCGTGCCGGGGGCCGGACTCCAGGAGCCCTAGAAGAGTGTGACCGATGGACATGCGGAGCACTCTACACACGGCGTATACACCTCGCGTATACACGCCACGAATAGATCATGGTGTGGTGTACGGATCCGCAGGTCAGGCCCGATTGTCACGGTTCCGTCACCAGCCCCGAAAAGATCGCGCAGTTCCCCGCGCCCCTGAACAGGGCGCGGGGAACTGCGCGAACGGGGTGTGGGGCGGAGCCCCGGGTGGCTAGGGCTCCGGGTCGCCGGAAGCCGGCGGCCGCCCCCGCCGAGGGATCGGCCCAGCACCGCCGGGCAGGCGGCCCGCCTCGGCGAGAGCGCGTCGCAGCAGGAACTCGATCTGCGCGTTCGCGGAGCGCAACTCGTCCCCCGCCCAGCGGGCCAACGCCTCGTACACCTGCGGATCCAGCCGCAGCAGCACCTGCTTGCGCTGCTGCGGCTGCCGCCGGGAAGAGGGGGAGGGGGGCGTTCCCTCCGAAGGAGCCGTCACTGCGTTCCCTCCGAAGGAGCCGTCACTGGTAGAGGGACCCGGTGTTCAGGACCGGCTGCGCCGCACGGTCCCCGCACAGCACCACCATCAGGTTCGACACCATCGCCGCCTTCCGCTCCGAGTCCAGCTCGACGATGTCCCGCTCGGTGATCCGGGCGATCGCCGCCTCGACCATCCCGACCGCACCGTCCACGATCTGCCGCCGGGCCGCGACGACCGCTCCGGCCTGCTGGCGCTGGAGCATCGCGGAGGCGATCTCGGGAGCGTACGCGAGATGCGTGAAGCGCGACTCGATGATCTGCACCCCGGCGGCCTTCACGCGCGCGTGCAGCTCGACGGCGAGCTTCTCGGTGACCTCCTCGGCGTTTCCGCGCAGCGACAGACCGTCCTCGTCGTGGGCGTCGTAGGGGTACTCGATGGCGATGTGCCGCACGGCCGCCTCGGTCTGGGTGGCGACGAACTTCAGGAAGTTGTCCACCTCGAAGGTGGCCTGCGCGGTGTCCTGGACCTTCCACACCACGACCGCGGCGAGCTCGATCGGGTTGCCGTACGCGTCGTTGACCTTGAGGACGGCGGTCTCGTGGTTGCGTACCCGCGTCGAGATCTTGGCCCTGGACGTGAGCGGGTTGACCCAGCGCAGCCCGTCCTGGCGGATCGTCCCCCGGTAGCGCCCGAAGAGCTGCACGACGCGGGCCTCGCCCGGCGCCACGGTGTTCAGCCCGCACATCGCGAAGAACGCGGCGATGCCGACCAGGACGCCGACGATGATCAGCGCGGCCTTGGCGCCCGTGGCCGTGACGGTGGTCCCGCCCGCGATCAGCCCGGCGCCCAGCAGCAGCCCCAACAGTCCGAGCAGCAGCGCGAGTCCGCCGCCGATGCTGTGCGCGGCGAACTCGCGGACGCGCGGAGCGGGCATCTCCGGCAGGTCGGCGGTGGGTGAGGAGTCGTGTGCGTCGTGCCCGTCGCGCGTGTCGTGCGTGGACATAGGTGGTCCCCCGTTTCGATCGTTCTGCCACTTAGCTTTGGTCTAGCTAAGTGATATCACTTTACCCCGCCCGGCAACCTTCCACCCCTCTCGGTCGTCGGTTTCGTTGGGACCGGTGCGCACGGCGTGCTGATTGTCACGTCCGGAAAAGACCGGATCGGCAGCCCTTTGTCATATCGCGCGGTGTTAGCTTTCTGAGCTGACCTGAGCGATGAACCTGTGTGACACACGAGAGTGAAGCGGAGCGGATCGACCCATGGGACGAGCGGAAGAGAGACGAGCGCGGCAGGCACGGGGCCGCCGCGCAGCGCCCAAGCGCTCGTCCGGGACGACGGCCGGCGCGTCGTCCGCAACGACGGCCAACGCGTCCGCCGGTGCTTCGACCGAGGGCAAGGCCGGCCGCACGGGGAAGAAGTCCCGCCGCACCGGTATACGCCGGTTCGTCAACTGGAAGACGATCCTCGGTACGTTCTTCGGCCTCTGCCTGCTCGGCATGGGCGGCTTCATCGTGCTCTACATGGTCGTGTCCGTACCCCAGGGCAACGCGGCCGCGAAGCAGCAGAGCAACATATACAAGTACAGCGATGGCAAGGTGCTCGGGCGCAAGGGCGAGGTCAACCGCGAGATCGTCGACCTGTCCCAGGTGCCCAAGGGCGTCCAGAAGACCTTCGTCGCCGCCGAGAACAAAACGTTCTACAAGGACTCGGGTGTCGACCTCAAGGGCACCGCCCGAGGCCTGATCAACACCCTCTCCGGCAAGGGCAAGCAGGGTGGTTCGACGATCACCCAGCAGTACGTCAAGAACTACTACCTCAACCAGGACCAGACCGTCACGCGCAAGCTGAAGGAACTGGTCATCTCGTTGAAGGTGGACCGCCAGAAGTCCAAGGACGACATTCTCGCGGGCTACATCAACACCAGCTACTACGGCCGCAACGCGTACGGCATCCAGGCCGCCGCGCAGGCCTATTACCGCGTCGACGCGAGCGAACTCTCGGTCGAGCAGGGCGCGTATCTCGCCTCGCTGCTCCAGGCCCCGAGCCAGTACGACTGGGCGAACGCCACGGACACCGGCAAGAGGCTCGTCAAGGCCCGCTGGAACTACACCCTCGACAACATGGTCGAGCAGGGCTGGCTGGACCCGGCCGAGCGCAAGACCATGAAGTTCCCCACGCCCAAGGACCCCCAGGGTGCGCCCGGCATGGAGGGCCAGACCGGTTACCTGGTGAAGGCGGCCGAGGACGAGCTGGCCAAACAGCTCGTCTCCCAGGGCACGGCGGCCGACTCGAACGACGCCCACGCCATGATCGACGCGGGCGGCTGGACCATCACGCTCAACGTCGACAAGAAGAAGCAGGCGCTGCTCGAGAAGACGGTCAAGGCGCAGCTGACCAGCAAGCTGGACCCCAAGAAGCGCAAGGTCGACGCCGACATCCAGGCCGGTGCCGTGTCCGTCGACCCCAGGACCGGCAGAGTCCTCGCGATGTACGGCGGCAAGGACTACTTCAAGCACTACTACAACAACGCGACCCGCCGTGACTACCAGGTCGCGTCGACCTTCAAGCCGCTGATCCTCGCGGCGGCCCTGGACGAGCAGGCCAAGACGCAGAGCGGCAAACCGATCACGGCGAACACGATCTACGACGGTACGAACCGGCGCCCGGTCGTGGGCAGTGACATCGGCTTCGCCCCGCCGAACGAGGACGAGCGCAGCTACGGCAACGTCACCGTCCAGACCGCGACGAACAAGTCCATCAACTCCGTCTTCGCGCAGATGGGCGTCGACGTCGGGATGGACGAGGTGCTGAAGGTCGCCGGCAACCTCGGCATGGACACCAAGGGCCTTCAGGCGGTGCCCGCGCAGACCCTCGGCTCCATGGGCGCGAGCCCGCTGGAGATGGCGGGCGTGTACGCCACGCTCGACAACCACGGCAAGAAGGTCACCCCGGCCATCATCGCCAAGGTCGAGCACAAGGACCGTACGGTCAAACTGCCCGACCCGATCGGCGGCCAGGTCATCAGCGAGGAGGCCGCTGACACGGTCACCTCGGTGCTGACCGGTGTGGTCGACGACGGTACGGCCCGCGTCGCGGTGCGGGACAACCCGGCCCGTGACGGTCAGCAGGTCGCCGGCAAGACGGGTACGTCCGACAACAACAAGTCGGCCTGGTTCACCGGCTACACGCCGAACCTGGTCACCTCGGTAGGCCTGTTCGGCGAGGGCGCGATCGGCACGCCCAACGCGGGCAAGCAGGTCTCCATGAAGGGCGCCACGGGCCTGGTCGCGGAGAACGGCCGTGTCAACGGCGGTGGCTTCCCGGCGCAGATCTGGGCGGCGTACACCTTCGACGCGATGGGCAAGGTCAGCAAGTTCGACCTGAACACCACGTCGGGGGCCGCGGTGCAGCCCACCGAGACGCCCACGCCCACATGGACGCCTTCGTCCACCCCCACGTCGTCGCCGACCACCGAGCCGCCGACGTCCGAGCCGCCGACGAGCAGCAGCCCGCCGACCCCGACGTCCGAGCCGCCGACGAGCAGCACCCCGACCACCACGAGGCCGACCACTACGACGGCGACCCCGACCGACAAGATCCCGAACGATCCGCTGAATCCGAACGGTCAGTAGCAGGGCCGGTACGGCGGTAGTGACACAGCGGCAGGGTGCCCGGGGCGAGCCGTCTCGCCCCGGGCACCCTGCTCTGGTTCCGCTGCTCAGCCTCCGTTGACGTTGTGCGCGATCCGGTCGCCGATCTCCTTGTCGATGTTGCGCCAGTACTGGAGCGCGCGGTCCAGGACCGGGCGGGACACGTCGGCCTTCAGGTGTCCGGTGACGTTCGAGACCAGACGGTCGCGGGCCGCGTCGTCGAGGACCTGGCGGACCATCGTGCCCGGCTGGATCCAGTCGTCGTCCTCGCGGTGCGGCTTGGTCGCCTCCCGCACCAGCTCACCGGTGACCGCCCAGCTCGCCGGGTCGCCGAAGCGCTCGTAGTCGGCGGCGGGACCGCCGTAGGAGTTGGGCGCGTACGGCCTCGCCGCGTTCGACGGCACATAGCGCATCGGGCCGTCCTTGGCGTACGAGTTCACCGGGGCGTGCGGCCGGTTGGGCGGCAGCTGCGCGTAGTTGGGGCCGATCCGGTACCGGTGGGTGTCCGGGTACGAGAACAGCCGGCCCAGCAGCATCTTGTCCGGTGAGGGGCCGATGCCCGGGACCAGGTTCGAGGGCTCGAAGGCGGCCTGCTCGATGTGGATGAAGTAGTCCTCGGGGTTCCTGTCGAGGGTCATCCGGCCTACGTCGATCAGCGGGTAGTCCCCGTGCGGCCAGACCTTGGTCAGGTCGAACGGGTTGAAACGGTAGTCCGCCGCGTCCTCGAACGGCATGATCTGGACCTTGAGGGTCCAGGTCGGCGCGTTCCCCGACTCGATCGACTCGAACAGGTCCCGGCGGTGCTTGTCCGCGTCGAAACCGGCGAGCTCGTCGGCCTCCTGCTGGGTGAGGAACTCGATGCCCTGGTCGGTCTTGAAGTGGTACTTCACCCAGAACCGCTCACCGGCGCCGTTGATCCACATGTAGGTGTGGGAGCTGTAGCCGTTCATGTTGCGGTACGTCTTCGGGATGCCCCGGTCGCCCATCAGCCAGGTCACCTGGTGCGCCGACTCCGGCGAGAGCGTCCAGAAGTCCCACTGCATGTCGTTGCTGCGCAGCCCGGTGACCGGGTGGCGCTTCTGCGAGCGGATGAAGTCCTGGAACTTGATCGTGTCACGGACGAAGAAGACCGGGGTGTTGTTGCCCACCATGTCGTAGTTGCCGTGCTCGGTGTAGAACTTCAGCGCGAAACCGCGGGGGTCGCGCCAGGTGTCGGGCGAACCCTGCTCGCCGGCGACGGTGGAGAAACGGGCCAGCATCTCCGTGCGCTTGCCCGGCTGGAACAGGTCAGCCTTGGTGAACTGGCTGACGTCGTTGGTGACTTCGAAGAATCCGTACGCGCCACTGCCCTTGGCGTGCACCACCCGCTCGGGGACCCGCTCCCGGTTGAACTGGGCCATCTTCTCGATGAGGTAGTGGTCCTGGAGCAGGATCGGGCCGTCGGGGCCGACGGTGAGCGAGTGTTCGTCGCTCTCCACCGGAATTCCGACGTTGTTCGTGGTGTACGGAGCCTTCTGGGGTGCCTGCGTCACGAGCGTCCTCCCGTCGAAAGAGGGTGTTTTAGGTCGCTTCGCTCACTCCAGCAGTCAACTCCGCCGACGGGATGTCGGCAACATTTGGACTGGGTCCAAAACCGGTACGTATCCGGTTCGCATCCGAGTCGAGCCGGCCGGGGTGAGGCGGACCGCGTACCCCCTCAGCCCCGGTTCAACTCGAACCAGACCACCTTTCCGGTGCTCAGCCGGGTCGCGCCCCACCGTCTGGCCAGTTTGTTCACCAGGTAGAGCCCGCGGCCGCCCTCGTCCGTGGCGCGCGCCTGCCGCAGCCGCGGCAGCTGCGGCACGTCGTCACCGACCTCGCAGCGCAGCACGTCGGTCCGCAGCAGCCGCAGCGTCACCGGCCGTGACGCGTAGCGCACGGCGTTCGTCACGACCTCGCTGACCAGCAGCTCCACGGAGTCGGTCATGTCCTCCAGGCCCCAGCGGGACAGCGCGCTCCGGGCCAGTCGGCGGGCCCGCCCCGGGGCCGCGTCCTCCGGCTCCAGGAACCAGTACGCGACGTCGCTCGGCGCGATCCCGTCGAAGCGGGCGGCGAGCAGCGCGATGTCGTCGTCCCGGTCGCCCGGTCCGAGCATGTCGAGCACCTCGTCGCAGAGCGCTTCGAGTGGCGGCGGATGGTCGGGCCCGGTCAGCTGCGCGGTGGCCGCGAGCCGCTCCCGCAGCTGCTCTATCCCGGTCCACACGTCCCGCAGGCGGGACTCGACCAGACCGTCCGTGTACAGCAGGAGCGTGGCGCCCGCGGGCGCGTCCAGCTCCACCGCCTCGAAATCCACCCCGCCCACACCGATGGGGGCGCCCGGCGGCACCCGCAGCACCTCGGCCCGGCCGCCCAGGTGCAGCAGCACCGGCGGTGGATGACCCGCGTTGGCGATGGTGATGCGGTGTGCCACCGGGTCGTAGACGGCGTACAGGCAGGTCGCCATGCGGTCGGTGCCGAGCCGCTGGGCCTGCTCGTCGAGGTGGTGCAGCACCTCCTGCGGCGGCAGATCGAGCCCGGCGAGGGTCTGCGCGGTCGTCCGCAGCTGGCCCATGATGGCCGCCGATGTCATGGAGTGGCCCATGACGTCACCCACGACGAGGGCGACGCGGCTGCCCGGCAGCGGGATCGCGTCGTACCAGTCGCCGCCGACGCGCGCGGTCTCGGCGGCCGGGAGATACCGGCTGGCGAGCCGTACGCCGGTGGGGCGCGGCAGCGTCTCGGGCAGCATGGTGCGCTGCAGCTCGTCGGCGATGTACGCCTCACGGCCGTACAGCACCGCCTTGTCGATGCCGAGCGCGCTGTGCGTGGCGAGCTGGGCGGCGACCAGCAGATCGTCGGCCTCGAAGGCGAGGCGCTCCGGGCGGCGCAGGAACAGCGCCGCGCCGATCACCCGGCGGCGACCGCGCAACGGCGCCAGGATGGCGCGCTGCCCGCTCGGCACGAACAGGTCCTCGCCGAGCAGCTCGGGCAGCGCGGCCCGGGCGGCGGGCGCGTCCGCGAAGACGGGCCGTACACCGCGCAGCACCTCGGCGAGGGCACCGCCGGGACGCACCTCGCACAGCTCGGCGGTCATCGCCTGCAACTCGCTCGGCTCGGGCCGCAGCGCGGGCAGAAAGCCGCCCTCGGTGTCCCGGTCCTCGGGAATCCGGTCGGTGCGCCGCAGCCGCAGCACGAGGGGCCCGGTGGGCCGCTCGTCGCCGACCGGCAGCGGATCGCGCAGATAGACGAGGATCGCGTCCGAGAAGGTCGGCACGGTGGCCCGGCACAGGCCCATCACGATCTCGTCGAGGTCGATGCCCCGGGCGATCCTGCGGGTCGCCGCGCCCACGAAACGCAGCCGGTCCCCGTCGCGCCGCATCGGCATCGGGCCGCCCTGCGGCAGGCCCTGGCCGGTACGCCGCTCCTTGCCGCCCGGGCTGCGCGAGGTCCGGTCCTGATCGGCGGCCGGCTGGGCCGGGATGCTCTCGGGAGCGGGGCGCGGGCGGTGCGGATCGGACTCGGCGGCCGACGGCTGGGAGTGCTCGGCGCCCGGTCCGGAGGAGCCGGGCGGCGGGGTGGACGCGCCGGTGCCCGGGGAGGACGCGGCGGATCCGGCGGACGCGGGCATGCCGGTGCCGGCGGAGACCTGACCGCCGGTGGGGCCGTGCTTGCCGCACGGGACCGCCGTACCTGAACCGTTCGGTACGTCGCCGGAGCGGGCCTGAACGGGTAACGCGGCGGCGCCTGGCGGCACAGTCGGCTGCTCCGGGGTACGCAGGAGCGCCCCGCGGGGGTCCGCGGGGGAGGGCGGCCGGCCGGCGCCGGGCTGGCGGCGCTCGTGCGAGGTGGGGTGCTCCGTCACGCGTGTCGAATCCATCCGTCCGGGGCTGCGCGCCGTGCGCGCAGTTCGTCCCGCAGCCCCGATACCCGGAATGTGCGCCCCAGGAACGGAATCTGCGCGTCGTCAGGGCCGGGTACGGCCCGCGCCGCCAGGAACACCGTCGTCGGCGCGGATGCCGCGGCGAGCCCGCACGGCCCGTCCGGCCGTCTGCGCGCCGCGCCGCCGTGCCCCTCGTACCCCTCGCTCACGTCCTGCCGCCCCTCGGTGACGTATGGTCAAGCCCAGCGCATGCTGCGGGAGTTGCTGCTGTGTGCCCTTGCGGAGGACGATCCTACGGTTGTACCACGGGGGCGCATCAAGGGTCTCATGAGGACACGTACGCGGGCGTACGGTCCCAGTCATCCGGCAAGGCGGGAATCGGCCAGGACGGATCCGGGCGCCAGTGCTGCCAGCCGTCCGAGTACGGCGCGCCCCAGGCGCGGATCGTCTCCACCGCGGACCACCCCGCTTCCCTTACCCGGGCGGCGAGTTGGGCGTCCATCAGACCGGCCCGCTGCGCCATCGCGAACTCGTCCTCGTCGAGCCAGCGCCAACTGCGGTCCGGATGCACGGAGATGTCCAGGAAGTGATCCTCGGAGTCGACCCCGCCCTCCCAACGGGCCAGCGGCGCCTCAAGATTCACGTACCAGTTCTTGAAACGCCAGCCCGGCTCCCAGAAGAGCCACACCGACCAGGGGGCGCCGGGCCGCGCCAACTTCAGTACCCCGGTGCCGAACCAGCGGCCGCGCCGCACCGCGCGCGGCTTGGTGTAGCGCGACTCCAGCGGCTCCCCGTGCACCGGCGTCCCGTCGGCGAGCACCGGCTTCACACACTCCGTGCCCGGAGCCAGCCACACCGCGAGCAGCTCGTCGTCGTCGCGTACGACGGTCACGGGACGGCAGATGTGGAAGCGCTCGCCGGCGTTCTCCCGGTACCGCCACAGGATGTGACTCCCGGGGGCCCAGTGCGCCGTCGACCCGCCCGTTTCCACGTCTCTCACCGCTCCACCGTCTGCCATGACCAGATATTAGGTGCCCCGGGCATACGACGCTGCGGTGCGCGTCACGGTTCGCACCACCGGCCCCATGCCGTTACGGAGCCGTCATCAGGCGTTTTTCGAGGGGCGGAGCCCGTTACGGATGCGTCATCCGCAGGACATCCAGCGCCTCGTCCAGTTGTTCGAGCGTCAGGTCGCCCCGGTCCACGTACCCCGATTCAAGGACGACCTGACGGATGGTCTTGCGCTCCGCCAGCGCCTTCTTGGCGACCTTGGCGGCCTCCTCGTAGCCGATGTACTTGTTGAGCGGGGTGACCACGGCCGGGGACGACTCGGCGTACTCGCGGGCCCGTTCGCGGTGCGCGACGATCCCGTCGACGGTCCGGTCGGCGAGCAGCCGGGAGACGTTGGCCAGCAGCCGGATCGACTCCAGGACGTTCTTCGCGATGACCGGCAGCATGACGTTGAGCTCGAAGTTCCCGGCCGCTCCGGCCGTGGCGACGGTGGCGTCGTTCCCGATCACCTGGGCGGCGACCATCAGCACGGCCTCGGGGATGACGGGATTCACCTTCCCCGGCATGATCGAGGACCCCGGCTGGAGATCCGGAAGACTGATCTCGGCCAGCCCGGTGCGCGGCCCGGACGCCATCCACCGCAGGTCGTTCGCGATCTTCGTCAGGCCGACCGCGATGGTCCTGAGCTGCCCGCTGGTCTCCACGACGCCGTCGCGCGCACCCTGCGCCTCGAAGTGGTCGCGGGCCTCGGTGAGGGGCAGCCCGGTCGCCTCGGCCACCTCCTCGATGACGGCGGCCGAGAACCCGGGCGGGGTGTTGATGCCGGTCCCCACGGCCGTTCCGCCGAGCGGCAGTTCGGCGAGCCGGGGCAGCGAGGCGTGCAGCCGCTCCACGCCGTACCGCATCTGGGCCGCGTACCCGCCGAACTCCTGGCCCAGCGTCACCGGCGTCGCGTCCATGAGGTGCGTACGCCCCGACTTCACGACGTCGGAGAACTCCTCGGACTTCCGCGCGAGCGAGGCGGCGAGGTGCTCGAGCGCGGGGATGAGGTCCCGGGTGACGGCGGCGGTCGCGGCGATGTGCAGCGAGGAGGGGAAGACGTCGTTCGACGACTGCGAGGCGTTCACATGGTCGTTGGGGTGGACGTCCCTGCCGAGCCGCTCGGTCGCGAGCGTGGCGATGACCTCGTTGGTGTTCATGTTGGAGGACGTGCCGGATCCGGTCTGGAAGACGTCGACGGGGAAGTGCGCGTCCCAACGGCCCTCGGCGACCTCGCCGGCCGCCTCGTGGATCGCCTCCGCGATGTCCTTGTCGATCACCCCCAGCTCGCCGTTCACCTTCGCGGCCGCCGCCTTGATCCGGGCGAGGGCCTCGATGTGGGCGCGCTCCAGATGCTGTCCCGAGATCGGGAAGTTCTCCACGGCTCGCTGGGTCTGGGCCCGCCACTTCGCGTCCGCCGGCACCCGGACCTCACCCATGGAGTCGTGCTCGATCCGGTACGGGACTTCTGCCTGCTCATCGGCCATCGCCGATCACCTCCAGTGGAGACAGCATCGCGGACATGTCCCGTGTTCCCGCGACAGACGACGGCAACGGAGTGTCCTGTGCCTCCTCCCACGGGAAGTCAGGGGCGCGGAACGCCGAACAGGCCGGTGCACGCGGGCTTTCCGCCCACCGTGGCGCACGCCTGCGCGCCGCGCGGGCTCGACGCGGCCAGCATCGGGCTGCTGTATCCGTCCGCCTTGTCGCCCTGGTAGGTGGCCGACAGCTCGTCCAGGCCCGCCCTGATCGAGATCTCCCGCGCACCGCCGGTCCTGGTGTGCAGCTCGGACCAGACCGTGGCGCAGGACGGCGAGAAACGCAGCAGCACCACCTGGGCGGCCTGCGCGACGACGCTCTCCGTACGCGCGTCCCGGCCGCAGGTCTCGGCGGTCGGGAACTGCCCTTCACAGCTCCTGCCCCGGCAGGAGGTGGTCGCGTGGAACACCGCCGCCTCGTCGTGGTCGAGGACGTCCGCGGCCCCCGCGGTGACCGCCACCGTGGCGGCCATCGCGGCGAGTGTGACCAGGGCGCGACTCGAGGGACGCAGGCGGCGGCCCCGTACAGGTGCGGCCGGGGCCGGCGGCTGCGGCGGCACGGTGGACGCCGACCTGGACTGCTCCCGGGCGGCCGCGTCCCACAGGGAGAGCAGGGCACCGGGGTCGGCGTCGGCGAGCCGGCCGAGCGCCTCGACCGCCGCCCGCGGCGGGAACTGGTCGCCGTTCAGATAGCGGTGCCAGGTCGACTTGCTGAACGGGGTGGCGGTGGCCAGTGCGGCCAGACTCAGCCCCGTCCGCTGCTTGAGGATGCGGAGCCGCTCCACCAGCAGCTGCCCCGCGTCGTCCGACGGGTCGGGCAGCGGCTGACTCGGCTGCCTCTTGACCGTCACATGGCTTTCCATCGTGCTCCCTCGCCGTGCCGGGGGTGACCGCCCTGATGCGTTCCCGTGGGCGGCGCCGCGCCACACCACGATCGCCGGAATATGAAGGGGTGTTGACCTGCCGTTACGCCATCGGGGGGCGGTGTGATCGGCTGATCCGACCGGTCGTACGTCCGGTGGCACCTCCTGACGGGGTGGTGCCCGTCGCCCTGGGCGTCGGGGCGCACCTGGCCCCGTCAGGAGGTGCCGGCTGTCAGAAGCGGTGCGGCGGCGAGCCCGTCAGCACCAGCGGACGGCGCTGCGGTTGTGCACGTAGCGGGCGGAGACGTAGCCCTTGTGGTGGGCCAGCTTGTACCAGCGCCGGTTGCCCTGGACGCTGGAGCCCCGCTTCTTGCAGGTGATGCCCATGACGTGGCCGATGGGCCGCGAGCCGATCACCCGGTAGCCGGTGCCAGGTCCGGACCGGACGTTCAGCCGCAGGTGGTGGGTGGTCACGCGGCCCCAGGTGTGGCTCGCGAGGTGGTGCCGGGTGTGCCTGACGACGTGCCGCCGGGCGTGCGTCCTGGTGTGCCGCCAGGCAGGGGCCGCCACGTGGTGGCGTACGTGGGTCGCCACGTGGCGCCGGGCGTGGTGCTTCGGCGTCTTCGGCAGGATGTGCCGCGCGCCGGGGTGGCCCGGAAGCGCGGACTGCGGGATCGTCGGGTACCAGCTCGGCGTCGAGACCGGGGTGGCCCAGCTGGGCACGTGCGCTGCCAGGGCGGCGGGGGCGACCGCCGTGACCTCTGCCGGAGCGGCGGAGGCGACGGCTGTCACCGGGAAGACGGCGACGGCCGCGACCGCGGCCACGAGGCCGTTGCGCAGGGTGCGTCGAATCATGGGATTTCCCTCCGAGTTGACCTGCGGATCACAGGCTGTGATCCAGTCAGCACGGAGCTTTTCCGGCAAAGCTCGCAAAGATGCTGTCCCACATGTTCCTGGGACGAAGTGGGACAGCATCCATCGGCGAGTCGACGCCGTACGGCGTCCCGGGACGCCAGGGCTTGTCCGGCATTACCAGCCGGACAGGCCCTGGGCCGGCCGGACAGGCCCTAGGCCAGCCCGGGGCCCCGGACCGGGATGTGGGTGAACGTCGGCTCGGGGGCGGGGTTCTGGAAGAAGTCGTTGCCCTTGTCGTCGACCACGACGAAGGCCGGGAAGTCCTCGACCTCGATCTTCCAGACGGCCTCCATGCCGAGCTCCTCGTACTCGACGACCTCGACCTTCTTGATGCAGTCCTGGGCGAGCCGGGCCGCCGGTCCGCCGATCGAGCCCAGGTAGAAGCCGCCGTGCGCGTCGCACGCGTCCGTGACCTGCTTGCTGCGGTTGCCCTTGGCCAGCATCACCTTGGAGCCGCCCGCCGCCTGGAACTGCTCCACGTAGGAGTCCATGCGGCCGGCCGTCGTCGGGCCGAAGGAGCCGGACGCGTACCCCTCGGGCGTCTTGGCCGGACCGGCGTAGTACACCGGGTGGTCCTTCAGGTACTGCGGCATCTCCTCGCCCGCGTCCAGCCGCTCCTTGATCTTGGCGTGCGCGATGTCGCGCGCCACCACGAGCGGGCCGGAGAGCGAGAGCCGGGTCTTGACCGGGTACTTGGTCAGCTCGGCCAGGATGTCGTCCATCGGCTGGTTGAGGTCGATCCTCACCACGTCACCCGACTCGTCGAGGTGCTCGTCCGTGGTCTCCGGCAGGAAGCGCGCCGGGTCCGTCTCCAGCTGCTCCAGGAAGACGCCCTCGGCGGTGATCTTCGCGACGGCCTGGCGGTCGGCGGAGCAGGACACGGCGATCGCGACGGGGCAGGACGCGCCGTGCCGCGGCAGGCGCACGACCCGCACGTCGTGGCAGAAGTACTTGCCGCCGAACTGCGCGCCGATGCCGATCTTCTGCGTGAGCTCGAAGACCTTCTCCTCCAGCTCCTTGTCCCGGAAGCCGTGGCCCAGCTCGGAGCCCTCTGCCGGGATCTCGTCCAGGTAGTGCGCGGAGGCGTACTTCGCGGTCTTCAGGGCGTACTCCGCGCTCGTACCGCCGACGACGATCGCCAGGTGGTACGGCGGGCAGGCGGCCGTGCCGAGCGAACGGATCTTCTCCTCCAGGAACTTCATCATGGAGGCCTCGTTCAGAACGGCCTTCGTCTCCTGGTACAGGAAGCTCTTGTTCGCCGAGCCGCCGCCCTTGGCCATGAAGAGGAACTTGTAGGCGCCGCCGTCCGTCGCGTACAGCTCGATCTGGGCGGGCAGGTTCGAGCCGGTGTTCTTCTCCTCCCACATGGTGAGCGGAGCCATCTGCGAGTAGCGCAGGTTCAGGTTCAGGTACGCGTCGTAGATGCCGCGCGAGAGGGCCGCCTCGTCGCCGCCCTCCGTGAGCACGTTCTGTCCGCGCTTGCCCATGACGATCGCGGTGCCGGTGTCCTGGCACATGGGCAGGACGCCCGCGGCCGCGATGTTCGCGTTCTTCAGCAGGTCCAGCGCGACGAACTTGTCGTTGTTCGACGCCTCGGGGTCGTCGATGATGCGCCGCAGCTGTGCCAGGTGAGCGGGCCGCAGGTAGTGCTGGATGTCGTGGATGGCCTCTTCGGCGAGCTTGCGCAGCGCCTCCGGCTCGACCTTGAGGAACGTCCGCCCGTCGGCCTCGAAGGTGGAGACACCCTCGGAGGTCACCAACCGGTAGGGGGTGGTGTCCTCTCCCTGGGGGAGCAGATCGGTGTACGCGAACTCAGGCATCTCGCCCATTCCTCACTCGACAGACAGCGGCGTGCCTCCATTGGCAGCGCCCACCAGCGTAGAACCTGCCACGGACACCGAGCCTGTGAGGTAAGGCTCAGTTGGTGTGCTGGACGGGTTTTCCACAGGTCGGGCGAAGGGGTAGTCGCGATCTATCGCGTTTGGGTACGCTGCTGCCGTGGACCTTCAGAAGCGCCCCGACCCGACCGCGCCCACGCCGGCGAAGCCGACCGCGACGACCACGGCGGCGGCGCCGACCGAGCTGCGCGCCTCCGACGCCGACCGCGACCGGATCGCCGACATCCTGCGCGAGGCCCTCGCCGAGGGGCGCCTGACCGCGGAGGAGCACGCCGAGCGGGTGGAGGGGGTGCTGGCCACCAAGACGGTCGGCGAACTCGACCAGTTCGTACGGGACCTGCCCGCCGCCCACACCGGCCGCGCGACCTCCGCCTACACCTCCGTGCCCCGCCGCCCCGCCGCGGACGCCATCCCCGTGGAGGCCGACGAGAACGTGGTGGCGGTCTTCAGCGCCGCTGTCCGCAAGGGCCGCTGGCGCGCCGGACGCCGCATCCACGCGTACTCCGTCTTCGGCAGCGTCGAGATAGACCTCAGCGAGGCGATCTTCGAGTACCAGCACGTCGTGATCAAGGCCATCTCGGTCTTCGGCAGCGTGGAGATCCGCGTCCCGGAGAACGTCTCGCTGCGCGGCAGCGGCGGCGCGGTCCTCGGCAACTTCGAGGTGGACACACTGGATTCGGGCGACCCCCACGCGCCGGTCGTCTATGTCGACGGGCTGTCGGTGCTGGGCAATGTCGAGGCAAGGCCCAAGCGGGGCAAGCTGATCGCGGACATTCTCGACCGGGTGACGGGCCGGGTGACCGAGCGCGTGTCCGACCGGGTGGACCGGAGTTTGCGCAAACACCTGGACCATTGACGCTTGTGAATTCGGCGGCCCTGCCGGCGAATTGGTCCAGTTGTACGAGCCCGGCGGCGCACGAGAATTCCAGGGCTTCGGAACACAGTGCATAGGCGCGCGCACAGCGGGTAGGCCTTGCTGCATCGTCTCTTGGAGGGCGCTGTGGAACTTTCCGCGGTGCCCGGCACGCTCGCGAAGCCGTCGTCAGGAGTAGACCGTGCTGCAACCGCCGCATCAGTCCCTGCAGGTAGCTGCCGTTCCGGCCCAGCGGGCGCCAGTGCGGGACAGGGAACAGGAGGCCCCATGGCACACCGAGGCGGTGTGCCGACGAGACGAAGCCGGCCTGTTCTTCGCCCCCTCCAAGGAACCCACGGCCGCCCGGCTGTCCCGTGAGGAGGCGGCGAAGCGCGTCTGTGCCCGCTGCCCGGTCATGGTCGAGTGCCGCGAGCACGCGCTGCTGCAACCCGAGCCGTACGGAGTCTGGGGCGGCCTCACCGCCGCCGAACGCCGCGTGGTGCTCGCCCGCAGGCGCCGCCGCGAACTGGAACTGAAGAAGGCCGCACGGGGCACGATAGCGGCGGCCGGCTGACCGGAACGCACGGGAAAGGGGCGCCCCCTCCGCACAGGGGGCGCCCCTTTCCCGCAGCTGGGCCGGGTCCGCAGTTACCCGGCGGACCCGGCGGAGCTACTTCGCGCGGTCGAAGTCGATCGCGCTGTACGCCCGCAGCTTGCTGAGCCGGTGCTCGGACCGGATCTGCCGCACCGTACCGGACTTGGACCGCATCACGATCGACTCGGTCGTCGCGGTCTCGGCGCGGTACCGCACTCCGCGCAGCAGCTCACCGTCGGTGATGCCGGTCGCGACGAAGAACACGTTCTCGCCGGAGACCAGGTCACTCGTGGTCAGCACGCGGTCGAGGTCGTGACCGGCGTCGATCGCCCGCTGCCGCTCCTCGTCGTCCTTGGGCCACAGCTTGCCCTGGATGGTGCCGCCGAGGCACTTGACGGCACAGGCCGAGATGATGCCCTCGGGCGTGCCGCCGATGCCGAGCAGCAGGTCGATGCCGGTGCCCTCGCGCAGGGCCAGGATCGAGCCGGCGACATCGCCGTCGGAGATCAGCTTGATGCGCGCGCCGGTCTCCCGGATCTCCTTGATGATCCCGTCGTGGCGCGGCCGGTCGAGGATGACGACGGTGACGTCCTCGGGCGTGGAGCGCTTGGCCTTGGCGACCCGCCGGATGTTCACGGAGACGGGTGCGTTGATGTCGACGAAGTCGGCGGCCTCCGGGCCGGTCACCAGCTTGTCCATGTAGAAGACCGCGGACGGGTCGAACATGGTGCCGCGGTCGGCGGCGGCGAGCACCGCGATCGCGTTCGTCATGCCCTTGGCGGTGAGCGTGGTCCCGTCGATCGGGTCGACGGCGATGTCGCACTCGGGGCCGGTCCCGTCACCGACGCGCTCTCCGTTGTAGAGCATCGGAGCCTCGTCCTTCTCACCCTCACCGATGACGACGACGCCGTTCATCGAGACGGTGGAGACGAGGGTCCGCATGGCCCGTACGGCGGCGCCGTCGGCGCCGTTCTTGTCGCCGCGGCCGACCCAGCGGCCCGCGGCCATCGCGGCGGCCTCGGTGACCCGGACCAGTTCCAGGGCGAGATTTCGGTCGGGGGCCTCGGAAGGGACCTCGAGTTCGGACGGCAGATGATGCTCGGTCATCGGAGCGCACCTTTCTGATACGACGACGGCCGGATGAGGGTGTGTCCCGACTCTATCGCCAGGCCGACAAAATGAGCAGGGGGCCCCACGGATGAGCAGGCCAGGGCACCTGCGACGATAGGTACGTGGCAGGTATGAAAGGTAAGCAGTCGGTCCGGGACATGATTCTCTCCCTGGGCCTCATCGGGCTCATGGCGGGCGTCATCTACATCTTCATCCCGCATGACGACTCCAAGCCTCCGCTCAAGCGTGTCGACTACCGTGTCGAGCTGCTCACGGCGCGCCGCGCGGCGAGCTATCCCGTGGCGGCGCCCGAGGGTCTGCCCCAGGCGTGGAAGGCCACGTCGGTGCGGTACGACGGCTCGGAATTCGACGCCTGGCACCTGGGCTTCCACGACCCCGACGGTCAGTACGTGGCGGTCGAGCAGTCCACTCAGAAGCCGGCCGTCTTCATCGACACGGCCAGTCAGGGCGCCAACGCGACCAAGGACACCCAGCACATCGGCGACCAGACGTGGCAGCGCTACACCGGGGGCCGCTACGACGCCCTCGTGCTGAAGGCCAAGGGCTCCACGACGGTGGTGACCGGCACGGCGTCGTTCGCCCAGCTGACGAAGATGGCCGAGGCGCTGAAGACGTCGTAGCGCGCTCACGCGTCCGTACGGTCGCGGCGCTCACGCGTCCGTACGGTCCTGGCGCGCTCACGCGTTGGTGTGCACGAGAAGGGCCCCCGGCGTCATTGACGGGGGCCCTTCTCGTACGTGCGGGGGTCGGACTCGCGGGTGTGCGGGTCAGACGGTCGTGACCACCTGGTCGAACTCCAGGCGCGGGGAGCGCGGGAACCAGGCCTCGTCGCCCGGCTTGCCGATGTTGACGACCATCAGCGGGGTGTGGTCGTCGTCCAGGAACTCCTTCTGGACGCCCGCGAAGTCGAGACCGGTCATCGGGCCGGCGGCGAGGCCGGCGGCGCGGACGCCGATGATGAAGTACGCGGCCTGGAGCGCGGCGTTCAGGGCGGCGGCACCCTCACGGGCCGGGCGCTCCGCGAAGAAGACGTCCTTGGCGGCCGGGAAGTGCGGGAAGAGGGCCGGCAGCTCCTCGTGGAACTCGTTGTCCGCGGAGAGGATCGCGACGAGCGGGGCGGTGGCCGTCTTCGGCTGGTTGCCCTCGGCCATGTGCTGCACCAGGCGCTCGCGGGCCTCGGCGGAACGGACCAGGGTGATGCGCAGCGGGGACTGGTTGAAGGCGGTCGGGCCGTACTTGACCAGGTCGTAGATGGCCTGCACCTGCTCGTCGGTCACCGGCTCGTCGGTGAACGAGTTCGCGGTGCGGGCCTCGCGGAAGAGCAGGTCCTGGGCGGTGGGGTCAAGAACGAGGGACATGGTGAAACCTTCTCGGGACGAGCGGGGATCCGGGGGACCGGCTTGCGGTCTCGACAGTACGACAGGAAGGTTTAAGCTTCAACCAAAACCGCGCCTACGTGATCCACTTCACACATACTTCAACTTTCAAGGACTGTAGTGGCCCGGCTCCGCCCGCGCGAGCAGACCGGTGCCCGGGCTCTAACCGGGGCCGGGTCCTAACCGGTGCCGGGCGCTAATCGGTGCCCGGGGCTCTAACGGTGCCCGGCTCTAACCGGTGCCCGGGCTCTAATCGGAGTCGGCCGAGCCGCCCTCGCCCTCGCCCTCGTCCTCCTCGGCCAGCGCCGCGTCCAGACGCGCCCGCGCGCCCTCCAGCCAGCGCCGGCACACCTTAGCCAGCTCCTCGCCCCGCTCCCACAGCGCGAGGGACTCCTCCAGGGTCGTGCCGCCCGCCTCCAAGCGGCGTACGACCTCGATCAGCTCGTCCCGCGCCTGCTCGTACCCGAGCGCCTCGTCCACCTTGCTGGTCATGCGCCCACCCTATGCATCGACTCGAACCGTGAATTCACCCTCGGCGACCCGCGCCCGCAGCTCGTCGCCCGCCGTCACCTCGTCCGGACCCCGGACCACATGGCCGTCGGCCTTCTGCAGCACCGCGTACCCCCGCTGGAGGGTCGCGGCGGGGGAGAGGGCGACCACGCGCGCGTGGGTGTGCGTCAGCTCCGAGTCGGCGCGGTCGAGGAGGTGCCCGAGGGTGCGGCGACCGCGGTCCAGCAGGGCGGCGACCTGGTCCGCCCGCTCGTCGACCATCCGGTGCGGATCCTCTATCGAGGGCCGGGCCAGCGCGTGCGCGAGGCCCCGCTCCTCCCGCTCGATGAAGGACCGCACGCTGCGCCGCGCCCGGTCCCGCAGGAACCGCACCCGCTCGTACTCCTCGCCGACGTCCGGTACGACCTTCTTGGCGGCGTCGGTCGGGGTGGACGCGCGCAGGTCGGCCACGTGGTCGAGCAGCGGGTTGTCGGGTTCGTGCCCGATGGCCGACACGACGGGCGTACGGCATGCCGCCACGGCCCGTACGAGCTGCTCGTCGGAGAACGGCAGCAGGTCCTCCACGCTGCCGCCGCCGCGCGCCACGATGATCACGTCGACGTCGTCCAGCGCGTCCAGGTCCTTCACCGCCTGCACGACCTGCGGCACGGCGTGCACGCCCTGCACGGCGACGTTACGGACCTCGAAGCGGACGGCCGGCCAGCGGTGCCGCGCGTTCTCCAGCACATCGCGCTCGGCCGCCGACGCCCGCCCGCACACCAGCCCGACGAGCTGCGGCAGGAACGGCAGCGTCTTCTTGCGCTCGGCCGCGAACAGCCCCTCACTCGCCAGCGACTTCTTCAACTGCTCCAGCCGGGCGAGCAGTTCACCGACCCCCACCGGCTTGATCTCGGTGGCCCGCAGCGACAGCTGGCCCCGCGGCGCGTACCACTCGGGCTTCGCGAGGACGACGACACGGGCGCCCTCGCTCACCACGTCCGCGACCGCGTCGAACACCTGCCGGTAGCAGGTCACGCTCACCGAGATGTCGTACGACGGATCGCGCAGCGTCAGAAAGACCACACCCGCGCCCGGCCGCCGCGACAACTGGGTGATCTGCCCCTCGACCCACACCGCGCCGAGCCGGTCGATCCATCCGCCGATGAGCCGCGACACCTCACCGACGGGCAGCGGGGCGTCCGCGGACGTGTTGAGAGCCATGCGCCCGAGCGTAACGGCCGGGGCTGACAGCGGGAGCTTTCAGCCCGTCCGGCGTTTGAGGACGGGGCTGTTCAGGCCGATGCGGGGGTCTCGGGACGGCAGTCCCCAGGTAGGGGACGCGGAGGGCAGCGGGGGCGAAAACCTGCCCGGCCGGCCCGAACGCAGGTCGGCTAGCGGGCAGGGGTGACGCGCCCCCGCTGTGCGAACAGCACCACCAGCCCCACCACCAGCCAGATCGCGCCCACGACCTGGGCCGTTCCCGACGCCTCCACGATCACCGCGAGGGTGATCGCGGCGCCGAGGACGGGGATCAGGACGTGCCGCCACCACACCACCGGCCCACCCCGACGCCGTACGGCGAACCACCCGACCACGCTCGCGTGCAGCAGCGTGAACGCGGTCAGCGCACCGATGTCGACCACCGACACCAGCTTGTCGAGACCGTCGTCCCGCCGCGCCGCCCACACCGCGGCGACCAACGTGATGACCGCCGCGCACAGCAGCGCCGCCCGCGGCACCCCGGAGTCGGTCCGCGACAGCGCCCGCGGCAGCCGCCGGTCGCGGGCCATCGCGAACACCAGCCGCCCGGCCGCGGCCTGCCCGGCGAGCGCGGCGAACGCCGCCCCGATCGCCTTGCTGACGGCCACCAGATTGTGCAGCCAGGGGCCGACCGAGGAGTCCACGGCGTCGTAGAAGGCCGACCCCTGCCTGCCGGGATCCGCGGCCAGCCGCGCGGACGACAGCGGCTCGAGGAGCGCCACCAGATAGCTCTGGACAACGAACAGCACACCCGCGAGCGCCAGACAGAACAGCACCGCCCGGGCCACCTTCTCCGAACCCCCGGTGACCTCCTCCGCGAAGGAGGCGATCGCGTCGAACCCCAGATACGACAGCACCGCGATCGACACGGCGCCGATCACCGCCGACAGGGCGAACGCGCCCTGCGAGCCGTCGCCGGACAGCGGGGACAGCCAGCCGCGGTGAGCCCCGTCGCGCGCCAGCATGACGAGGGCCGAGACGACGAAGACAAGGAGGACCACGATCTCCATCGCGAGCACCAGGAAGCCGACTCGGGCCGCCGCCCGTACGCCCCACAGGTTCAGCAGGGTCGTGACGACCACGGCCAGCGTCGTCCACACCCACCGGGAGACCCCCGGGACCAGGGAGTTCATCGCGATCCCGGAGAAGAGGTAGGCGACCGCCGGGATGAGCAGGTAGTCCAGCATCGCCATCCACCCGGCGACGAAGCCGGCCTCGTTTCCGAGCCCCACGCGCGCGTAGGCGAACACCGAACCCGCCTGAGGGACCACGCGGACCATCTGCGCGTAGCTGAACGCGGTGAACGCCATCGCGACCGTGGCGACGACATAGACCAGCGCCACCGCCCCGTGCGACTTGGCGTCGAGGGTCCCGAAGACACCGACCGGCGCCATCGGGGCGATGAACAGCAGCCCGTAGACGACCAGGTCCCGGAAGCCGAGGCTGCGCCGCAGCGAGTGCTCCTCGGCGGAGCCGGCGGTCGTGCCCGCGGCGTCTGTCGCGGGCTCCGTGTCGGACATCGTGCCTCCCGGGGGTCGCGCGGGGCCCCACCCCTCCCAGCTCCCCCTCAGTCTCCCCAAGGAGGCGATCTTTGACCCGCCGAGCGCGGCCTTACGATGGGGTGCATGACTGCTTCGCCTGGCCGCCGTGTCCTGCTCGCCGCCCCCCGGGGCTACTGCGCGGGCGTGGACCGCGCCGTGATCGCCGTCGAGAAGGCCCTTGAGCAGTACGGGGCCCCGATCTATGTCCGTCACGAGATCGTTCACAACAAGTACGTCGTGCAGACCCTGGAGAAGAAGGGGGCGATCTTCGTCGAGCAGACGGCGGAGGTCCCCGAGGGCTCCATCGTCATGTTCTCGGCGCACGGGGTCGCCCCGGTCGTCCATGACGAGGCCGCCGCCGGCAAGCTCGCCACCATCGACGCGACCTGCCCGCTGGTCACCAAGGTCCACAAGGAAGCCGTCCGCTTCGCGAACGAGGACTTCGACATCCTCCTCATCGGCCACGAGGGCCACGAGGAGGTCATCGGCACCTCCGGCGAGGCGCCCGACCACATCACCCTGGTCGACGGCCCCGAGGACGTCGCCAAGGTCGAGGTCCGCGACCCGTCCAAGGTGGTCTGGCTCTCCCAGACCACGCTGTCGGTCGACGAGACCATGGAGACGGTCGACGCGCTGAAGGAGAAGTTCCCGCAGCTGATCTCCCCGCCGAGCGACGACATCTGCTACGCCACACAGAACCGTCAGCTCGCCGTGAAGCAGATGGGTGCGGAGGCCGACCTGGTGATCGTGGTCGGATCCCGCAACTCCTCCAACTCCAAGCGGCTCGTCGAGGTCGCCAAGCTCGCGGGTGCGCGCGAGGCGTACCTCGTGGACTTCGCCGACGAGATCGACGAGGCGTGGCTGGAGGGAGCGACGACGGTCGGCGTCACCTCGGGCGCGTCCGTCCCGGAGATCCTGGTCGAGCAGGTCCTGGAGTTCCTGTCGCGGCGCGGTTTCGAGGACGTGGAGCTCGTCAAGGCGGCCGAGGAGTCCATCACCTTCTCGCTGCCGAAGGAACTCCGCCGTGACCTGCGGGCGGAGGCGGCCGCGCTGGTCGAGCAGCGGACGGCTACCGCTCAGTCCGCTGAGTGACTGTCCGTCGTACGACGTAACGTAGGGCCATGCAGATCTTCGGCGTGGACATTGGCGGATCCGGGATCAAGGGTGCCCCCGTGGACCTGGATCGCGGGGACCTGGCCCAGGAGCGCTACAAAGTGCTCACTCCGCATCCGGCGACGCCCGACGCGGTGGCCGACGGCGTGAAGGAGGTCGTCGGCCACTTCGGCTGGACGGGGGCGGTCGGCATCACCTTCCCCGGAGTGGTCACCGGCGGTGCCACCATCCGGACGGCGGCCAATGTCGACAAGAACTGGATCGACACCGACGCGCGCGCTCTGCTGGGCGAGCGGCTGGGCGGCCTCCCGGTGACCGTGCTGAACGACGCGGACGCTGCGGGCGTCGCCGAGATGCAGTTCGGTGCCGGGCGCGACCGTCAGGGCACGGTCATCCTCCTCACCTTCGGCACGGGCATCGGCAGCGCCCTCTTCATCGACGGCGACCTGGTCCCCAACACGGAGCTGGGCCATCTGGAGCTGGGCGGCCACGAGGCCGAGAAGCGCGCCTCCACCAAGGCCAAGGAGGACCACGAGCTGTCCTGGGAGCGCTGGGCCAACCGCGTCCAGAAGTACCTCGCCCATGTCGAGATGCTCTTCTCCCCGGAACTCTTCATCATCGGCGGCGGCGTCAGCCGCAAGGCCGACAAATTCCTCCCCCTCATCCAGGACATCAAGGCGGAGATCGTCCCGGCCCAGCTCCAGAACAACGCGGGGATCGTGGGAGCGGCGATGCGTGCGGCGAAGTCCGCGACGTAATCCTTGCCACGGGGGCGCGGGCCCACTTCTGGGCTCGGGCTTTCCTGGGCCCTGGTTTGCCTGGGGCCCTGTTTGCGGTCGGTCCCTGTCTGCCGTGGGTCCCTGTGTTCCTTGGGTCCCGCTACGTCCCTGGGGCGCCGGCTTGGCCTGGCCCGAGTGTTTCGGGTCCGGCTATCCCGTTATCCCGTCGGGCGAGAGGGACGGGCGGGTGGGAGGGGGCGTCGGGAAGCGGCGGCTGCGGCTCGGCGCTGGGCCGCTCGACGGGCCATCAGGCGGAGCTTGCGGACGGTCACGATCAGACCGGCGATCAGCGTCCCCCCGTACAGCCAGCCCGCCTGGAGGGCGAGCGCGGTGATCAGCCCCATCGCGCGGCCCGCGACGCCGCCCCCGCTGCTGTCGGCGACCGGCAGCAGCCCGAAGGCGAACGCGATCGGTACGACCACGGGCACGGTCACCAGGTCACCCCGCCGCACCCACACCGCCGTCAGCGCGCACACCGGCAGGAACAGCACCCCGTACACCACCAGCGACGCCCCGAACAGCAACTGGTCCAGACAGGCGAGCGCGAACATGGACGCCCCGCAGAACAGCCCGCTGCCCAGCCCGGTGAGCCGGGGATTCGGCATCCGCCGCGCCGCCCGGACCAGCGGCGGCGCGGGCCGCCGTGCCGCCGGGGCACCCCGCCGCACATCGGCGCCCACGCGCCGGCCGCCCTGCGCGGGAACGGGCATGCCGCGTCGCGGTCGGTACTGAGGGGGACGCGTCCTGTGTTGCTCCACCGGACCAACTTAGGTCGGTTTATGTGTGGAATAGCCCCTCAGACACGCCGAAGACCAGCCAGAAGACGAGCCGCAGGACAAGCCGAAGACAAGCGAGGACAAGCGCAGACGAGCTGAAGAAGCGCCGTTGGGCAGAGCTTGGCCAAGCGTTCGATACGTCGCCGGGGCGCGCCCGGGCACGCCGTAGACTGGTGGATCGGCCCGCGCTCTCCGAGGGCCCCTCGCCCATCCTCACGTACGGGAAGTCGCAACGTGTCGCTCACGATCGGAATCGTCGGTCTGCCGAATGTCGGCAAGTCGACCCTGTTCAACGCCCTGACCAAGAACGACGTGCTCGCGGCCAACTACCCGTTCGCCACGATCGAGCCGAACGTGGGCGTGGTCGGCGTCCCCGACCCGCGCCTCACCAAATTGGCCGAGATCTTCTCCTCGCAGCGCGTCCTCCCGGCGACCGTCGACTTCGTCGACATCGCGGGCATCGTGAAGGGCGCCTCGGAGGGTGAGGGCCTGGGCAACAAGTTCCTCGCGAACATCCGTGAGTCCGACGCGATCTGCCAGGTCATCCGAGCCTTCAGGGACGAGAACGTCGTGCACGTCGACGGCAAGGTCTCGCCCAAGGACGACATCGAGACGATCAACACCGAGCTGATCCTCGCCGACCTCCAGACGATCGAGAAGGTCCTGCCGCGCCTCCAGAAGGAGTCGCGCATCAAGAAGGACATCGCTCCCAAGGTCGCGGCGGTCGAGGCGGCGAAGGAGATCCTGGAGAAGGGCGACACCCTCTTCTCGCAGGGCATCGTCCAGGGCTCCGGCAACGAGGAGCTGCTGCACGACCTGCACCTGCTCACCACCAAGCCGTTCCTGTACGTCTTCAACGTCGACGAGGACGAGCTGACCGACGAGGACTTCAAGAACGAACAGCGCGCCCTGGTCGCCCCCGCCGAGGCGATCTTCCTCAACGCCAAGCTGGAGGCGGACCTCGCCGAGCTCGACGAGGAGGACGCGATGGAGCTCCTGGAGTCGGTGGGCGCCGAGGAGCCCGGCCTGACCACCCTGGCCCGCGTCGGTTTCAACACCCTCGGCCTCCAGACCTACCTGACGGCAGGCCCCAAGGAATCCCGCGCCTGGACCATCAAGAAGGGCGCCACCGCCCCCGAGGCCGCCGGAGTCATCCACACCGACTTCCAGAAGGGCTTCATCAAGGCCGAGGTCATCTCCTTCGCCGACCTCGTCGAGACCGGCTCGGTCGCCGAGTCCCGCGCCAAGGGCAAGGCCCGCATGGAGGGCAAGGACTACGTCATGCAGGACGGCGATGTGGTGGAGTTCCGGTTCAATGTGTAGCGGCTGACGCTGATCTGGCACATATGCAGGTCAGGAGGGGTCCGACTCTTCGGAGTCGGGCCCTTTGTTTTTTCCCGTGCTGGGATGGTGCTGGGATGGGATGAGAACGCCCGTACTGGGACGTGCACTGTTCGGCGCTTGCGGGCGGCACCGACCGTGGCACTTTTCCTACTCGTTTGACACACTCGAGGCATGGGTGAGACGACGTACAGCATCGGGGAAGGGCCGGCGACGCGGGTGAGCCTGTCGCTGCCGGAGGGGACCGCAGAGGCGATCCGGGCGCGGGTGGGCAAGCGGGAGTTCTCCGCGTTCATTGCCGGGGCGGTCGAGCGTGAGTTGCGCGGCCAGGTCCTTGACGAGTACTTGGCGGACTACGAGAGCCGCAAGGGGCCGGTCTCTGAGCAGGCTCGTCAGCGGGCGCGGCAGGTCTTCGACGAGGTGTTCGCCGAGGAGGCCGAGTGGCCCGCCGCAGGCTGAGTCACGAGGGAACTCTGGTCCTCGACAGCGAAGGGCTCTCAAAGCTGCTCGCCGACGACGAGCAGGTGGTGGCTCTGGTCGCTGAGGCACGCTCGCGCGGCATGGAGGTCGTGATCAGTGCGCTCACCATCATTGAGGCTGTCCACGCGCGTACGAACAAGTCTCGCCTGAACTGGATGCTCTCCGGGCTGCGCGTAGTTCCGGTGGGCGACGAGGAGGCGAGGGCGGCCTCGAAGCTGCTGATGAATGCCGGCTTGCACGGGCGCAAGTACGCGATCGACGCGGCGGTCGCCGAGGCCGCGCTGCGACAGCACCGCCCCGTGGTCATGTTGACCTCCGATATCGACGACATGACCAAGCTCTGCGGCGATCGCGTCCGGCTCGTGGCGGTGTGATCTCCCTTTGTTCGGCGCTGGAGAGATAGCTGGCTAGGTACCAGGGGTCGACGAGTTCCCGATCGGTGACCCGCAGGTGGTGGAGGCCCGCCGTCGGGAACACCCCCGCATCCGCGTCGGTGGCGACACGGGCCTGCATCTCACGGGCGACGGTCGGCAGCAGGATGTCGCCTTCACGCACGGGCGGACAGCGCACGGGATCCTCGGGGGCGGGCCCGATGCCAGCTGCGGGGCGCCCGTCCAGCACGTCTTCGGCGGTGAGGAAGCGTGCCTCGGCGGGGCCGGAAGGTTCGTCGTTCTCCGCGTGCCGGCTGGATCGGGGCTGGAGGGCGCTGAACACACGGCGAGCGGAACGCAGGGTCGCGGTGAAAGGGACCCGCTCGGGGGCGAGTTGGCGGGTGGCAGCGGTTCTCTGCATCGGATCCCGCAGTGCATGGTGGGCCAGGGCACGGCCCCAGTCCGCGTCGCCCCCGTCGGCGCGATTCACTCCTCAGGTCCGCCGCCAGTCGGGCCAGTGCTTGCGTGTGGCGTTGGGCGGTCATCGGAATGCGCACGGGGTGCGACGTAGGTTCCGGACACCCGTCGCCTCCGGCGTTCACTCTCAGGGCCCACTGAAATCACCCGGTTGGAGTGCTCGCCGAGCCTGCCGGTGCGGACGCGTGAACACTCCGTGTCATGGATCTCACGGAAAGCGAGAACGGCATGGCCGCATCTCCGGTCCTCGGTTCACGGCGCCGAATACGTCGCGCACACGTCATGGCGGCCGGGTGCGCCGTGGCCATGTGCACGGCCCTTGCGGCCCCCGTCGCCGCGGACGTCGGCACGACCACGACCACGACCAAACCCACCATCGTGCTGGTGCACGGGGCGTTCGCGGACGCCTCCAGCTGGAACGGGGTGGTCGAACGGCTCGAAAGCCGTGGCTACACCGTCATCGCTCCCGCCAACCCGCTGCGCGGGCTGTACAGCGACTCCACCTACATCGCCTCCGTGCTGGACAGCGTCAAGGGCCCGCTCGTGCTGGCGGGTCACTCCTACGGCGGCGCCGTGATCAGCACGGCCGCCGAGGGCAACCCTCGGGTGAAGTCCCTGGTGTACGTATCGGCACTGATGCTCGACGTGGGCGAGAGCGGAATGTCCCTGGGGGCCAAGTTCCCCAGCGAACTCGGCACCGCCACGAAGTCCGTTCCCTACCGGGCCGGCGGCGTCAGCGGGACGGACCTGTACCTCAAGCCCGACAGGATCCACCCGGTCTTCGCCGCCGACCTGCCGGAAAGCACCACGAGGGTCATGGCGGCCACCCAACGACCCGCGGCGACGACTGCGCTCTCGGAGACGGCCAAGGTGGCCGCCTGGAAGCACATCCCGTCGTGGTTCCTCGTCGCGAAGCAGGACAAAGCCATCAATCCCGACCAGGAACGCTTCGAGGCGAAACGCGCGGGTTCCCACACGGTGGAGATCGACTCCTCCCACGTGGCCATGGTCTCCCACCCCGACGCGGTCACCGACCTCCTCGTCCAAGCCGCCACGGCGGCCGGTTCCGCCCGGCCTGCGCTGGCCGCCTCCGGCACCACCCAAGACGCCCGGGCCGAGACCGCGCTCACCGGGATCGCCGTCGGCTCGTTGATCGCCGGTACGGGAGCCGTCCTCCTGGCCCGCCGCATGAGGCGCTCCCGGCCCTGAAATGGCGCGCGGCACTGTGACGCGTAGGGGCTCTCCGGACGGCCTCGCGCCGCCGGAGCGCTCAGCCCTTGAGGGTGGCGGCAATTCCCTCGGCCAGTGGGATCGACGGAACGAAACCGAGTTCCGCGCGGGCCCGTCGACCGACCCGGAAGAGGTCGCCACCAGGGCCAGATGAGGTTCACCGGTTGCGAACCGGGAGGCCAGGAACTCGTCGGCGCGAAGAGACTCGGCGGTGGGCGGCGTCCAGCTCTCGGGGGAGGGACGGCTGCCGACACCGAGGAGGACCTAGACCGCACAACAAGCGGCCACGCAGGCGAGGACGAGCACCCCAGCCGCACGGCGTTTCGCAAGCCGCGCCGGGACCGTCCGTCCACCGAACCGCAGGTCTGTCGTGTGCCCCTCCCGAGGAGCGATCTCGGCAGGCGTTGATCGCTTCACCTGAGTAGGTGGCTACGCGGCGATATCCCTCGAAGGGGGTGGGCGTAGCGCCGACTGCCTCAGCTGCTGGTTCTGCGGAAGCTGTCGACGGGGCCGCCCGAGCCGCCTTCGGGGCCCTTCCAGTCAAGGGCGAGGGCGTCCTCGCCCCTCATGTGGAGGGTGCCTTTGCCTCGGCCGCCGTCGCTGCCGCTCTTGCACGACAAGGTCAGGGTCGGAGTCTCCTTACCGTCTGTCTTTCCAGGCTTGAGCGTGCCGGTGCAGTCGAGCTTGCTGCCCTTGGCCGTGACGTCGCCGTCGGAGACGGTCAGGGTCTTGAGGGTGTTGCCGGACGGTGTGTTGAGGATGGTCTCCCAGGAGCCGGTTGCCCGCTCGATCACGGTCCGTGTGGCGGACTGGCTCGAACTCGGCTTTTGCCGACCGGCCTCGGCGCTCGCTCCGCTCTTCTTCGGGTCGTCGGATCCGTCATTTTGTTGTTCCTGGAGCAGCCTTGAGGTGGGCTGCGAGTTGCTGAAGGGTGGTCCAGGCTTGGGGGCTGATCCCGTCACCGAGGGGGTAGAGCAACGCGGGCTTGGCCTCGGGGCCCAGTTGAGCCGGTCGGACGTTGATGGGTGGCCGGCGTGCGTGGGCGAGCCCGATGGTGCGTACGTCGTCGGGGCCCAGGGTGAAGGAGTGGGGGATGGGCGGGGCCTCCAGGCGCGGGGGCGTGGTGAGGTCGCGGCGGGCCGGGCGCAGGGACGTGAGCATCGTGGCGAGGCCGTGGTCGGTGACCAGCGTCTCGGCAAGGGCTTCGATCGCTTCGAGTGGCGGGGTTTCGTTCTCGCCGTAGCCGAGGGTGAGTTTGATGTCCTCCTCCACGCCGGTCGCCGTGCGGGTCACGCGCGTGGTGGCCATCGCCGGGCGGTCGGGGTGGCCGACTGCGATCACGTGTGTCGGCTGAGGAGCTCGGTCGCGGGCGAGGTCGGTCAACTGGCGTGGGGACCAAGGCAGGTTGACAGGCTCCGCCGTGCCCCAGCCGGCGGGTGGGGCTCCGGTCAGGGTCTTCCAGGCCGTTTCCAGTGCGCGGCCGAGGAGCAGGTACTCGTCCGCGGGATGCAGGGTGCGGAACGCCACGATGAGTTGGCGTTCGGTGGACGGAGTGACGTCGGCGAACGTCTCGGCCACGGTCGGTTTGCCGTCCGCGGTGAGGTCGGGCGCGAAGGTGCCGTTCTGCCAGCGCAGTGCGGCACCGGACAGTCCGTCGTAGTAGCCGCAGTCCCGGTCCTGGACGACCCAGCGGTTGGGGACGTGGGCGAGTGTGGTGCGGGCGGGCAGGCTCAGTCGTACGTGGGGCGGGGTGACGATCTGCAGGGCGCGGCCGGCCGCGGACGTGACGCGCAGGACGTCCGAGAGCCAGGAGGTCAGCGCGACCACGGGCCGGTCGATCAGGACGACGGCGGTGCTGTCGGTCAGCACGTCCACGGCGGGTTCACCGGCACTGGGTGCCGGTACGGCGTTGGTGTCGACGACCTCGGTGGTGGCCGCTTCGGGCGGCCAAGTAGTGCCGCCCAGCAGCGCGTTGAGTCGCCCGCACACGGATCCGGCGAGGCGCTCGGCCTCGGGGACCGCGGTGGAGGCGCGGGCCTCGGTCCACCAGAACGGCACGGGCACATCACTGCCGAGGAGACGGAGGGCCTCGCCCGGCACCTGTACGAGTACCGGCGCCTCGACGGACACGAGGGGACGTCCGCCGGGCCCGCACAGCTGGATGACCGCGCCGTCGGCCGCCGCCGAAACGTCCGACCCGGGCCCGCTGGCATACAGCCCGGCCAGCAGGGCCCAGGCGTCGGGCATCTTCGGGGTGAGGGCGATGACGTCCTTGGTCACTACTGCTCGATCTCTTCGTCGGTCAGGGCGGTCTGGATGAGCTGGTGGTGGCGGCCACGGCGGATGAGGGTGCCGCGGCCGGGCGGTTGTGCGGAAGCGTACAGGCCGGGGAAGAGCTGGCCCTCGGTGCGGTCGCCGGTCATGAGGAGGGCGGTGGTGCCGGTCTCGCGCAGGGTGGTCAGCAGTGGTTCGTACAGGGCGCGGGAGGACCCGGCGACGCGGCGGGCGACGACGAAGTGCAGGCCGATGTCCTGGGCTGAGGAGATGTACGGCAGGAAGGGGGCCAGGGGCTGCTGGCCTGCGGTGGTGAGGATGTCGTAGTCGTCGATCAGGATCACGATCCGCGGCCCGGTGAACGTGGGCTCCGTACCGGTCGAGTCGGGGTCCGCCGTCTCCGGCAGGCGCTTTTCCAGCTCGGTCGCGATGCCGGTGGCGAGGGCCGCGGCGAGTTTGGCGTTGTGGGCGTAGCCGCCGCGGTAGGGCTCGGGGACCGTACCGCGCAGGCCCCGGCGTGGGTCGAAGACGCCGAAGACCAGTTCCTCGTCGCCGTACCGGTCGATGAGTTGGCGGGTTATCAGTTTCAGCAGATTGGTCTTGCCGCACTCGTTGTCGCCCAGGATCAGCAGGTGCTGGTCGCTTCCGAACAGATCGAGCAGGGCTGGGGCCAGCGCGTCCTGGTCGACGCCGAGCGGCACACGGCGGGGCTCGGTGACGAGGGACGGCAGTTGCGCTGCGGGCAGTCGGGTCGGCAGCACCCGTACAGGGGCCGCGAGTTCACCGTGCCAGGTCGCCCGGATCGTCCGTGCGGCCTCTTCCAGCGCCGGGCCGAGGTCGCCCGTAGACGGGGATGCGTCGATGCGGGGCAGTGCGACCTGCGCGAACAGCTTGCCGTCGGTCAGGACACGGCCCGGGGTGTCGGGGGAGAGCGTCTGGGACAGTTTGCGGTCGATGGAGGAGTCGGCCGGGTCGTTCAGGCGCAGCTCGACGCGGGTACCGAACATGGACTGGGTGGCGATGCGCACGTCGTTCCAGCGCAGCATCCCGGCGACGATGTGGATGCCATAGCCGCCGCCACGCTTGAGGAGGTCGGCCACGGTGTCGTCGAGTTCGGCGAACTCGTCGCGCAGCGCGCCGAATCCGTCGATGAGCAGCACGATGTCGGTCGAGCCGAGCTGCGGCAGCTTGCCCTGGGCACGCAGGCGGCGCAACTGATCGACGGAGTCGATGCCGTGCGCGCGGAAGAGTTCCTCGCGTTCGGCGAGCATGGTGCGGACCTCGGCGACGGTCCGGGCGGCCCGCTCGTGGTCGGCGCGTCCAGCGATACCGCCTACGTGCGGCAGACCGGCCAGTGCGGACAGGCCGCCGCCGACCAGGTCGAGGCCGTAGACGGCGACGTCGTACGGGGTGTGGGCCGTGGCCAGCGACAGCGCGAGGGTTCGCAGGAGAGTGGTCTTGCCCGACTGCGGGCCGCCGATCACCGCAGCGTGGCCGCCGGCGACTGTGAGATCCAGCAGCCACCGGCCCTGCCACTGCGTGGCCGGATCATCGAGAATGCCCAGCGGAACCTGCATCGCTTCCGCCCGCCCGGCGAGGTGCAGCCCGCGCTCCGACACCTGTATCGGCCCTGCGGCGGCGTCCAGCGTGACGGCGTTGGGCAGCGGCGGAAGCCAAATTCGGCGCACTGGCGGTGCGGCGGTGGCTAGTTGGTCAACCATGACCGACATGACGGTCGGTCCGCTCTCGCGCTTGGCGGCGGCGGGTTCCTCCGCGGCCTCGCCGTGGGGTGCGTCGAGCGTGTTGAAGGTGGGATACGGCCAGGCGAGCGGCTCGTCGCCCGCGTCCTCCAGCAGGGCCGGGCCGCGGTAGGCGCCGGAGACGTAGCCCGCCTTGAAACGCTCGTACGTCGAGGTGTCGACCTTCAGATAGCCGAATCCCGGCAGCGGCGGCAGATGGAAGGCGTCGGTGGTGTCCAGTACGGTGCGCGACTCGTCGGCGGAGAAGGTACGCAGTCCGAGGCGGTACGAGAGATAGGTGTCCAGGCCCTTGAGTTTGCCGCCCTCGATGCGCTGACTGGACAGCAGCAGATGGACGCCGATAGAGCGGCCGATGCGGCCGATGGACAGGAACAGGTCGATGAAGTCCGGCTTGGCGGTGATCAGTTCGCCGAACTCGTCGATGACGACGAACAGGTGCGGCAGCGGTTCCAGGTCGGGGCGATGGGCGGCGCGCAGGGCTGCGTAGTGCCCGATGTCGGCGACATTGCCCGCGTCCTTCAGCACCTGCTGACGGCGCTTGACCTCGCCGGCGAGGCTGCTGTGGACGCGTTCGACGAGTCCGGCCTGGTTCTCCAGGTTCGTGATCACACCGGCCACGTGCGGGAGGTCGGTGAACGGGGCGAAGGTGGCGCCGCCCTTGTAGTCCACCAGGACCAGAGCCAGGTCCTCGGGAGAGTGGGTAGCGGTGAGCGCGAGGACGAGAGTGCGCAGCAGCTCGCTCTTGCCGGAGCCGGTCGCCCCCACACACAGCCCGTGCGGGCCCATGCCCAGCTCGGAGGACTCCTTCAGGTCCAGCAGCACCGGCTCGTGGCGGTCCGTCAGGCCGATGGGGACGCGGAGGAATTCACGTTCACTGCGCGGCGCCCAGAGCCGGGATATGTCGAGCGCGGCCGGGTCCTGAATGCCCAGCAGGCCGGGGAAGTCCACCGGCCCGGAGATCGGGGTGCCCTCGGATGCGGACTCCGCCGACAACCTGAGCGGGGCCAGCAGTCGGGCGATCCCTTCGGCGCCCGGGGTGCTGACCGCGTCCGACGTTCCGTGGGCGACGGGTGCCGACCGCAGATCCTCCACAGCGATCCGGTCGCCGTCGACGGTGATGCGGACGGTCACCTGGTCCGGCTCGTGCACCTGCTGCTCCAGCAGGTGCAGCACGGTGATGCCCATGTCCGGCAGGTCAACTGCCGGGTCCGGGCGAGGCAGCTCGGCGGATGTTTCGCCGTACTCGTCGCTGACGACCAGCAGTCGACCGGTCAGCCGCAGCGCGCCTCGGTCCGACAGCCCGCGCCGCACCTCCGCCGCGTACGAGGCACGCTGCCGCAGATCATGCCGGCACAGCGCCGCCAACTGGGCGAGGCTCGGGGCGATCCGGCGGGCGGCGACCGGCCCGTCGTGCTCGGACGGATCGAGCACGTGGGGCAGCCACTTGGCCCACTCCCATTCGGCCAGTTGCTCGCCGGGTATGCCGAGTGCGACGGCGACATCGTTGGGGGCGTGCGTAACCGCGGTCTGGATCAGCAGCGCGCGGGCGACCCGCAGTACTCCCTCGCGGTCCCCGACGACGCTGACGTTGCCCGCCCGGTCCAGCGGCACGGTGAGCGGGAAGTCCGTCGCCGTGGCGAACCGGTTCTGCAGGGCACGGGCCTCGTTGAGCATGAAGGGGTCCGGCGGGGTCAGGACCCCGCCCGCGCTGTTCTGGCCGACCACCAGCTCCTGCACCGGGACATCGCCCGTGCCGACCCGTACCCGCAGGAAGTCCGCGTCCTGGCGGCGCCGCTCCCACAGGCGCGCCGGATCGCGTACGAGGTCGTACAGGGCCTCCGGCGGAGGGTTGAGGACTCGCGACTGTCGGCGCAGCTCCCGCTCGCCCGTGCCCAACTCCTCGCGGAGTTCCTCCAGATACTCCAAGTACCGCTCGCGCTGGGTGCGCCGGGTGCGCTGCGCCTTGCCCCGCTGGGACAGGAACAGTGCCACCGCACCGAGCAGCGCGAAGACCAGCACGATCGCGCCGAGGGCTGCGAACTGGCTGTTGCGGATGATGGTCATCATCACGACCGAGCCCATGACACCGGCCATGGGCAGCAGCGCGGTCGCCGCGTTTCCCAGCTTGCCCTCGGGCAGGTTCGGCGGCGGCTCGATCGTGCGCGGCTGGGCGGGGGCGAGGGGGCGGGTGGAGCGCGCGGGCCGGTGGATGAGGCGCTGGGTCACGGACGGACCCTTTCTCGTACGGGTCCTGAAGCCTGACTTGGGGTCATCGAACCCTCACCGCACGCTGCATCGCCTCCGCGGCGAGCCGGACCGTGGCGTCGCGAGTGTCCTCACCGAGCATCTCGGTACGTATCGGGCCGCCTCCGGCAAGATGACGGTCGTAAGGGAGGGGCACGACGGTGACTCCCGTCTCCCGCAGGTGCGCGGCAGCTGCCTTCCCGTCGAGGATCAGGTCGGGTGAGTTAGCGGTGAGGGCGACTACGGTCGAGGCCAGGGCCGAGTGCGGCAGCTGGGCCAGCCAGTCCAGGACCAGGCGCGTGCCGTTGACGCCCTCGGCGGTCGTCGGAGCGACCACGACACGGGCGTGGGCGGTGTCCATGGCAGTACGCGCCACCTCGCCGGGCAGGCACTCGCAGTCCACGACCGTCACCGCGAAATAGCGCCGCAGTGCCAGCGTGACGGTGCGGTAGGTGCGTATGTCCAGCGGGGCGCCGACGTGTCCTTGACTCGCGGGCAGCAGCCAGCCGCCGTCGGTCACGGGAACCAGGTAGCCGGTGACATCGGTGAGTTGCATCGCCGGGGTGAGTATCTGTGCCAGATCGGCGCAGGACCAGCGCACCGACTCCGCGCCCATCCGCACGGGGAGGGTGCCGAGTGCGGCATCGGCCTCCAGCGTGAGCACCGGATCGTGTCGGTAGTGGTTGAAGGTTCGGCCCAGCAGGGCGGAGACGGTCGACTTGCCCACTCCGCCCCGGATCGACGTCACTGCGATCACCCGTCCCGTGGTGACCGGCTGCTGCAACTCCCGTGCGATCCGTGTCTGTTCGGCCACATCCTGCGCTGCCGACGCGGTGAGCTTGCGTATCGAGCGGCCTGTGCGCCGGGCCATAGAGTCGCCGTGCTGGGGGCTGCCCAGGGCGTGGGAGAGGCGCGGATCGAGGGTGGGGACGGATTCCGGGGTGGGCATGGGTAGGCGGAGGTCTCGCGGAGTGCGCACCGCGGGCCGCGGATCGGGGGCGGAGCTCGGAGGTCGCGCCGGGGGATCCAGGTGCTGCCCCGATGCCGCGCCGGCAAGGCCGAGACGCGGATCGGCGGGAGGAGCGGGAGCGGGGTGTACGAGTCGCAGCGGGGGCTCCGCCGGGCGGGCCAGGCCATCGGGCTGCCCCAACTCGCGCAGCACGTCCCGCTGCCAGTCCCCTTCCTGCGCCATATCCGCCCCCTAGACGAAGGTGTCGAGCAGTCGCCCGTACACGCCGAACACCCCGAGGAGCAGCGGGAACAGGGCGATCACACCGACGGACTCGAGTACGTCCCCCACGCGTCGCAGCCGCACGCGCACATGCTCGGCCGGCTGCACCGCAAGCACCGCCAACGGCCCCGCCGCCAGCACAGTGAGCACAGCCAGCGGCCCCGCTGCGGTCGAACGCTCCAGCCACACCGAGATGAGTTGCACGGCGAGCACGGCTCCTGCAGCAAGGAGTGCCACGACCTCGGCGACCAGCGGGAAGGCGCGCGCCCGCAGCGCGAGCACCGCGGTCGTGACGGCGGCCAGCAGCACCGTCCACGCCGACGGGGACCGCAGCGCGAGCACGCCCGCCGTGGCCGCCGAAACGGCCACCGTGATCGTGGCGAGCGCCAGCCCCCGATGCGTGGCGGCGAGGGCCGCGGACACCTGATACCTGCTGACCGAGACACCACTCGACCGCCGGTCGTCGAGACCGGACAGCCCTGAGGCCATCAGTGCCAGCCGCGGCAGCACACCCAGCACCACCACCGAGACGACCACGACGAGTGCCCCGGCGCGGGCCTGCTCGGCCGCCGTCCCCGCACCCGACTGCAGCGCTATGGCGGCCTGCCAGCACAGGGTGCATCCGGTTACGGCCACGGCGCCGACCAGCCCCCCGCGCCCCAAGGGCGTGAACCAGCCGAGCAGCACGAGCATCACGACGACAGCCCCGGCCGCGCCCGCCAGCCGCACCGAGCCCGACCAGGCGTGCGCATCGGCCAGCGTCCACGCGCCGAGTACACCCAGCACCCCGGCGACGGCGATCAGGGTGGTGGCCAGACCGCGCTGCCCAGCGCGCCCGAGTAGAGCGCCGGCGAGCGCCGACACCGCGGCGACGGCGAGCAGCACTCCGCCGACGACCGTGTGCCCGCACTCGGCCCGGGCGAAGAGCCCACCGACTGCCGCCCATCCAATGGTCGCAAGCCCTGCCACGATTCGCCGCGAGGCCGGCCGCCACCGCCAGGCGCGTACATCCAGATCCTCGGCCACCTCATCGGTGACGTCATGCACCACGGGCGCCGAGGGTGCATCCTCCGCCCGCACCAGCCGCAGCACGGCGCCGTCCGGGACACCAGCCGACTCCAACGTGCTGTCGTGCGCGAGCGCGGAACCGTCCGCGGTCACGAGATGCCGCAGCTCGGGGCTGCCTGCCACCTGGTCGTCCAACAGCCGCATGACTTCCGGCAGGAGCAGTCCGACCGGCTCCTGGGACGGCAGTACGAGGTCGACCCGCCGCCGCTCCCCGACCAGAGTGACCCGGCTCAACGCCGTACGCCCACCGGTCGTCGTACGACTCATGGCCCCCGCAGCTATCACGCGTTCGAACCTATCACCGAGACGAAGGAGTTACGGAGGGTGAAGACGGCAGCGGGGAAGGCCCGAGCGAGGGCTGGGTAGACCTCCCGTACGGGCTCTTCCCGATCACTCGATGCGACACGAACGACCACCCCACGCACCCAGCGCACAACACGGCCGCGATCACGATCCCGGCGAACACCTTCCCCAGCCGCTCGTCCACCGACCGCCGCTGGCGCTGCGCCCCGAACAGCAGGGCATCCCGCAGCCGCCGACGGCGTACCGACACCGACTCCAGCAGTTGGCTGTCGTAGTCCTGAGCCGTCATGTCACGTCTCGAACTCGCCGAGCCAGCTGCGGTCGAGAAGGTTCTCGGGCAGGTACTCGGACTCCACCTCGATGGGACGTCCGGCGTCGTAGGCGAGGCATGCGATGGCCAGGGGGGCGAGCGCGACGTCACTGGTGAGGCTCTCGTGCTCCTCTTGTGCCGTCCAGTACTCCTTGTGCAGCTGAACGGCCTGCACGAGCGCCTCGTTGAACTTGGCCGGGTCCTGGCTGATGAAACGGTAGAAGAGGTTGAGCGGCGGATACAGGACCTTGAGCATCATCTCGCGGTCGATGAACCGAAGCGTGTCGGGGTCGGTCCCGTCGAACGCGGCGACGAGCTTCTCGCCCAGGCCGGGGCGCTCCAGCCAGTACGTCTGGAGCGCGTCCACCCAGTGGTAGATGTACTCCTCGAACACCGCACCTGAGGCGCGCAGCAGCTCGATCGGGACGTTGCAGAGCTGTGTCATGCGGGCCTGGTCCCGGCAGATGACCGCCAGCCAGAACGCCTCCAGCCACGTCCCGGCGTCCACGAAGTGCTTCACCCCGCAGGCGGGGATCGTCCGCTTCTTGTGGGCGATCATGCACTCGACCGTCGTCCCTTCGGGCGCGGTCGCCGAGGCGAAGAGCGCGGAGCCGACTTGCATGGCCGCGACCCATGCCTCCCAGGTCCCGCTCTTGTTTGCGGTGGGGTCGTAGAGGCAGTGGAGTTGAGCCCTGCCCAAGACGCCGCTGAAGGACAGCCCGAACATCTCAGGGGCCGTTTCAAGGCACTGGATCTGCTCGATCGTGCGGGCATCGGCCCTTCCCAGGTGCCCCTCTGGGTCGGCACTGCCCTGGTAGGGCGGGCGAGAGATCTTCGTCGGCATTGACTGTGTCTTCATTCAGAGCTTGTCCGTGACGTCGGGGCCGGAACCGTCGTCGAGCGCGTCGGGAGTCCCGATACCGAGTTCTGTCGCAAAACCGAAGTATGTGACTTCGCCTGGTTCGCCCTTCGCCCCCAGCATTGAATTGAGGTCCTGCAAAGCCGCCGCCAGCCGCGGAGCATTGTGTTGGTACACATCTGGGTGGGGTCGGCCCGCGAAGTCGAACCAGCCCCAGATGTCGTGGTGGACGGCAAGCTCGGCAGATAGGCCCACAGGGGCGGGGGAGACCGACAGGTCGACCAACCGAGGCTCGCGATGGCTGTTTCCTTCGGCGTCGATCCAGGTCCCCGACCCCACGATGTGAATGTCATCGACCTCGGCGTTCGGGAATCCCGAAGGCCGACTGTTGAGTACTCGGTCCGGGAGACGAGGGTCCCCAAGCGGAACGGTCAACGCCAGACTGGTCGTGATGTCGATGCCACCAGAGTCGAGTACATACCAGTCGTATTCGAGCCTGTGCGGTGTCAGGAGTTCATGCTTTCTGAGGATCTCTGACATTCTCGCCGCCACCGCCAGTGCGGATTCCAGGCCAGGGGGGGCTACTTCGTCGAGGTCCCAGAACCAGGAGCCGCATTCACGCGGAGCGCGCATAAGAGTCGACATGGAGATTCCTTACGGGAAAACGGGGCCGTTGGGCGGAACAGTGACGGATCCGTCAATGAAGCGCAGGTGGAACGTGGCCCCTGCTCTCCTGGCCTGAAACTCAGCTTCCTTGAACATCTTAGCGTTGAGATCTGCAATCGATTGATGTACATCCAAGATGGCGATCTTCGCATCGGCCGTACCGCCTTTGAGCTGGGTGGCAGCCTTCTTGGTCGCGCTCTTGATCCCCTCGATGTTGTCGACGTCCTTGAGTTGGTAGCCGTAATGCGGTGTCCCGTCGGAGTGGAGCGTGGTGACGTCCAGATCGAGCCCGGTCGCATCGTCCTTGAGCTCGAACGCGAGATGGGAGAAACCGCGACTCTGCAGTTCTGTTGCCTGGTTCAAAGCCATGTAGGCGGCAGGAACCATGCTCTTGTTGGACTTGCTGGCGCCCTGCTTGCACATCTTGAGGATCTCGTCGTAGTTCTTTACCCCGCTCAGATGCCCACGAGAAATCAGGTCCGCGACATCGGCACCGAACGGCTCCTTGCTCAGGGTGCGGATCACACGAGCCTGGTCCTGCGGGGATATCTTTGCTCGGCTGAGCTCCTCGATGAGTCCTGGTTCCTGCTCGGGCCGCATCGGCTCGGAGGGCGAACCCGCAGTCCCCGTTCCCCTGCTGTACCGCTCCGGGGCAATCTCGTCGATGGGGGTGCGCGGCGTACCGGCGGGCCCTGTGTGTCCGGCGTGCGGTGGGTCCTGATCCCCGCTGCCTGTCGGTCCGTCGTGGCCGGCACTTGTAGGTTCGTGGCTATGCCCACTGGTGGGGCTGTCCATGCCGCCACCGGTCGGCCCCTCGCCGTGGGAGGGGGTGGCGCCGCGTGCCGAGTCGGCAGATGATTCGTGGCCTGCGGACGGAACGTGTCCCGAATCATGAGCGGCGGCGCCAGGTGCATGGCTGCCCGATTCGCGGGGAAGGCTGTTCGCCCCGCCGGGCACAGCGTCTCCCGTCCGCCCGACAGCTCCGATGTCATCGCCACCGCCGTGCGCGGCGACCAGGGGCGCATCGCGGTGGGCGAGGCTGTTTTCGAGCATGGTTCGGTCGGCGGCCGACAGCTCGACGTGGGCTGCTGCCTTGGTGCCGTCCGCCTTGATGACAGAACCGTCGTCGAGATTGAGCCGGGAGCCGTCGGGCCACTCGATGTGGTTTCCGACCACGACCGGAACGTCGGCGGCGGCCTTGAGGATGCTGCCGTCGGGCTGGACCTTGCCTGCGCCAGTGATGATGTCGGTGTACGCGCCGGCGCGGATGCCCTTCAGGCTGGTGAACAGGTCGGCGACCTTGACCGTGCCGAACTTGGCGGCCTTTCCGATGTACGTGATCGGGTCGACGAGTTTGCCGGCCTTGCCGAGGAAGGCGACCGTACGGGCCGCGGCGCCGCCCTTGGCCGCGGCTCCCGCACCTCCGGTGAAGACGGTGGTCAGCACGTTGAAGGTGACGGCACCGGAGGCGCGTGCCGGGTTTGTGCCCCACTGGTCGTAGGCGACCAGCGCCTTGCCGGTCTCGATGACCGTGTCGCGGGACTCCTGCAGATAGGTGGGGAGCTTGTCGTCGGGGAGCATCCAGTAGGCGTAGCCGAGCGGGGTGGCGCTGATGAGGACGCCGGTGGCCAGCTTGCCCAGCCCGTCCCAGGCTTTGCCCATGGCGTCCAGGCCGTCGACACCGACGAGCGTGCCGAGGCCCTTGATGGTGCCCCACACGCCGTCGATGACGAAGCCCTTGCCGAACTCGGCCATCTCGTGACCGAGCCAGTCCAGCCCGTGGCGCTCCTTCTCGACCGTCTTGCCCCAGGGCAGGTCCTGGGATTGCTCGAGTACATCGGCGGTGAAGCCGTACAGGGACTGGTCCCGGTTCAGCCATCGCTTGGCGGCGCCGTCCTCGATGATCAGGGTGGTGCCGCCGACCAGCGCGGTGATCTTGTTGTGGCAGGTGACCTCGGCCTGCCAGAAGGCCGCTGTGGTGGTGTTGACGTCGTGCACCAGGTCGTTGTTGAGCGAGACGTTGTCGTCGTCCTCGCGCCAGTGGTCGTCGCCCGCGATGTGCGCCCGAAATGTAGTGGCCCGCTCCTTGAGGCTCTTGAGCTTGGTCACCAGCGGACGGATCTCGTCTTCGTAGGCGCTCAAAGCAGCGCCCACCTTCTCCAAGTCATCCGCGAATGCGTCCGACTTGGTGGCCACGGGTGCAGTGGTGGCGAACAACTGGTCCGCTTCCGGGGCCGCGTAGAACGCCGACAGCCCCTGGAATGTGGAGTGCACGTTCGCCCCGGACAGCCGGAAGATGGACGCCTCGGCGCCCAGGGTCACCGCGTCCAGGCCCAGCTGTTCGATGTCACCGGTGAACTGAGGAATCTCTGCAGGGTCTATCAGATCCGGGCCGCTCACTTCGTGCCCTGCTTCCCGCCTGCCCCGGGCAGGTCGATCTTGGGCTCCTTGAGGGCCTCCTGCTGGGCTTTCGCGGCCATCTCCAGGTCGCCCGTGACGTAGTAATTGGTGGCTGTGGCCGCCCCGGTCATCGAGTCCGATGTACGTTCCGCCACGTACATCAGGTCCTTCTGGTACGCGTTGAAGAACTCACCCAGCGCAGCGGCCACCGGCCCTTGGGTGCCGCTCTTCTCCACGCCGCCCTTCTCGATGGTGCCCGCCGACTTCGCGGCACTCGGCACGGTCTTCTCGAGCGCCTTGCCGGTGTTCGACAGTCCCTCGGCTGCCGTAGCGGTGTTGGTGAGGACGCCCTGCACCCCCGAAGGGGAGATATCCCAAGCCGTCACGTAAAGCCCCCGTATTCCCGTACGTCAAACCGCAGCTCGCCGCCGCGGTTCAGTGCCCCGTAGCTGCTGGACTCAGCCGATGTTGTCGACCGCGGCGCGCGCCTTGGCCATGGTCGACTGCGCGGTCCCGTCGTTCTGTTCCAGCGTGGTGCGGACGAGGCGGATGATGTCGCGGACCTCGTTGGCGGCGTGGTTCCAGCGCTTTTCCTTGCCGTGGTACTCGTCGGCGACGCCGTCGGCGGTGAAGTCGGCCATCGCGGCCTGCACCGCTCGGTCGCGGTCGCCGAGGACGCGTTCCAGCTGGCCGATGATGCCCTGGAGGCTGCCCTGCACCTCGCTGGAGGCGCCGGTGTCGTACGAGCGGCGGTCCTGGTTCTGACCCATGGTCAAGTCCCCCTGCGTGTTTGCTATCGGACGCCGAAGCGGGCCGCGTCGAAGTTGGACTGGCCCATGTTCTGGTGGGCGTTGTCCTCCTGCTCCAGGTCACCGGAGCCGAACGCGGTGTCCATGCCGGACTGGCCGCCCAGGATCGCGCCGAGCGACCCGTTCAACGCGTTGGTTATCTCGTCCGTGTGGGACTTGAAGGAGTCGAACGCGGCCTTGCCCGCGCCGTTGAACTTCCCCTCCAGCGGCTCCGCCGCCTGCACCAGCCACCGGATCAGCGTGCCCAGGTCCTCGGTCGACCCGACCGTGCTCTTGCCGAGATCCGCCAGGGTCGACGACCCCATGTCGAACTTCATCCACCCGCCCCCGTAAGTGTGTTGTGTATCGCCACTACCTGATCGCCCCGGTGTACCCGTGCGTCACGCACGACTCACAGCGCGTCGAACATCCTCTCGCGTCACCAGTTGCAGGCGCAACGCGGTATGGGGCGAAGTGGCGTGATCTATCCCATGAGTTGGCTAGCTGCGCTCCCTGGCCGAGGGCTGGATACCGGCCCGAACACCTGCCGGGTCGCACTGCTGATCGGAGGCCGACGGAACGGGACTCGCGCCATGGCCGCTTGAGAAGTACGCCACAACCACCACGCCCCGACGCAGGGCGGCCCCGGTGAAGGCGGCATGAGATCTCAGCGGTGAATGCGGGTGACGATGCCGGTTGTTCGAACTCGGTGCTGACCATTCACTGTCGTCCTCCGCGGTAGCCTCAAGACAGGGAACGGCTCCACTCGACCCTCGATTACATGCCACCTGCCGAGTGCGAACGCGGCTGCTGGCGGAGCCGGTCCCGAGCTCCGCAGTCCGCCTGGAGCAAGATCACCGGACTCTACGAACCTTGGTGCAGTTCAGCCCCCATGGCTCGTCCGCGTCTTGCGCCTCTGGTTGATGTGCCGGAGGCCACCGTTTCGGTGGCGGCCGGCCATAGGCTCGTCGGCATGACCGATGACCATCTCCCCCGCGTTCTGGAACGGCTCGACGCCTGGCTCGAAGCGAACGCGCCGGCCGACCACGCGGCACTGAACCCCCCTGCCTCGCAAGGTGACATCAGCAAGATCGGTGAGTACTTGATCGAGCTGCACCCCGACGTCGTCACCTGGCTGAAGCGGCACGACGGAGTCACAGCCGCGACCGGCTCCTCCTTTGCCGGGTTCCTTCTGCCGGGCGGCTATGCCCCGAACACCGCCGATGGGATGAATGCCGGCCAGCGCGAGATGGAACGGAAGGTCGCGTGGAGCCTCGACGAGGAGGACGAGGGCGAGATTCACTGGTTCACCGTCGAGGACGGGCACGAACTCGACATCATCGGTGACGGAACGACTGTCTACTCGACCGAGGACCTGGGACTCGTACCGGCTCCCACCACCTGCCACATCCGGTGGGTCCCGTTCGCATCCTCGACGGAATCCGGACACGACTTGATCGTCGACCACCGGCGAGGGCCGACGCACGGGGCTGTACGCAGGATCGAGCCGGACGCTGTGGACCCGAGTGCTGTGGTGTGGCCCAGCGTGAGCGCCATGTTCACCTCCGTGATCGAAGCGCTGGAGACGGCGCGGCCGATCACGTTGGGAACGGTGGCATACGTGTCGAGAGTCCTTGACGGCGCTCTCGACTGGGAGATCGTCCGCTAGGCGCCGACATGCAGAAGGGGCCGACGAGTCGGATATCCTCGCCGGCCTCTTCTCGGTCCGTCGTATCAGCTACGGGCGGACCTCACACACCTCACCGATGGCGCACCCCTCCAGTCCCGGCGCTTCGATGTAGAACGCGTCATCGTCCGCGACCCGCGCCTTCGAGTAGAAGTTCCCCAGCCGGCCGCCGAGGCCCTGGTTCTGCTTGGCCGACATGGATGCGCGACCGCACAACTCCTTCCATGTGGGGTCGGGATACCGCTCGTCGTAGTACAGGCGCCACTTGCCGTCGGTGCTCTTCTGGGCGTACAGCTGGACGCATTCCTCGCCATTCTGAACGAACCGGCCGCCGCTTTCCTTGGTGGCGGCGAACGGGAACTCGTCGCAGTCCACGCCCGACGTGCCCGGCTTGGTGATCTCCGGTGTGGCCTTGCTGTTCGTCTGCCATGACGTGGGACAGATCGTGTTCCGGTTCGACCTGCGCACGGAATCGTCGATCTCCCGGTGCAGCGGCTTCTTCTCCTTCTCGCTGCCCGGATGAGAGGGCAGCTGTTCCCGCAGCAGCCAGTAGTAGGCGGCGGCGACCGGGTACTTCGCGGTGTTGAGGGTGAACTTCGGGATGTGCTTCTCGAACACACAACCCGTCGAGTTGTTGACGTACACCGAGTTGTCGCACCTGACCTGGCTGAAGTAAGTGACGGTCGGCTGGGTGATCTTCAGTGACCCGGTCGCGGCGGACGGCTTGAAGTCCAGCCAGAACTTCCGGTCGAAGGTCTGCTCCGTTCCCTCGTCCGGCTTCGTCCAGGTGGTCGTCTTGCTTGCCGCCGCCCAGTGGTGGTCGGGCAGCCCTGTCCACGTCGTGGAGCCATCCCAGGAGGACGAGTATTCGACCTTGCAGTTCGGTGCGCAGTCCGAATTCCAGGAGTCCAGCGATACGGTTCCCAGGGTGGAATCGATCGTCAGGGCACTGACGGCGAGGATCTCGCGCATCGTGTTCTTGTAGCTGTTGGCCAGCTTCGTCTCATGGCGGACGAGGAACGTCGCATCGCCGATGTGCGTGACCTTGCCGTTGTCGACCCGGTCGACGCTGATCAGCACGGCGAACATCAGGCAGGCCTCGCGCCGTTCGAGCGTGTAGCCGCTGACGGAGGGATCGGTGCCGCACCAGGTGACCAGGGTCCCGTTCGGTCCGGCGACCCCGGGAGCGAGCCGAGGAGCGCGGGCGAACAGGGAAGGGTCGACTGCGGTCGTGTTGGTGACGCACTCCCGCAGGCCGTCCTTCGTCACGCAGTGCTGTGCCTTGCCCCCTTCGGCGCTCCGTATCAGGCCGGGCAGGGGTGTGGTGATGACACCGTCGGGGTTGGGCTGCTTCTCCTTGTCGTCGTCGACGAAGTCGACGTCCTCGGCGTTGTCGTCGGCGTCCGGGAGGACGAGGCCACCGACCCCGGCGTCGGGTATGCCGTAGTCGCCGGGCACGAAGGCGGCCGCGTCCCAGGCGATGTCCTTGTCCGCGGTGCCCGAGCCGGTGGTGTTGGAGAGCCTGACCTGGGGTGTCTTGTCGTTGAAGCGGTAGGCGCCCAGGGACACCCAGGAGTGGGACTCGTTGGCGCTCTGGTCGATCGTCTTCTTCACGATGCCTTCGGCGGTGTCGATCTCATACACGGCCTGCTTCGTCTGCGCCCCGGTGTCCGGGATGTGCACGTAGACCTTGGCCTGCTTCTCGGCCACGGCCCTGTTCAGCCTCCAGGTGCCGAGGACGGTCAAGGGGCCTGTCGGTCCGCCGAGATGGTCCTTGTCGCGTTCGTGGGCGTACCAGAAGTGGCCCTGGTAGCCGCCGCCGATCTGGAACAGGTCTCCCTTGGCCTCGTACTGGCCGTCGGAGTCGGGGCGGAAGGTGAACTCGAAGCTACCGTCCGTCTTGGTCTTGCCGCAGTCGCTCCAGGTGTCGGTGCCCGCCGGATCGGACTCCACGACCAGGGATCCCGACGGTGCCCCGGAGCAGACGGGGGTGCCGTACTGGAGCCGGTATCCCCGTCCGGGCTCGGCCCGGAGCGTGGCGTATTTTATGTCCTCGTGGCCGCAGGTGGTGGCGCAGTCCTTCTTCCACGTCACATTGGAGCCGTTCCACCAGTACTGCTGGTAGCACGCGGCGTCGGGGCAATCCGGCGGGCTGGAGACGCTGCAGTGGTTGGCTGTGTTGCAGAACGCGTCCAGCGGAGGCTTGATCTTGCTGCGCTGCCCCGCGTCGACCCACCAGGAGGGACGGAAACCGGCGGAGGAGAACCCGGACTCTCCGGGCCAGTCCTGCCGTCCATCGGTCGAGTAGGAGTGGCCGGTGTCGATGGACCAGGCGGACCAGCCCATCACCTTCTCCTCATACGGCCAGTCCTGCGGATGGGCGGCGTCACGGCTGGCGTTCGGGTCCACGGAGGTGTCCATGAACGGCAGCCGAGACGCTGGGTAGAAGGGGTTGGCCGGGTTGTTGTACCAGCCCAGACCCCAATGCCCGTTGTTCTTCGACGCGTCCGACACCCGGTTGAAGCCGAGGTTGTAGTTCCACAGCTCGGCGAACCAGTTCTCCGGCCTGGAAGGGTCGTCGTTGTTGACCGTGATGGTCTGCCCGCTGGTGTGGAGCTCGTTCCACTTGTCGGCCAGGATGTACATGGACGCGGCGACGTTCACCGAGTAGTCCAGCGCGACGGCCTTCTGCGTGGCCGGAGGCAGGCTGGTCTCGCCGGGCTTCTCGTGCCCGGCCAGGCGCATGCCGTCGGTGACCTGCCCGACGCCGTAGCCGCAGTCCGACTTGTCCCAGTGGATCTTCCAGTAGTCGGCCGGGTCGCTGCCCTTGTGGCCGTAGAAACCGGCGGTGGCGGCGAGCGGGCTGCCCATCTGGCCGGGGATCACACCAGGTTCGGCCTGCCACAAGTTCGACTCCTGGGCGAGGACGCCGAGCATTACCTGGGCGGGGATGCGTCCGCCGCCCTTCAGCGTGGGCGGCGGAAACATCCCCTGGGGGTCGATGGTGCCCAGGCCGGTCTGGGAGCGCCATCCACCCTGGTTGACCCACTTGGCGCGCAGTTCACCGCGGACGGCCAGGTCGATCGCCCACTCGACCTGGTTCGGGGTCGGCTGAAGGGCCTGCGCGTTGACATCGTTGCGGGGGACCGAACACCAGCGGTCGGTGTCGACCGGGTTGTGGGAGACGCCGGAGCCTGCCGCGGCCCGCGAGGTGTGCGCCGTGGAGGTGCTGGCGGAGAGGGACGGGGACAGGGCCTGGTCGCCCCGCCTGGTGCCAGCCCGGGTGACGGACTGGGAGACCTTCTGCCCGGTGGCCGTCGCGGTGCTGGTGACGATCACCGGCTCCGCTGCACCGCCGTTCCCGTGGGTGCGAGCCTGCGCCGGGGCGGGCTCGGCCTTGGTGAACCCCTTACCCGCGTTGTTGATACGGGCGAGGCCCGCCTTCACGCCGGGCGTGAGCACCGTGTCGACGGCCAGGCGCCCGAGGGTGGACACATCCGCTTCCGCGGGGGCGTTCAGCACGGTGACACCGGTACCGTTCGTGTGCCGTTGCCCGTCCGGGTGGCCGGTGAGGAACACCCGGTGCGCCTCACCCTGCTTCAACGACAGGTCGCCGAGTCTGCCCGAGGCGGCGACAGCCGGTTTGCCGCGGCCGCGCCACAGCTTCACCTGCGCCGTGGTCCTGCCGGGATCGAGGAACGCCGCCCGCCCCTTGCCGGAGGGCCGGATCTCGTACGGCACACCGTTCGTGGCCGCGAGATCCCTCACCGTCCCCGACTTGTCGATGTGCACGAGGTGATGGCCGCGTGCCCCGACCGCGCCGTCCTCGACGGGAACCCCGGAGGTGATCTGGCCGACGGCGGCGGCATCAGCCACGGTCTTCCCGCGCGTGTCGACGGTGACCAGACGCGTCTTGTCGTCGCGGTACGCGGAGAACGTGGCGGTGTGGGTCTGCGGGTTGCAGGACGGGTCGAAATAGGCGAGCGACGCCGTGAACGCCAGCTTCGTCACCTGGCCGGTGTGGAGGTCGACGATTGCGGTGAACGCGCCGCCCTGCATCAGATCGGGCTTGTTCGTGTACGCACGTGGCGCATACACGACGGCGGCATGGTCGCGGTCCATGACGCACTGGTTGCCGATCCACGAATCGGCCGGAATACCGGGCTCCGCCAGGGTGGCCTGGGTCTGCCAGGCGTAGGCCTTGGCGCTGTCGGCGACGAGGATCCTGAACCCCGCTGTGTCGGCGGCGGAGGTGACGGCTCGGTCGGTGGAGGACTTCCACCCCTTCCCGAGCCTCTGGTCCGGGTTCTTCACCCCACCCGTCGCCGCGGGCGCGGAGGCCTGTTCGCCGTCGCTGTGGCCAGGATGGGCGGAGGCCGGCGCGACCTGCAGCAGGCCACTGGTCAGCGCGGCACACGCCACCAGGGCGGCCAGGGGTATGTGTGGTCGTCTTCTGAGTCTCAAGTGAGAAGTTCCCCGATTTCTTGTGATGGGTTTTCCGTACGCCATGTGGCAGGGCATGGCTCGACCCGCCCCCTGGTACAGGAAGTCAGGGCACGCGGCGGGGCTTGAGAAGGGACCGGCCGGTTACTCCCGTTGCGTGTCGAGGACGCGAACGCCTTCGAACGAATTCGCCTTGGCCCACGGCACGCTGACCTTGCCGGTGTAGCTGCGAGTGGCCTCGACGTGTTGCGTGACGGTCTTCGTCGCCTCCATGCCGCCGGAGTCGTCCATGCGGCCGAAGCCGAAGGTCACGGTGTAGTCCAAGGGGCCGGGACTGGTGTTGTGGATGACGTACTCGGCCACCGCCGCCATGTGTCCGTGGTCGTACTCGAGGCCGGACCCGGTGACCTCGATCTCCGCTGTCTCAACGGCGGGCTTCGCGCCGGCATCGGCGTTGACCTGGTCCTCGATGTACCAGGCCGCTGCGCCGAGGACGAGAACGACGATCACCAGCCAACCGAGGAGGGTTCTTCTGCTGGGCATGGGGGTCCTCACAAACCGTCGCGCCCCCGGTCGGGCTGAACACGAGCGCGGGATGGTCGACTACGGGGCTGACAAGCCCTTCAGCGGTTGCTTGTCCTGGCGAGAACGGCGCGAGCGTTGCCGATCAGCTTGGTGTTGCGGACCTTGGCCGCCTCCAACTCCTTCTTGTGGGAGGCGATCTGCTTCTTCTGGTAGGCAACCTCCGCCTTGTACCAGATGTCGACGAGTTGCGTGGACTTCTTGCAGCCGACGTCCGCGACGGCCGCTGCCACCTCCGCCCGTGCGGGCGTGGCGGACCGCGCCTGGGGGAAGGCACCCGCGGCGTCGAGTGGAGACCGCGCCTTATGCCCGTGGTCGTTCATGCACGCCGACCATGCGGTGATGGTCTTCGCCACCGTGGCCTGATTCTTCGTCGCCTCGAACGACTGGGCGGACAGGTCGCCGACGGGATCGGTGGGGTTGATGATGCCGATCTTCTGGTTCGCCTCGGGGATGCACGCGCCGGCCAGCATGTCGTCCCATACCTCGGTGCGGCCCTCCGCCTTCTCCTCCGCGTCCGCCTCCTCCTGCTCTTGTTCGGGTGTCAGCTCGGAGGGCAGCTGGTAGCCGTGGGTGCGGGCCGCATCCGGGTCGGTGAGGCCGTAGCGGCGTTCCATGTTCGCCGCGTTGAAGCCCACCGGAACAGTGCTGCGGGCGGAGGGCGGGTTAAAGGTGAGCCCGTGCTCCTTCATGCACGCCGACTCGACCGCCGAGCGTGCGTCCTCGATGTCGGCGATGTCGGGGGAGGACAGCATGTAGGTCTCAAGCGGCAGCCGTTTGCCCTTCACGAGGCCCCGGTCAGGGACCTTCTTCGGCCACACGGCGGACGGCGCACTCCGGCTCTGAGCCGCCGCGGGGCGGCTTCGGTCGCCGCCGGCGGTGTGTGCGGCGCTGGCGTAGGCAGCGGTCGCGGTGACCGTGACACACGTGGCAGCGGCCATCAATGCACGTAACGAATTCCCACTGCCCATCAGTTCCTCCGCTGGGACTCGTTCTTGTTCTTGACGTTCGACTCGAGGTTGTGGGCGATGCCGTCCTTGCGGGGGAAATAGGTCGAATACCCGTAGTAGTTCGTATCGGAGAACACGTGGTACGAGTGCGACGGGTCGTCGTTGGATCCGGATGCCGCCTTGTGGTAAATGGCGTCTCCCGTGCCCCCGCCGTCGTAGCACGCCGACGTGAAGAAGCCGAAAACATAGCGGACGACCGAGGCCCCTCCGTTGGGCGAATAACCCCACGCGTTCGGGACCGACTTGTTGGCCATGAAGCACGAACTGTGCGACACCCACGTCTGGGACGACCGCGAGTTGTAGTGGAGGCGGAAACAGTACTTGTTCCCGGACGAACTGCACGCGTCGCTGACGTACGAGGTCGGAGTGGCGGCGGCGGGCGGTGCGGTGGCGAGAACGCCGACGGCGAGAGCTACGGCGGCAGCGGTAGCGGCGGCGGATCGCGCAAGACGCAAAGAGCTTCCCCCTTCTTGAACGAAGAGAACGCATCCGGGAAAGGGGCATGATCAAGCGGACACGCTCCCCGGCGCGTAAAACCAGCCGCTGGAGCATGGATTGGTCTGATCCATTCATCCGCGGCCCGACAACCCTAGCCACAGCATGAACATGGCGGTCAAGGGCAAAAGAGGGAGCTACGCCGGGCCTGGCGCGAAAACGACTTCGGCAGTGGCGGTGATCCGGAATGCGCAGACCAGGCGCGCAGCCCATAGGTCACCTGTGTGTTTCCTGTGAGGCAGAGGGGAAGGCGGAGGATGCTGGATGCTGGAGCGGAAGGCTGGTTCCACTCCTCCTCACGATCAAACTGAGAGCTACCCCACAACCGATCTGACGATGGTTTCTTGGTGCTCGCGGCGCACTCGTGAACAGGAACAGCTCACCCGGCCCTCCGGAGCCAAGAGCCGGAGCCGCAGGGGCGTCGCAGTCTCCGGTCGTCCTGTCAGTCCGGTCTGCCATCATCCCGGCCATGTTCTACGACGCCCTGGTGGCCGCATCCCGTAGGAACGACCCGCTCGACGATGTGCGTTGCGCTGCCGTCGGCCGTGTGCGCCCGCTTGTCGGCCTTCTGGAACGGCAGCGCGCTCAGCCGGGTTGGGAGCCGGGGCAGGACTACGAGGGGTTCCAGGCGGCGAGTGCGGCGACCTGGGACGAGATCGACGGGTGGCTCGCGGCCCTCCCGGACGAGGAGGGCCGGGCCGCGGTCCTGTGCCTCATGCTGGCCACCTGCTTCGACGACACGGGCTTTTGGGAGTACGACTCCCAGATCAAGGCTCTGATCTCGCGGGTGCGCGGCTGGACGCCCGACGAGGTCGCGGTGATGCTGCTCCGTGTCACCGAGTACGACATGGGCTACCAGTTCGCCATATCGCTGGGGTTGGCGCTGAACGCCGCCGAGCGGCTCGGCGCCGACGGCCGCCGTGCGGTCGCGCCCCGGCTGCGGCACGCCCACGCGGAAGTCATGGACTCCCAGTTCGACGCGCGCCTGCGCGGACCGCTCACCAAGCGGCTCCGTGCGCTGCTCGCGAGCGTGGACGAGGCGCACATCCCCGAGGGCCTGATCCCCGCGTACGCCGCCTGGGCCGGGGCTCTGCGCGAGCGGGCGAACACCGGCCCGACGCCGGAACTGGCCGAGTTCGTACGGCACCTGGCGAGCCTGTCGGGGCCGCGTCCCCCGCAACGCTGGCGGCGGACGAGCCTCGCGCTCACGGACGCGGTGTCGGGGCGGAACCTCGTGGCCGAGGTCCTGCGGGCGCTGGCCGAGGGCGAGCCGGAGTGCAGCAGGGGACACGGTCCGCACAGGGGCTGGCTCCTCGGAGACTTCCCTCACCACTACCTCGTCCACCAGAACGACGGGGACCTGGCATGCGGCATCGTCTGGACGGCCGCGCTGACCGCCGGGCCGGCCGCGGTGCCGTACCTCGATGCCCTGGCCCTGCGCACCGGCGGACCCGGAAGCGACGTGGCGGAGGACCTCAAGCTCGCGGGCGCGACGATCAACGCCCTGGCCGAGGTGGACGATCCGGCCGCCCTGGAGGCCCTGTGGCGGCTGCGGTCCCGGATCAGGCACCGGGCCCTTCGCAAGCAGCTCGACACCGCGCTGGTGACGGCGGCCGCGCGGCAGGGCATCACCGCGGGGCAGCTCATCGAACGCGGTGTGCCCGGCCACGGCCTGGCGCCGGACGTCGCGCTGCCGTCCATCCTCACGCAGATCGAACGAGGTGCCTGAGGACCACCGTGACCATGCCCGGCCCCGGCCCCCAGGCCCCGGCCTCGACGTCGACGACCCGTTCGACCTGCGGGCGCCTCGGGTCCCCGGTCCCCGTTCGGGTCCCTGGTCCCCGTTCGTGTGCCCGGCGCCGGTGGGGTACGGGGGCAGCGGTCGTCCTCGACGCCGACTGTCAGTGCCGCGTGGAAGGATGCGCGCATCGGTACGGATGGCAGGGACGGCGTGGCAGGGACGGCACGGGTAGCACCGGTTGCCCGGCCGGCGCGGGCGGTACGGGCGGCACATGAGGGGGTGTCATGGCGGGAGTCGAGGAGGCGGTGGACCCATCGGCCCGGGTGCTCGGAGGCGGGCCGGGCACGGAAGACGCGCTCGTCGGGCGGAAGGCGCGGGCCCTGCTCGCCCAGGCCGCGCGGCTGCACGAGGACGCGCGATTGGTGCTCACCGATCACGCCCGCGCCCTCGAAGCGGTGCGTACGGCATTGGCGCCGCTCCACGCCGAACTCGTCGCCAAAGAACTGGAGTCCATCCCGGTCGCACGGCTGAAGGACGTCACCGAGGGGCGGCTGCGCCTCGGCGCCATCGAGGCGGCCGGGCTCGGCTCCGTGCGCGCGGTGTACGAGGCGAGCCGTTACGAGCTGCGGCAGATCCCCGGTGTCGGTGCCCAGACCGCCGACCAGGCGCTCGCCGCCGCGCGTCAGATCGCCCGCGCGGTCGAGGAGACCGTCTCCGTACGCATCGACGTGGACCATCCGGAACCCCGGACCACCGCCCTGGTCGTCGCGTTGCGCAGACTCGTCGAGGCGGGCCCCGAGCTGCGCCGCGCGGTGGACGCCGCCCGGCAGCTCGACGAGCGGCTCGGCGCGCTGCTGCCGGCGGCGCGTCCGGCCACGGGATGGCTGCGCCTGGCGGTGACCCCACGGCGCCGGCGGCGGAGCGCGTTCGCGGCGGTCACCGGGATCCGCGAGCTGACCGCCGACGCGGCCACCAGGGACGTACGACTGCTGCTCGCGCAGGCCTCCACGGACCTGCTGCGCGAACCGGCCTCCGACATCGAGGCGTGGGTCGACTTCGAGCTGCGCTCCACGGAGTACTACAGCCAGCTCGCCGAGGTCAGTGAGCACAAGGACACCGCGGACGTCGAGGCCGCCGAGGGCTTCCTGCCGTCGGAGGTCGCCGAGCGGGTCCACGGGCAGACCCTCGACGACACCCACCGCCGGGTATCGTTGCGCGGCTACCAGTCCTTCGGCGCCCGGTTCGCCCTGGCCCAGCGCCGGGTCGTGCTCGGCGACGAGATGGGGCTCGGCAAGACCGTCCAGGCCATCGCGGTGCTCGCCCACCTCGCGGCCGAGGGGCATGGCCACTTCCTGGTGGTGTGCCCGGCCAGCGTGCTGATCAACTGGACCCGCGAGATCCGCGCCCGCAGCACCCTGCGGGCCCTGCCGGTGCACGGCGCCGACCGGCAGGACGCGTACGCCGAGTGGCGGGAGCGCGGCGGCGTCGCGATCACCACCTTCGACGTCCTGCACACCCTGCCGGCCCACCCCGGCGGGGCCGCCCCCGCGCTGCTCGTCGTCGACGAGGCGCACTACGTGAAGAACCCCGAAGCCCGCCGCTCCAAGGCGGTCGCGGCCTGGACCGACCGCTGCGACCGCGTCCTGTTCCTCACGGGTACGCCGATGGAGAACCGTGTCGAGGAGTTCCGCAGCCTCGTCCGCTACCTCCGCCCCGAGCTGCTGCCACGGATCCACAACAGCAGCGCGGCCGCCGGTCCGCACGCCTTCCGCACCTCCGTCGCCCCCGCCTATCTGCGCCGTAACCAGCGGGACGTCCTCACCGAACTCCCCGCGCTGCTCCAGGTCGACGAGTGGGAGGAGTTCAGCGCGGCCGACCAGGAGGCCTACCGCGAGGCGGTCGAGGCGGGGAACTTCATGGCGATGCGCCGGGCCGGGTACGCCGACGCGGAGAAGTCCGCGAAGCTCCAGCGTCTGCGCGAGCTGGTGTTTGAGGCGGCCGAGAACGGGCTGAAGGTGGTCGTGTTCTCGTACTTCCGCGATGTGCTCGGCACGGTCCAGGAAGCCTTGGAAATCCCCGTTCGACAGGCCTTGAGCGAGGGCAACGGCGAGGGAAAGGGCACGGGCAACGGCGAGGGGAAGGGCAGGGGCACGGGCAACGGCGTGTTCGGGCCGATATCGGGATCCGTCCCCGCCGCCCACCGCCAGCGTCTCGTCGACGAGTTCACGGCGGCCGACGGACACGCGGTGCTGCTCTGCCAGATCGAGGCCGGTGGCATCGGCCTCAATCTCCAGGCGGCGTCCGTGGTCATCCTCTGCGAGCCCCAGGTCAAACCGACCCTGGAGCACCAGGCCGTGGCCCGCGCCCACCGCATGGGCCAGGTCCGCCCGGTCCAGGTGCACCGCCTGCTCGCCCCGGACAGCGTGGACGACCGGCTGCTGCGCATCCTGCGGAACAAGGACCGCCTCTTCGACGCCTACGCCCGCCGCAGCGACACGGCGGAGGCGACCCCGGACGCGGTCGACGTCTCGGACGGAGGGCTCGCCCGCCGCATCGTGGAGGAGGAACAGCAGCGGCTGGCCGAAGAGCGCCGCCCGGCCGCCCAGGGCTGAACACGGGCCCGGGGTGCGTCAGATCCCGTGCACCCACGCCACCGTGAACGGCGTCTCGGGGGTCCCGGGCCCCATCGGGCCGCCCTTGTCGAACTGGGAGCGGACGACGAGGGTCCGGCCGTTCCGGCGGACGAGTGTGGTCGGGATCTGGAGTGCCGCGTCCGTGACGCTCTTCTCCAGACGGGCCGCGGTGCCGTTTGCCGACAGGCGCCAACGGGTGACGGTGTTGGTCCCGTTGAGGGCGGCCCACAGCCTGCCGCCGACCAGCTCCAGACCGTCGCCGTTCACCAAGTCACCGCCGGACAGCGCGACTTGGCGTATGTCACCGGTCGCGAGGTCCACCCGGTAGAGGGCGCCCGCGGTCATGTCGACGGTGAGCAGGTAACCGTCCTGGGCGGCGATGCCGTTCAGGGTGTACGCACCGGACGGGTGCGGGGCCACGACGCCGCTCAGGTCGTAGGCGGTGGTGAGCGTGGCGCGACCACCTCGGGCCGCCGCCAGCTGCGCGGGTGTCACCCGGTAGACGACCTCCCGCACACTGTCCGTCAGATACACGGTGCCGTCCGCCCTGACCGCCAGGTCGTTGACGAAGCGCGGCGCGTCCCCGGGGACGTCGAAGCGGGCCAGCAGGGCGCGCGTGCGCAGGTCGTAGACGTCGACCCCGGACGTCGAGTCGGTCACCCAGAGGCGGCCGGCCCTGTCGACCTTCAGACCGTTGGCGGTGCTCCGGCCGTCCGCGCCCGCGGGCAGGAAGACCTCGGCCGTACGGCGGCCGGGTGTCGCCCGGTAGACGGCGCCGGTGGTGTACGAGCCCACGTACAGGTCGCCCGTGCGCGGGTCCGCCGCGATGCCCTCGGGGTAGGCGCGGTCGTCAGGGAGCTCAAAGGCGGTGGAGACAGCGGTGGAGGCAGCTGTGGAGGTAGCTGCGGAGACTGCGGTGGAGGTAGCTGCGGCGGAGGCGCGGGGTGCGGCGGTTGCGGGTGGTGCGCCCGCGGCGGTCGCCGCGACGGCCAGGGCGGCGGCGCCGGTCAGAAAGGTGCGGCGCTGGATCGAACGGGACACGACGGTGCCTCTCGGTCGGCTTCTCATCGGCATGTTCTCTTCGACGTGCAACGTGTACGAATCTAAGTTAGAGCTCTAATCCTCGTCAATGTATTTACGTTCCCTGCGCGGCTACCATGCGCAGATGACGTCCATGCCCGTGTCCGAGCGCCTCGGCTCCCACCTCAAGCGGGCCGAGCAGGCTCTCAACGCGACCAAGACCGCGGTCCTCAGACCGGCGGGCGTGACCGTCGCTCAGTACTCCGCACTGCTCCACCTCAGCGCCAACCCCGGCATCTCGGCCGCCGCCCTCGCCCGGCTCTGCGTGGTCACGCCCCCGACCATGAACACGGTCCTGAAGAACCTCCAGGACCGCGGTCTCATCGAGCGCACCCCCCACGAGTGGCACAAGAACGTCCTGGAGACCCGGCTGACCGCCGAGGGCCGGGCCGTCATGGCCGACGCCGACGCCCGTGCGGTACGGGTCGAGCGCGCCCTCGCCGCCGAGTTCACGGACGAGGAGCGCACGGCACTGGTCGGACTGCTCGGCCGATGTGTGGCGCTCCTCGAAAAGGAACGCCCTCAGACCTGATCGCTCCTCGAACGGGACCACCCTGAGGCCCGATCGCCCCTCGAAAAGGGCTGTCGTCCCCGGGCCCGATCGCTCTTCGAAGTGGGCCGGCCCAGGGCCTGATCAGCGCCGTACGTCGAGTTCGGTGAGGGCCGCCGCTCCCACGACGCCGACGCGTACGAACCGGGCCGCCGCGCCGTTGGGCGCATGCCAGTCACGCCGGTCCGTCGAGACCTCGACCGTGGCCGACACCGGCCGTGTCGTCCACGTCGGCGCGACCGTTCCGACCCGCCCTCCGGCCCAGGTCGACCGTCAGGGAGGCGCGCTCGCTCGTAGGTGACCAGGCCGTCGCGCGGTTGCCGTCCACGGCGGCCTCCGGGTAGAGGCCAGGCTCCGACGAGGTGGCGGTCACCGCCCGGCAGCGGGCGAGGTCGGCGGTCGGGGTCAGGTCGGGGCGCCGGGTCCTGAGGGTGGCGGTGTCGGTGAGCATGACACGCCCCGCGGGGGTCTCCAGGGCGAAGGGGGCGCCGGATCGCAGGTGGACGGTGGTGGTCGTGGGCCCGATGTGGAGGTCGTACGTCCGTCCGCGCCACCGGAGCCCGGACAACCGTACGCCGCCGTCCGCCAGTTGGGGCGGCAGCAGGGGGTCGAGGTGCAGGGCGTCCTCGCGGAGCCGCAGACCCGTCAGACCGTGGGTGAAGATCTGCAGGAAGCCGCCCTTGCCGGTGAGGAAGTCCTGGGCGGGGGAACCCGCGAGGGCGTCGCCCGCGCCAGCCTTGTCGCCGCGGGCCTCCGAGAAGAGGGCGAACGGGCCCCGGGAGAAGGGCCGGTAGGCGCGCTGCAGGAAGGTGTACGTGGCGCAGCCCGGCTCGCCGATCGCGGCCGCGTCGATCGCGTGCACGGAGTCGGTCATGGCCGGGCCGTCCGGATCGGTGCGCCCGGTGTAGTACTCGAGGGTCGCGGAGGCGGCGCCGGTGGGCATCGGCCACTCCAGGGGGTAGATCAGCAGGACCGCGTCCGCCTGCTTGATCAGGGGCCCGCCGTAGCCCGCGTACTGGAGGAAGAGCTTGCGCTTCGGGTCGTAGGGCATGCGCAACCTGCCCGCGACGGCCGCCCAGTGGGGGTCGGCGGGGGCGCCCAGGACCACCGCGGCACGGGTCGCCGCGCGCAGGGCGGTCGCCGCGGCCCCGTTGGTGTACACCCCGTCGTCGACGCCGTTGCTGTACTCGTCCGGGCCGGCGACCCCCTTGATGGAGTACGTACCGTCGGGATTCTTCGTCACCCGCGAAATCCAGTACTCCGCGAGGCCGTTGAGGAGCGGCCGGCCGTGCGTGCGGAGCCAGTCCCGGTCCCCGGTGGCGAGGTAGTACTGCCAGGCGGCGAGGGCGATGTCGCCCTGGAGGTGGTTCTGGGTGAGACAGTGCGGCGGGTTCCAGCTCTGGCACTCGGTCCACAGCCGGCCGAGGCTCGCGCTCGTCCAGGGGTAGAAGAGGCCCTGGACGGCGGTCATGCGGGCGTTGTCGGCCGCCGCCGCCCGGGTGCGGAAGCGGTATTCGACGACTGGGCGGGCGAGTTCGGGGCGGGTGGCGAGCAGCGACGGGAACATCCACGTCTCGGCGTCCCAGAAGACCATGCCCCCGTAGTTGTCGCTGGTCAGACCGGCGGGCGCGACGCTGTCACGGGCGCCGGGCCGGAGGGCGGTCAGCAGCCCGTACTGCGCCGAACGCGCCCACAACTGGATGTCAGGACGCCCCGGCACCTCGATGTCCGCGCTCCACAGCGCGCGCCAGGCCGCGGTGTGCGCCGCCATGAGCGCCTGCCAGCCGCGCTCCGCTGCGCGCAGGGAGGCCGTACGGGCGGCCTTGCGGGGGTCGGGTGCGGTGAGAGCGGTGTCGATGCCGACGTACTTGGTGACGTCGTAGCCACGTCCGGCGCGCACCTGGAAGGCCGACGACTGACGGGCACTCAGTGTGTCGCTCGGGTGGGCGTCTCGGGGTGTCCCGGGCGCGTCCAGGGTGGAGGCCAGCGCGCCGTCCACCTTCGTGCCGTCCGTGCGGAACGCCACGCCCACCGTGCGGTCGCCGACGCGGCCCGCGTCCGTCTGTGTGACCCGGCGGGCGCCCCGGCCGTCGATGCGGTCGGTGACGGTGAGTTCGCCGTCCCAGTGCGGGGTCAGACGCAGGCGTACGGCACCGGTGTGCGGGGTGTCCCGGGAGGCGAGGACGTCGTACGTCAGGTCGGTGCGGCGGCCGTCGGCGGTCGTCCAGGTCAGGGTGGTGCGGACGTCACCGCAGCGCAGGGAGAGGGTCTGGCGGTAGTGGGAGATCCGGCTGCGGCTGCCGTACGTCTCGTCGCCGACCCGGATGTCGAGGCTTGTCCACGTCGGCAGCGCGGCGAGGGCCTCGCGGCCGGCCGTGTTCTCCGGGCCCCGGGCGTAGAGGCCCGACACGAAGGCGCCGTCGTAGCGGGGTGTGTAGAGCGGCCAGCCCGTCTTCTCGCCGGGGGCCGCGTAGCCCGCGCCGGTGGGTGGGACTCGGGTGCCGACGTAGCCGTTGCCGACGTAGGGGTGGTACGTCCCCGTGGCGTCGATCCTGGTCGCGGTGGGCGACCAGGTGGGATCGCCGTCGCCGCAGCCCGGGGGCCCGGACGCGGCGACCGCCGGGGCGACGGGGAGGAGCAAGGCGGCGGTGAGGAGCAGGGCGGCGGTGAGGAGCAGGGCGGAGGCGAGGAGCAGGGCGGAGGCGAGGATGGGGGCGGCGCTGCGGAGGCGGGCGGCGCTGCGGAGGCGGGCGGCACCGCGGAGGCGGGCCGCACCGCGGAGGGGGGCGTCGCTGCGGAGGCGGGCGGCGCTGCGGAGGCGGGCGATCACGATGCGATCGTGCGACGGCGCTCCGGCGGAGACGGGTACGCGCGCCGGTGCGGGTGCTGAGTTTCTTCGCGCCCGCCGCTCCCGCCCCCGCCCTCCACCGCTCCCGCCCTCCGCAGCGCCGCCCCCCTCCTCGCCTCCGCCGCTCCCGCCCTCCCCAGCCGCTCCCGCCCTCCTCCGCCGCTTCCGCCCTCCTCCGTCCCTACCCCCGCGCCAGCCCCGTCTTCACGCCCGCCCCGCACAACGGCACCACCCCCGACCGCTCCCCGAGCGCGCCCTCCCGAACAGCCGCCCAGCAAGCCACTCCCGTCGACTCCACATACAACCCCTGTGAGGCCAAGTCGGCCTGCGCGTGCCGGATCTGGTCCTCTGTCACCGTCAGAAAGGTGCCCCCGGAATCCCGTACCGCCCGCAGAATCTGCCGCGCCCGCGCCGGCCGGGGGATCGCGATGCCCTCGGCGAAGGTGGGCGCCATGGGCGTGACGCCGACGAGGTCGTCCGCGCCCTCGGACCAGGCGTGGGCCAGCGGAGCCACCGCGGCCGACTGGACGGCGTACAGGGCGGGGCGGCGATCGATGAAGCCGGCGGAGTGCAGTTCGGCGACGGCGAGGGCGGCGCCGAGCAGCAGCGTGCCGTTGCCGACGGGGACGACCAGGACGTCGGGGAGGCGTCCGCCCAGGTCCTCCCAGAGTTCGTGGACGTAGGTCTTCGTGCCGTGCAGGAAGTACGGGTTGAGGACGTGCGAGGCGTAGAAGACACCTTCCTCGTCCGCGGCCTCGCGCGCCGCCCGCGCCGCCGCCTCACGGTCGCCCTCGACCACCCGCAGCCGCGCCCCGTGCGCCTCGATCTGCTCCAGCTTCTTCGGCGACGTGCCCTCGGGGACGTACACCGTGCAGGGCAGCGCGGCGCGTGCGCAGTACGCGGCGATCGCCGTCCCCGCGTTGCCGCTGCTGTCCGCGAGCACCTGCCGGGGCTTCAGCCGCAGCGCCAGCTCGGCCAGCAGCACCGCCCCGCGGTCCTTGAACGACAGCGTCGGCATCAGGAAGTCGAGCTTCGCCGCGATGCCGTCGCGGAGCGGGACCAGCGGGGTGCGGCCTTCTCCCAGGCTGATGGTCGGGGCCGCCAACGGCAGGCACTCGGCGTACCGCCACAGCGAATTCACCCGTCCGGCGAGGGACTTGAGGGTGGCGGGCGTCGGTGCGAAGTCCAGATCGAGCGGGCCGCGGCAGACCGGACAGCACCAGGCGAGCGAGCCGGCCGGGACGCGGGTGCCGTCCACGGGGCAGAAACAATCCGGCAAGGGTGTCATGTGCGCAGGTTAAAGGTGCCGGTTGGTGACGTTGCGTCATGGCTGGCGGATGGCACCCGTGTTACGGCCTCGCAGGGCCCTTGTGCAATTCCTTTGGAGGCCTCAATCTTTCGGCTGACGCACAGGATTCTCACAGCCGAGTGGCGGGCGAACGGCTCGCACCCGGCCGCTGGACAGGAACCTGTCCGTCGATCTCTCGGTTCGTGCACCATCCCCACCAGCGCACCACCGAATGAGAAGGATCCCTCAGATGGCAGAGATACCTGCTGTCCGTCCTGCCCGCCATGCCCGGCGAAGACTGGCCGGCACAGCCACGGCGGCCCTCGTCCTCGGCGTCGTCTCCGCGCTCCCCGCCGGCGCCGCGAGTGCCGCGCCCCAGCGTGTGGGCCACATCCAGTACGCCGGCGCGTCCAACGCGGTCGCGAACAGCTACATCGTGACTCTCGACGCGCATGTCGCGAAGTCCACGTCCGCCAAGGGCAAGGCCCTGGCCAAGGAGTACGGCGCCACGATCGCGCGTACGTACAAGAAGGCCCTCAACGGTTACGCGATCGAGGCCACGGCGGCCGAGGCGAAACGGTTCGCCGCGGACCCCGCCGTCACCTCCGTCGTCCAGAACCGCACCTTCCACATCGACGCGACCCAGACCAACCCGCCCTCCTGGGGCCTGGACCGCATCGACCAGAAGAGCCTGCCCCTGGACAGCAAGTACACCTACCCGGACTCGGCCGGGCAGGGCGTGACCGCGTACATCGTCGACACCGGCGTACGCATCACGCACAGCGACTTCGGCGGCCGTGCCTCGTACGGCTATGACGCCGTCGACAACGACAACACCGCGCAGGACGGCAACGGCCACGGCACGCATGTGGCGGGCACGGTGGCCGGCAACGCGTACGGCGTCGCCAAGAAGGCCAAGATCGTCGCTGTCCGGGTGCTCAACAACTCGGGCTCGGGCACGACCGCCCAGGTCGTCGCGGGCATCGACTGGGTGACCCAGAACCACAGCGGGCCGTCCGTCGCCAACATGTCGCTCGGCGGCGGTGCGGACAGCGCCCTCGACACGGCCGTCCGCAACGCCATCGCCTCCGGCGTCACCTTCGCGGTCGCGGCCGGCAACGACAACGCGAACGCCTCCAACTACTCGCCCGCCCGTGTCAGCGAGGCCATCACGGTCGGCGCGACCACCAGCAGCGACGCCCGCGCCAGCTACTCCAACTACGGGTCCGTCCTGGACATCTTCGCCCCGGGCTCCTCGATCACGTCTTCGTGGAACACCAGCGACACAGCCACCAACACCATCTCCGGTACGTCGATGGCGACGCCGCACGTGACGGGCGCGGCGGCGGTCTATCTCGCCGACCACCCCGGCTCCACGCCCGCACAGGTCGCCTCGGGCCTGGTCGCCGCGGCCTCGACCGGAGTCGTCACCAGCCCCGGCACCGGCTCGCCTAACCGCCTGCTCCAGGTCGGCGCCGGCACGGTGACTCCGCCCGGACCGCGCTTCGAGAACACCACGGACTACGCGATCAACGACAACTCCACGGTCGAGTCGCCGGTCACCGTGAGCGGGGTCTCGGGGAACGCGCCGTCGTCACTCAGTGTGCCTGTGAACATCGTTCACACGTATATCGGTGATCTGCAGGTGCAACTGATCGCCCCCGACGGGTCGGCGTACACGCTGAAGTCGTACGGCACCGGCGGAAGCACCGACAACATCAACACCACGTACACCGTGAACGCCTCCTCCGAGGCCGCCAACGGCACCTGGAAGCTCCGCGTGAGCGACAACGCGGCGCTCGACACCGGGAAGATCGACTCCTGGGCGCTCCAGTTCTGACCGAGGGTCAGTAGCCCGTCTTCTCCTCGCGGTACGGCTCCGGGTCCGTGACCCGGCCGGCCGCGAGGACAAGACGCGCGACGCGGCCACGGACGCCACGGACACCACGGACACCACGGACGTCACGGACGCCACGGACGTCACGTCCATCCGACGAGCCGTCAGGCCGTCGACCCTCGGCCCTCGGCCGTCCGAATCACCGGGTTCATGACCCGCTCTCCCGAGATCTCGGCTCCGCTCGATCTCGATCAGGGGGGACCCTCATCGCGCCCCGCCGTGGGGCGCTTACGATGCGCGCAGCCTCATGGCAGTCGCACGTAGGTTCTCCCTCCCTGGACTAGGAGCAAGGTACTCGTGGCCATACCCCCGCCGCCCGGGCCCCAGCAGCCCGAGGGCCAGTACCCGCCTCCAGGGTCGCCGCCGGGGACGCCGGGGTTGCCGCCGCCCGGGATCCCGGGGATTCCGGGGACGCAGCCGGGCGCGTACCCGTTCCAGCAGACCCCCTATCCGGGGCCGTACCAGCCCTGGGGCCAGGGCTACTCCCCGTACAACCGCCCGGCGCCCGTCAACGGGTTCGCGATCTCCGCGCTCGTGCTCGGGATCCTCTGTTTTCTGCCCGCCGTGGGCCTGGTGCTCGGGATCGTCGCGCTCGCGCAGATCAAGAGGCGCGGCGAGCGGGGCAAGGGGATGGCGGTGGGCGGCATGGTCATGTCGTCGATCGGCATCGTGCTGCTCGCGGTCATGGTCGCCACCGGCGGTGCCCGCGACTTCTGGGACGGTTTCCGGGACGCGGCGAACGACTCGGGCGGCGGGGGCGCCACCTTCTCGCTCAAGAAGGGCGAGTGCTTCGACGCACCGGGCGGCGCCCTGGAGGGCATGGCGTACGACGTCGACAAGGTGTCGTGCGAGGGCAGGCACGACGCCGAGGTGTTCGCGGACTTCAAGATGAGGGGCGGAGGTTACCCGGGGGACAGCGCGATCACCGACGCCGCCGACACCAAGTGCTACGCGCTCCAGGACACCTACGCGATGGACGCCTGGGCCGTCCCGGGCAATGTCGACGTGTACTACTTCACGCCGACCCGGCAGAGCTGGCGCCTCGGCGACCGAGAGATCACCTGCATGTTCGGGAACACCGACGAGAAGGGCAGCCTGACGGGTTCGCTGCGCAAGGACGAGACCACGCTCGGAGCGGACCAGCTCGCCTATCTGCGGGCGGCGCGGATCATCAACAGGGCGATGGGCTCGGCGCCCGACGCGGATTACGTCGAGGACGATCTGGCCGGCCACAAGAAGTGGGCGACCAGGATGTCGGACGCGCTCACGTCGCAGGCGGCCGTGCTGCGCGGCCACGCGTTCGACCCCGCTGTCCGCCGGCGGGTCGATGTCCTGGTCAAGGACATCGACCTGTCCCGGAAGGAGTGGGTGAAGGCGGCGGTCGCGTCGGACGCGGACACCTTCTATACCCACTACGAGAAGGGCATGAAGCTGATCGATCCCAAGAAGACGGTCACCACCCGCAAGGCTCTGGGTCTCGCCGTCACCCCGCCGTCGTCCGACGGGAACGACGGCGGACAGGAATCCGGAGGAGGCGACACCGGTATCGAGGTGTGACGGCGGCTATAGCGGGGAGAAAGTGCCTGCGTAAAGCCTTGGGGGGCCGCAAGTCATCACATCGAGTGATTCTTTGGCCTTTGCTTGCATGGCACAACCCACGGTTGCCACGCTGTTGCTGTCTGTACAACCTGATGGGAGCGGCCAGTGACTTTCGGTGAGCAGCCGGCGTACCTGCGCGTCGCGGGTGATCTCCGCAAGAAGATCGTCGACGGTTCGCTGCCACCGCACACCCGCCTCCCCTCACAGGCCCGCATCCGCCAGGAGTACGGCGTCTCGGACACGGTCGCCCTGGAGGCCCGAAAGGTGCTGATGGCGGAGGGGCTCGTCGAGGGCCGCTCCGGGTCGGGCACGTATGTACGGGAGCGGCCGGTGCCGCGCCGGGTGGCCCGTTCCGGGTATCGCCCGGACAGCGGCGCGACCCCGTTCCGTCAGGAGCAGGCCGACGCGTCCGCGCGTGGCACCTGGGAGTCCCACAGCCGGCAGGTCGAGGCGAGCGGCGCGATCGCCGAACGCCTGTCCCTGCGCCCCGGCGACCGCGTGATGTGCACGCAGTACGTCTACCGGGACGGTGGCGAGGCGATGATGCTCTCCACCTCCTGGGAGCCCCTCGCCGTCACCGGCCGTACGCCGGTCATGCTCCCCGAGGAGGGCCCGCTCGGCGGCATGGGCGTCGTCGAGCGCATGGCGGCCATCGACGTGATCGTGGACAACGTCACCGAGGAGGTGGGCGCGCGACCGGGCCTCGCCGAGGAACTCCTCGCGCTGGGCGGCGTCCCCGGCCATGTCGTCGTCGTCATCCAGCGCACCTTCTACGCGTCGGGGCGGCCGGTCGAGACGGCCGACGTCGTCGTGCCGGCGGACCGGTACCGGATCGCGTATCACCTGCCGGTGAAGTAGCGGGCCCCGAAGCCCGGTTGGAATCTGGCCGTTCTCAAGTCCCCTGTCCGCGCCGGACTTCGCGCTGCTTGCGGGGCGCACGGAGGGCGGTCGACAGCGCGTTCGACGGCGTGGGGAGCCTCCGGTCCTGGCTGGTTGCGCACCCCTTTGCGTACCTCTTGCGTACCTCTTTGTGAAAAGCCGTATTCGCTGCGTGAAGGTTAGGCGTAGGCTCGGGCATATGCGGATTGCGGTTTCCTTAGAGAGCGCGGTACGACGGGGGCCCGGGGCGGGAAGTGGAGGGGCGGGATGAACGACGGCACGATCACTCTTCCCTGGCTCGTCATACGGCAGGACGACAACGGCAATCGCTACCGCGTGGGCAGGTACGCCACCCGGGCCGAGGCGCAGAAGATCGCGGACAGCCTCGACGACCGCGGGCACAAGCAGCTCTACTGGGTCGAGCGGATCGCGCAGAACGGAACCAGGTGATCGGGCGCACGGGGGCCCGGTGACGCGCTGACATCAGGGCAGGCGGGGGCCCGGTGACGCGCTGACATCAGGGCGGGCGGGGGCCCGGTGACGCGCTGACATCCGGACAGGCGGAGGCCCGATGCCGGGCTGTCGGCCGTCCGAGGTGGTCCCGCAGCGGTCCCGTAGGCTCCGGCGCATGACGGAACGGATCGTGGTGGTCGGAGCCGCCCTGATGAGCGACGGCCGGCTGCTCGCCGCCCGCCGCAGCGCGCCTCCCGAGCTGGCCGGGCGCTGGGAGCTCCCGGGCGGCAAGGTCGAACCGGGCGAGACTCCTGAGCACGCCCTCGTACGAGAGCTGCGTGAGGAACTCGGCGTCGAGGCGGAGCCGCTGGAGCGGGTCCCCGGTGAATGGCCCTTGAAGCGGGGGTATGTGCTGCGGGTGTGGACCGCCCGGCTGATCTCCGGGGAGCCGCAGCCCCTGGAGGACCACGACGAACTGCGCTGGCTGACCCCTGGTGAGGTCTGGGACGTGGACTGGCTGGACCAGGACGTACCGGCGGTGAAGGGCGCGCTGCTGAGGCTGGACGCGGGGGCGTAGGGCCCCGCTCCAGGAGGTCCCGCCCGCGAACGTGTCCGGGAGGGGGGAGCCCTCGGGGCGTGAGGAAGCCTTGCGGGGCGCAGGGAAAGCCTTGTGGGTGTGGCGAAGCGCTGCGGGGCGCAGGGAAGCCCTGCGAGGTGGAGGGGTGCGCCGGGTTCGGGGGGTGCGTACGCCGTTCGTGCCACAGTGCGCCATCGTGAGCGGTAAGGCGCCCCGGATATCGGGTATGTGCCCATTAACCCCCCGAAACCGGGCATGGGTGGGTTCCTGGTCTGGGAAGTGATCGGCTTGATCGACACCGAAGGCGACTGCGCCGAGTGGACTTTTCCCGCGGAGCCAGGTGCCGTCCGTACTGCCCGCGCCGTCGTCCGGGGACAGCTGCGCAGCTGGGAGTTGGATTCCCTCGGTGACATCGCCGCGCTGCTGGTCAGCGAGCTGGTGACGAACTCCCTGCGGCACGCCACCGGCCCCATCGGCGTACGGCTGGTACGTCCCGTCAGGCTGTCGGGCGCCCTGCTGGTGGAGGTCTCCGACCCGCTGCCGGACCCGCCCCGCGAACGCGCCCCCGACGCCGACGCCGAAAGCGGGCGTGGACTCCAGCTGGTGGCCAGCTCGTCCAGACGCTGGGGCACACGCCCCGGAGACACCGGAAAGACGGTCTGGTTCGAGCTGGCGGTGCCGGGTTGAGGTACCGCACGCATTAACCGATTGGTTCAGGCCACTGGCGGCAGCCGAACTCTTTGGTTCGACGGGGTGCCACCTGGTTAGAAGACTGGAAGTATGTCGCGGCCGGTCCAAAAACCATCGGGACCGTGCTGTGATCGTGAACACCGTGTTGTGCGGCGCCGTAGTGCTGGATACTGCGGGCAGCCGCCCCCGGTGACCGGTGCCGGACGCGGTGAGCTGGAGGGGACGGTTCGCGTGAGCGAGATACCAGCGAAGGGCGCGGAGTCCGAGGACCCGTCGGACGGCGCGAGGGCTGAGGCCCTGGGCGAGTCCGCCGTGGGCGGGGCGACGGGCGGCATCGCCGACGGCATGGCCGGTGAGGCGGCGGGCGACGCGATGTGGCAGAGCAGTCCGCCCGGTTCGATCTACGACTACATCAAGGTCGCCTCGTTCTCCATCGGCGCCGACGGGCTCGTCGACCAGTGGAGTCTGCGGGCCGAGCAGCTCTTCGGCATCTCCTCCGAGCGTGCTGTCGGCATGGACCCCATCGAGGCGTTCGTCGCCCCCGACCGGCGTGAGTTCGGGCAGCGCAAGATGGCGGAGATCCTGGACGGCCGGGAGTGGACCGGTGTGGTTCCCTTCCGGATGCCCGCGCCCGAGGAGGGCGGCGAGGGCGGTGAGGGCGGGGAAGGCACCGAGGGGCTCGCCGAGGTCTATGTGATGCCCACCACCACGGAGGACGGCGAGCGGGCCGCCGTATGCATCGTCGTGGACGTCCGCACACTGCGCCGGATCGAGACGGACCTCGCCGCCTCGCAGGCGATTTTCGGTCAATCTCCGTTCGGCTTCCTGCTGATCGACACGGAACTGCGGGTCCGCCGCGCCAACCAGCGGTTCGCCTCGACATTCGGCGGCAGCGTCGAGGACCACCGGGGCAAGGGCGTCCACGACTATCTGCCGCGTGCGGAGGCCGAGCGGGTCTCGGCGACGCTGCGGCGCGTCCTGGAAACCGGCGACTCCATCACGGACATGCACGTCACGGGCCATGCGCCCGGCTCCGACGAGCGTCGCCACTGGTCCATCAACCTCTACCGCGTGCACAGCGGAAGCGGCCGCCCCATCGGCATCGCGTGGCTCGGAACCGACATCACGGCCCGCCGCGCCGCCGCCCGCGAGGCCGCCGCCGCGCGGCGCAATCTCGCCCTTCTGAACGAGGCAGGGGCCCGTATCGGCAACTCCCTCGACCTGGAGACCACCGCCCGCGAACTCCTCGACGTCGTCGTCCCCGGCTTCTGCGATCTGGCGACGGTGGACCTGTACCAGGGCCTGCTGGCCGGCGACGAGACCCCGCCGGGCCTGGCCGACGGCAGCGCCGAGCTCCGCCGCGTCGCGTTCGCCAGCGCCGTCTCCGACGCGCCCTTCGTCGGCGGACCGGCACCGGTCGCCGTGGGCGCGGTCCACCACTACCCCTTCAACTCGCCCTGCGCGGACGCCCTGCGCACCGCCCGCCCCCAGCACATCCCCGCCGAAGAGGGTGGCCTCATACAGTCCACCCTCGCGGTCCCGATGGTCGCCCACGACACCGTCGTCGGGCTCGCCCAGTTCTCCCGTACGAAGGGCAGCGAGCCGTTCGGGGAACGCGACCGGGCGCTCGCGGTGGAGCTGGCCGCGCGCGCCGCAGTCTGTATCGACAACGCGCGCCTGTACCGCCGAGAGCACGAGCGCGCGCTGATCCTGCAGCGGTCCCTGCTGCCGCCGGGCGACCCGGAGGCCTCCGGCCTGGACATCGCCTGCCGCTACCTCCCCGGAAACGCCGCCACCGAGGTCGGCGGCGACTGGTTCGACGTCATCGAACTGCCCGGCCACCGCACGGCGTTGGTGGTGGGGGACGTGATGGGGCGTGGCCTGCGCGCCGCGGTGGCGATGGGGGAACTCCGCACGGCCGTACGGACCTTGGCGCTCCTGGACCTGGAACCGGCCGAAGTCCTCTCCGCCCTGGACGAGATCGCGCGCGGCCTCGGCACACCCGGCGGGGTCCAGCAGGCCACCCGCACGGCCCGCCAGCCCCGCGACGCCGACCTCTCCGAGGTGTACCTCGCGACCTGCGTGTACGCCGTCTACGACTCCGTGACGCGCCGGTGCACCTTCGCCAACGCGGGCCATCTGCCGCCCGTGCTGGTCGAGCCCGGCGAGAGCGCGCTGATGCTCGACGTGCCGCCCGGGATGCCGCTCGGGGTGGGCGGCGAGCCCTTCGAGGAGGTGGAGGTCGAACTACCCGAAGGTGCGCTGTTGGCGCTCTACACGGATGGACTGGTCGAATCGCGCGACCATCCCCTCGACGAGGGCCTGCAGGCCTTCGTCGGCGCCCTCACGGACCCCTCCAGCCCGCTGGAGGACGTCTGCGACCACGTCCTGAGCACCCTCGACACCCACCACGGCGAGGACGACATCGCGCTGCTGATGGCACGAGTCCAGGGGCTGCCCGCGGAATCCGTCGGCGACTGGACGCTGCCGCGGGAGCCGCGCAGCGTGGGACGTGCCCGCGAATACGCCCGTACGCAGCTGGTGTCCTGGGGACTTGGACCCCTCGTCGACACGGCCGAGCTCCTGGTCAGCGAGCTGGTGACCAATGCGCTGCGGTACGGGGAGGGCGAGATCAGGCTGCGGCTGCTGCTTGACCGGACGCTTGTGTGCGAGGTGTGGGACGCGGGGCTCGTCCAGCCGCGGCGGCGTCGTGCCCGTGACACGGACGAGGGCGGCCGGGGGTTGCAGCTCGTCGGGCTGCTGTCCGCGGCCTGGGGGTCGCGCCGGACCCCCCGGGGGAAGACGGTCTGGTTCGAACTCCCGCTGCCGGACGGGGAGACGGGCCTGACGGACCCGGCGGAGGCTTTGCTGAGTCTCTTCTGAGGGTGAGCCTGTTCTGAGGGTGAGTCTGTTCTGAAGGTGAGTCTGTTCTGAAGGTGAGCCTGCTCTGAAGGTGAGCCTGCTCTGAGGGATGGCCTTGCCCGCCCCGCTACCCCCGCCCGTTCCGTACCCGGGGGCTGCCCCCCGTCCTGTATCCGGGGGCTGCCTCCACCCGTCCCGTATCCGGGGCGAAGGAGTCCTCAGTCGGGCGGCAGCGCCCGTCGCCCCCGCGTTCGGGGCCCGCCGAAGCTCGCGGCGGCGCCGCCCGGCAGGAGGATCCCGCCCAGCAGGGCACCGCCCGCCCCCTCGTCCTCCCCGGACGGATGCCCGTACGTCCGTACATCCCGCTCGGCCAGCTCCCGCCCCTGCCGGGCGAGCGCGTCGGCCGGCCCCATCTCGCAGAGGTCGAGCCGGCGTCCGGCCTCCGCCAGCCGCGTGCGGGCAGCACTGCCCACCGCCCCGCGATGCGTCGTGACGAAACCCGTCGCGACGGCGAGAGCACTGCGGGTCGGAAGCAGGGCCTGGTCGAGGAGTTCACGGGCACGCTCGTCGGAGGGGGAACCGCCCTGCGCGTCGGCGAGCACCGCCCCCGCCTCGGCGACGCGGCGCAGGACGTCCAGGGGGTCGTGCGGCCCGCCGGCCATGTCCCGGCGCACGCCGGCGAGCAGCGACTCGGCGTGCGCGACATGGCCGGGCAGCTCACCGACGCGTTCCGCCGCCGACAGCCGGTGGGCCTCGGCGAGGTCGGTCTCCACTCCGGCCAGTGCGGTGGGCAACCGCTCGGCGGCGGAGACCAGTTCGGCCGCGAGCCGGTCGACGCCCTCCATGAAGACGCCGGCCTGGTCCACGGCGGCTTCCGCCGCGCGCAGACACGCGGCCGCCTCTCCGTCGGCGCCCCGGTCGAGGGCCTGCCGAGCCCGGTTGAGATGGAAGGTGGCGAACACGAGGCGGTCCTTGGCGTGTTCGACGTGGCCCGCGACCGGGAAGGACGCGGAGGGCGCGTACCGCTTGTGCAGGTCGCCGAGGGTCGTCTCGGTGGCCGGGGCGCGCGCGGCGAGCTCCCGGAAACGGGTCTCCGCGTGGTCCAGTGCGGCGGCCGTGTTCCGTTCCAGGGCGCGCAGCAGGTCGAAGCCGGCCGCCTCCGAGTCCAGCCGCCGTCCCGCCTCCGTGCAGCGCAGGACGATCTCCTCCAGCATGCCCCGGGCGTCCTGCGGGGCCGCCTCGTCGAGCCGCTGCCGCAGCCGGAAGGCCGCCGCGAGTTCGGACTTCGCGTACGCCAGGGCATCCGCGTACGGCTTGACCGCCGCCTGGCCGAACTGGGCGGCGACACAACCGAGTTCCTCGGCACTGGTCCGAACGCAGTCGTCGATCTCGACCAGTGACGTCCCGGTCCGCCGGTCGAGTTCGTGGACCGGTTCGACGCGCGGGCCGGAGCCGCCCGGTGTCGTACGCGTCCTCGCCCGGCGCGTCCGTCGCACGGACGCGTACGCCGCCAGTACCACCGCGGCGCCCACCGCGACGACGGGCAGCGCGAGATCCCCGGCGGACGTCCCGCCCTGGCCGGGGTCGGCGGTGGTGTGCTTGGCCGCCGCCACCGTCTCGTCGACGCGCGCCACGGTCATCGGGTCCCGGGCCCCCATCCCCGCCAGCGGCAGCACCAGCCACCCCACCGCCACCAGCCCGCCGAGCACGACATGCGCCACCCGCACGGCTATGTGGGACGTGGCTCGGCGCGACCGGTTCCGGCTCTGGGGCGACGTCACATTTGGGAGCGTATGACCCCGCGCACGCCGACGCGACCGGGCGTGCGCCGAGATGGGGCCGCCCAAGGTACGGGGGATACGGGGCCGTACGGGAGGGGCACGGGGGATGGAAACAGGGCGCACGCATTCCGCCTCCGGGGGCAGCGCGGGGATACCGGGGCGGGTGCCGGAAGCCCGGGCGACGGACACGGGGGATGGGTCTGCCGTTCTTCCACGAGACCGCAGGGGGCCACTACGCATCCGCGGAGACGGTCGCGGCGGCCGTGCGCGGCACCCGCCTCGGCCTCTCCCGCACGGACCGCACCCGCGAGCGTTTCGGCGTCGCGCTGTACGTCGACTTCGCCGCCATGGAAGCGGACTGGACCGCCTATCGGGAGGGCTGGGTCCGATGACGGCACCCGGGCCGGAGCGGGGGAGGGCGTGCCATCATCTGAGCACGGCATGCCGTTCCCGGCACGCCTCGGGAGTGGGGGACTGATGCACTACTCGTACATGGCGGTGGCGGGCGTGGGGGCTCTGCTCGCACTGGCGGGAGCAGGTGTCGCCGCGATCACGACGGGCCGGCTGCCACCGCTCGGCAGCGGCTCCGTCCTGCGGCCGGCCCTGTGGGGGTACGGGGCGGTGCTGAGCGCCGTGGGCCTGGCGCTGTTCCTGTTCCTCGGCCCGCTCCACGGCCCCGACATCGGCATGGCGCCCTACGCGCTCACCGGCACGGCCGTCGCCCTGTTCGGCTCGGCCTTCCAGATCGCGTCCCGCCGTCCCGGCCGCCCGGTCCCGCGGACACCGGCGGACGAGCGATGACGAAGAGACGAGCGATGACGGAGAGAACGGCGATGACGGCGGACGAGCGATGACGGCCGACTGGCGCTTCGGGCTGGGGCTGGCCGAGGGCGTGGCCCTCGGCCTGGCCGCCGCCGTCGGAACGGCCGCCGTACGTGACGGCCGGCTGCCGAGGTGGGTGCGGGCGCGGGGCCAGGTCGTCCGGCCCCGGCTGTGGGGCCGAGCGCTCCTGCTGCTGACGGCGTCCGTCGCGCTGCAGTCGCTGACCCTGGCCGTGCTGGGCCCCGGCCCCCTCCAGTTCGCCGGCGCCCTGGTGAGCGGCGCCGGACTGATCACCAGCTGTGTGCTGGGGCTCCGCGCCAGCCGCGACCGCCGCCGCGGCCCCTCCACTCCTCCTGGCTCTCCCGCCTCCTGATCCTCCTCACTCCATCCTCCTGGCTCTCCCGCCCCCCTGATACCCCTAGCTCTCCCGCCTCCTGATCTTCGACCCCAGCCACACCAGCGGGTCGTACTTGCGGTCAACGGCCCTTTCCTTCAAGGGGATCAGCGCGTTGTCCGTGATGTGAATGCCTTCCGGGCAGACCTCCGTGCAGCACTTGGTGATGTTGCAGTAGCCGAGGCCGTGCTCCTCCTGGGCGGTGCGCTTGCGGTCGAGGCCGGACTCGGCGGCGGCGTCCAGGGGGTGCATGTCCAGCTCCGCCACCCGCATCAGGAAACGCGGGCCCGCGAAGGCCGGCTTGTTCTCCTCGTGATCGCGGACGACATGGCAGGTGTCCTGGCACAGGAAGCACTCGATGCATTTGCGGAACTCCTGCGAGCGGTCGACGTCCTCCTGCTGCATCCGGTACTCCCCGGGCCCCAGACCGGCGGGCGGCACGAAGGCTGGTACCTCGCGCGCCTTCGCGTAGTTGAAGCCGACGTCCGTGACGAGATCCCGTACGACCGGGAAGGCGCGCAGCGGAGTGACGGTGATCGTCTCCTCCCGCGTGAACACCGACATCCGCGTCATGCACATCAGCCGGGGCCGCCCGTTGATCTCCGCCGAACACGAACCGCACTTGCCCGCCTTGCAGTTCCAGCGCACGGCCAGGTCGGGCGCCTGCGTCGCCTGGAGGCGGTGGACGATGTCGAGCACCACCTCGCCGTCGTTCACCTCGACCTTGAAGTCCTCCAGGCCGCCGCCCTTCACATCCCCGCGCCACACCTTGAAGCGGGCCTCATAGCTGCTCACTCGTACAGCTCCTCTTCGGCGAGGTACTTGACCAGCTCCTCCTTCTCGAAGAGGGCGAGCAGGTCGGGGCGGATGGGTTCGGTGGTCTCTCGTACGAGGTCGATCTGGCCCGCGACGGGGTCGGTGGCCGCCAAGCCGCCTGTCGGGTCGGTCAGTTGGCACAGCAGGTTGATACGGCGCCAGGCCCGCTCCATCGTGGGGTGGTCCTCACGGGTGTGGCCGCCGCGCGATTCCGTACGCTCCAGGGCCGCCCGTGCCACGCATTCGCTGACCAGCAGCATGTTGCGCAGGTCGAGGGCGAGGTGCCAGCCGGGGTTGAACTGCCGGTGGCCTTCGACTCCCGCCCTGCGTGCCCGTACGCGCAGGTCCGCAAGCTTTTCCAGGGCCTGTTCCATCTCCGCCTCGCGGCGGATGATGCCGACCAGGTCGTTCATGGCCTGCTGGAGTTCCTGGTGGAGGGTGTACGGGTTCTCGGGCGGGCGCCCGTTCTCCGCGCCCGGTTCCGGACCCTCCGCGGAGAAGGGCCGGAGTGCCTCGGCCGCCGCCGTGTCGACCTGGATCTCTTCCACGGCGGGGCGGTCCTCGGCGAGGCCGGCCGCGTACTCGGCCGCGTGCAGCCCGGCCCGCCGCCCGAAGACCAGCAGGTCGGAGAGGGAGTTGCCGCCGAGCCTGTTGGAGCCGTGCATGCCGCCCGCGACCTCACCGGCCGCGAAGAGACCCGGTACGCCGCGTGCCGCCGCCGTGTCCGAGTCGACCGCGATGCCGCCCATCACGTAGTGACAGGTCGGGCCGACCTCCATCGCCTCCGCCGTGATGTCGACGTCCGCCAGCTCCTTGAACTGGTGGTACATGGAGGGGAGCCGGCGCCGGATGACATCGGCGGGCATCCGCGTGGACACGTCCAGGAAGACACCGCCGTGCGGCGAACCGCGTCCCGCCTTCACCTCGGAGTTGATGGCCCGCGCCACCTCGTCGCGGGGCAGCAGTTCGGGGGGACGCCGGTTGTGGTCCGGGTCCTCGTACCAGCGGTCGCCCTCCTCCTCGGACTGCGCGTACTTCTCCTTGAAGACGTCCGGGATGTAGTCGAACATGAACCGTTTGCCCTCGGAGTTCCTGAGCACCCCGCCGTCACCCCGCACGGACTCGGTGACCAGGATCCCCTTCACCGACGGCGGCCAGACCATGCCCGTCGGATGGAACTGCACGAACTCCATGTTCAGCAGCGGCGCCCCGGCAAGGAGCGCGAGCGCGTGCCCGTCACCGGTGTACTCCCACGAGTTCGACGTCACCTTGAAGGACTTGCCGATGCCGCCGGTGGCGATGACGACAGAGGGCGCTTCGAGCACGAAGAAGCGCCCGGACTCGCGCTCGTAGCAGAAGACCCCGCAGACGCGGCCGCCGTCGTCCTTCAAGACCCGTGTGACGGTGCACTCCTGATACACCTTCAGCCGGGACTCGTAGCCGCCCGTCTCCTTCATGTCCTCCTGCTGGAGGGAGACGATCTTCTGCTGGAGGGTCCGGATGAGCTCGAGCCCGGTCCGGTCGCCCACGTGCGCGAGCCGCGGATACTCGTGACCGCCGAAGTTGCGCTGCGAAATCCGCCCGTCCTTCGTGCGGTCGAAGAGGGCGCCCCAGGTCTCCAACTCCCATACCCGGTCGGGTGCTTCGCGGGCGTGCAGCTCGGCCATCCGCCACTGGTTGAGGAACTTCCCGCCGCGCATGGTGTCGCGGAAGTGGACCTGCCAGTTGTCGCCGGAGTTGACGTTGCCCATGGCGGCCGCGATGCCGCCCTCGGCCATCACGGTGTGCGCCTTGCCGAACAGCGACTTGCAGATCACGGCCGTACGGGCGCCGCGCTCCCGCGCCTCGATGGCGGCACGCAGTCCGGCGCCCCCGGCCCCGACCACGACGACGTCCCACTCCTGCCGATCGACCACGGACATCAGAAGGCCCCACTCACTCAGAAGAAGCGCGGATCGGCGAAGGCGCCGGACGCGACCAGGTACACGTAGAAGTCGGCGAGTGCCACGCTCACCAAGGACGCCCAGGCGAGCAGCATGTGACGGGCGTTCAGCCTGCCGACCCACTGCCACATCCGGTACCGCACCGGGTGCTTGGAGAAGTGCTTCAGCTTCCCGCCGACGATGTGCCGGCAGGAGTGGCAGGAGAGGGTGTACGCCCAGATCAGCGTGATGTTGACCAGGAAGACCAGGGTGCCGAGCCCCATATGGCCCCACCGGTAGTGCTCGTCGCGGAAGGACAGCACGGTGTCGTACGTGAGAATCCCGGCGACGACGATCGCCGCGTAGAAGAAGTACCGGTGGATGTTCTGGAGCACCAGCGGGAAGCGGGTCTCACCCGTGTACTTCTTGTGCGGCTCGGCGACCGCGCAGGCGGGCGGGCTCGCCCAGAAGCCGCGATAGTAGGCCTTGCGGTAGTAGTAGCAGGTCAGCCGGAAGCCGAGCGGGAAGATCAGGATGATGATGGCGGGGGAGATGCCCCACCAGCTCCCGAAGAGGTCCGCGTTCGGTCCGGCGTGCATGGTTCTGCACCGCTCCGCCAGACAGGGCGAGTAGAACGGCGAGACGTACGGCGCCGCGTAGTAGTCCGTGTCCGCGAAGGCCCGCCACGTCGAGTACACGACGAAGGCCAGCAGCCCGGCCGCCGTGACGGCGGGCGCCAGCCACCAGCGGTCCGTCCGCAGATGCGGGGCGGCGATCGCGGCGCGCGTACCGGTGCGTACGCCGCCGCTGTTCAGATGGGGTTCCGTACCAGTGGCCAACTCATGACTCCGGTCGGGTTCAGGGGGCGTGGCGGTCGCGGGCGCCGAGTCCCTCGTCGTCCGAGTCCGTCCACAGGGAGCTGTCGTAGGGGGTGTCGGGGATGGAGACCAGGTCGGGCCGGCGTGTCCCCGCCAGGCCTGGGGCGGCCTCGCGCAGCAGCGCGACGCTCTCGCGCAGGTGGTCTGCGTCGGTACGCACCCGGCGTATCTCCAGGCCGCCGCCGCCCATCTGCTGCTCCAGGCGGCCCAGCGACCTGTGCAGGTCGTCGAGGCAGCGCTGGACTGATGTCAGATCGTCGTGCACGGACATGACTTGCCCTCACTTCCGCGGACGCTGTGGTCCAAGGCGGCAACGTTCATGCGCCTGCGAGTGTTGCGCGTCACACCTACCGGTGGGAACCCGTGTGCACGGATTGGGGGCTCGCACGACCGAGAACGCGCCCCTCGCACGCGGGTGACACAGCCCGTCCGGCGTTTGAGCACGAGCCCGCTCAGGCCGTTTCAGCCCGTCCGGCGTCCGAGGACGAGCCCGCTCAGGCCGTTTCAGCCCGTCCGGCGTTTGAGGACGATCCCGCTCAGGCCGTTTCAGCCCGTCCGGCGTTTGAGGACGAGGCCGTTCAGGCCGAAGGCGGGGGTCTGGGGGCGGCAGCCCCCAGGAACAAGGGACGGGTAGGGGCGGAGGGGGCGAAGAAACTCCGGAGAGCGGCCCCGGCCGCCGGAGGGGGCAAAAAGCTCAGGAGAGCGGCCCCCGCCGCCGGGGGCATTGCGCCGCACGGGTGGGGTTCGCGGCCACCCCGCCGTGTCGCCGCCCGGAGACGACACCGCTCCCCTTCAGTGGGCGCATACATCTGATCAGCTCCATATACCGCCAAACGTGATCAGAGCCGACCCCGCCCCCTAGCGGAGCGGTGACCCGGAGGTACCAGTGATGTCCCACGACGGCGTCGGACTGCGCGCGGTGATGCGCTCGGTCGCGTTCCTCACCGCGGGCGCGCTCGCGGTACCCGCCCTCTCCGCCTGCAGCGCCGACGAGGAGGCGAGCAAGCCCCTCGCCGCGCAGGACATCGCGCCCGCGTCCCGTGACCTGATCGCCGACGGCGGCACCCTGCGCTGGGCGGTGGACGCCGTACCGGAGACGCTGAACACGTTCCAGGCGGACGCCGACGCCGCGACGTCCCGCGTCGCCGGTGCCGTACTGCCGTCGATGTTCCGGCTCGACGCGAACGGCCGCCCGCAGGAGAACCACGACTTCCTGGAGTCCGCGAAGGTCATCGAGAGCGAGCCCAAGCAGGTCGTGCTCTACAAGCTCAACCAGCAGGCGGTCTGGAGCGACGGCCGCGAGATCGGCGCCGCCGACTTCGCCGCCCAGTGGCGCGCCCTGTCCGGCAAGGACTCCGCGTACTGGACGGCCCGCAACGCCGGCTACGACCGTATCGAGAAGATCGAACGCGGCAAGAACGACCTGGAGGTCAGGGTCACCTTCAGCCGTCCGTACGCCGACTGGAAGTCGCTGTTCTCGCCGCTGTACCCGAAGGACGTCATGGGCACCCCGGACACCTTCAACGACGGGGCGAGACGGAAGCTGAAGGTCACCGCCGGGCCCTTCGCGCTGCAGACGGTGGACCACAAGAGCGGCGAGGTCGTCCTCACCCGCAACCCGCGCTGGTGGGGCCGCCCCACCAAGCTGGCCGAGATCGATCTGCTGGCCGTCCCCCGCGACCAGCGCGCCGCCGCGCTCGCCGCCGACCGGCTCGACCTGGCCGAGATCGACCCCCCCGAGGCCGAGCGGATCACGCTCGCGGCCCGCGACAAGGGCAGCACCCCGCTCCAGGGCGCCAGTGCTTCGGCCACTCCCGCAACGGCATCGCCCTCCTCGGCCGCCGCGCACGGCTCCGACGGCGCGGCCGCCGACGACAAGAAGCAGGCGCGCGAGAAGAAGGGGAGCAAGGCGCCCGCGGGCGTCCCCGACCAGCAGTCCGCGCTGGGCGCTTTCGTGGTCCGCAAGTCCCTGGAACCCGCCTTCACCCAGCTCGCCCTCAACGGCTCCGAGGGCCCGCTCGCCGACGAGCGCGTGCGCCGCGCCGTGGCCCGCGCCCTCAACCGCCAGGAACTCGCCCAGGTGGTGCTCAAGCCGCTGGGCCTGCCCGCCGAGCCGGTCGGCAGCCACCTCGCCCTCGCCGGCCAGCAGGCCTACGCCGACGGCAGCGGCGCCCTCGGCGGCCAGGACACCGCCGAGGCGCAGGCGCTGCTCGCCGACGCCGGATGGGTGCCCGGAGGGCCGGTCAAGGAACAGAAGAAGACGGAGAAGGCGGCCGGGTCCAAGGGCAAGAAGGCGTCCGAGGACTCCGACGACGACGGGACGTACATCGTCGGCGAGGACAACAAGCCCTCCGACGCCGACCGGGAGAAGAAGGACCCCAGGGACCACTCGGAGAAGCACTCCGAGAAGCACTCCGATCCGCACAAGGAGCAGCAGAAGCACGCGGACGAGCAGGCCGGCAAGCACCTGGACGGGAAGCAGTTCGTCAAGCACGGCGGGGCGTCGGGGGCGTACGCGCCCAAGGGCACGGCCGCGCCCGCGGGTGCGGCGGCGGCCGCCGCGGCGCTCGCCAAGGACGGCAAGCCGCTGACGCTCCGCTTCGTGCTGCCCTCGGGGCCCGGCTCCGAGCCGCTGCGCGCCGTCGCCGACCGCATCTCGCAGATGCTGCAGCGCATCGGCATCCGTACCGAGGTGTCCAAGGTCTCGGACGACAGTTACTTCAAGGACCACATTGCCTCGGGTCAGTACGACCTGGCGCTGTACTCCTGGCCCGCGTCCGCCTTCCCCGCCACCGACGCACGGCCGATCTACGCGAAGCCGGTGCCGGGGGCGGACGGCTCGCTGACCGTCGAGCAGAACTACACGCGCGTCGGGACCGACCAGGTCGATCAACTGTTCGATCAGGCTATCGCCGAGCTGGACGAGGACGAGGCGCGGGCGCTGATGCGCAAGGCAGACGCCCGGATCTGGGCCGCCGCCGGCTCCATTCCCCTCTACCAGCGCCCTCAGCTCACCGCCGCCCGCGCCAACCTCGCCAACACCGGCTCCTTCGGCTTCCAGACCCCGGTCTACGAGGACATGGGCTTCCTGAAGAAGGGCGCCAAGCCTTCGGCGACCCCGTCGCAGCACTGACCTGCTACGACGACGGCCGGCGGCGGGGCGGGCATGATCGCGGCCGCGGCGGCCGTCCGGGGCTGCGGAGGTCGGGTCCGGCTGGGCCACGTACCATGGGGTAAGGCCGTGGCGTGTCCAGCCCGGCAGGGTCCGCGTAGCACTGACGTACGCGCAGGCCGTCCACTCACTCCGGGAGAAGCGCCTCAATATGGCCACGCGCCACGACATCCGCAACGTTGCCATCGTCGCCCACGTCGACCACGGCAAGACCACTCTGGTCGACGCCATGCTCAAGCAGGCCGGTGCCTTCGCCGCGCACGCCGCCGAGTCGCTCGACGACCGCATGATGGACTCGAACGACCTGGAGCGTGAGAAGGGCATCACGATCCTGGCCAAGAACACGGCCGTGAAGTACCACCCGAAGGATGGTGGTGAGGCCATCACCATCAACATCATCGACACCCCGGGCCACGCCGACTTCGGCGGCGAGGTCGAGCGCGGTCTGTCGATGGTGGACGCGGTCGTCCTCCTCGTCGACGCCTCCGAGGGCCCGCTGCCCCAGACCCGCTTCGTGCTGCGCAAGGCGCTGCAGGCCCGCCTGCCCGTCATCCTGTGCATCAACAAGACGGACCGCCCCGACTCGCGCATCGACGAGGTCGTGAACGAGGCGTACGACCTCTTCCTCGACCTCGACGCCGACGAGGACCAGATCGAGTTCCCGATCGTCTACGCGTGCGCGCGTGACGGCGTCGCCTCGCTGACCAAGCCGGAGGACGGCACGGTCCCGCAGGACAGCGACAGCCTGGAGCCGTTCTTCACCACGATCCTGGAGTCCGTCCCGGCGCCGTCGTACGACGAGTCCGCCCCGCTCCAGGCGCACGTCACCAACCTGGACGCCGACAACTTCCTCGGCCGTATCGCGCTGCTCCGCGTCGAGCAGGGCGAGCTGCGCAAGGGCCAGACCGTCACGTGGATCAAGCGCGACGGCACGATGTCCAACGTCCGCATCACCGAGCTGCTGATGACCGAGGCGCTCACCCGCAAGCCCGCCGAGGTGGCGGGCCCCGGTGACATCTGCGCCGTCGCCGGTATCCCGGAGATCATGATCGGCGAGACCCTTGCCGACCCCGAGAACCCGATCGCGCTGCCGCTGATCACGGTGGACGAGCCGGCGATCTCGATGACGATCGGTACGAACACCTCGCCGCTGGTCGGCCGTGGTGGCACCGGCAAGGGCGCGGACGCCAAGGCCGCGGTCAAGGACCGCAAGGTCACCGCCCGCCAGGTCAAGGACCGTCTCGACCGCGAGCTGGTCGGTAACGTCTCCCTCCGCGTGCTCGACACCGAGCGCCCGGACGCCTGGGAGGTCCAGGGCCGTGGTGAGCTCGCGCTCGCCATCCTGGTCGAGCAGATGCGCCGCGAGGGCTTCGAGCTGACCATCGGCAAGCCGCAGGTGGTCACCCAGGTGATCGACGGCAAGGTCCACGAGCCGGTCGAGCGCATGACGATCGACGTCCCCGAGGAGCACATGGGCGCGGTCACGCAGCTCATGGGCGTCCGCAAGGGCCGCATGGACAACATGTCGAACCACGGCTCGGGCTGGGTCCGTCTGGAGTTCGTCGTTCCCTCCCGCGGCCTCATCGGCTTCCGGACCGAGTTCCTGACCGGCACGCGCGGCACGGGCATCGCCCACTCCATCCACGAGGGCCACGAGCCGTGGTTCGGCACGCTGACGACCCGTAACAACGGCTCGCTGGTCGCCGACCGCGCCGGCGCCGTCACCGCCTTCGCGATGACGAACCTCCAGGAGCGCGGTGTGCTGTTCACCGACCCCGGCACCGAGGTGTACGAGGGCATGATCGTCGGCGAGAACTCGCGTGCCGACGACATGGACGTGAACATCACCAAGGAGAAGAAGCTCACGAACATGCGGTCGTCCTCGGCCGACTCCTTCGAGGCGATCGTCCCGCCGCGCAAGCTCTCCCTGGAGCAGTCCCTCGAGTTCTGCCGCGACGACGAGTGCGTCGAGGTGACCCCGGAGGCCGTGCGCATCCGCAAGGTCGTCCTCGACCAGAAGGAGCGCGGTCGCACCGCCAGCCGCGCCAAGCACGGCTGACCTCACCGTTCCACAGCCGTTTCGGGCACCTCGCATTCGCGGGGTGCCCGTTCTGTTTGTGCGGGCGCGGCCGAGAGGATAGGGAAAACCCTTGATTACGCAGGAGCAGTCGTCCAAGTTGGCTGAATCGCACTACCCTGCACTGCACATGGAGCCCGGCCGCGCAGCACGCCCCGGTGTCGTTGTCGCACCGTCAGGGGCGTAGGCGCTCGATCGCCGAACGGCTCTGCGGTGCAAGTACGTTGACCGTGTGAGGGGCAGTCGCCGCCCCCGCGGGTCCGGGCCTGGTGGGCACGCCGACGGGACCCCCGCACGGCGCTCACGGTAGCCGCAACTGGTTTTCCCACCCCTTGCGTCCGCAATGCGGACAGTCGGACCCGATAGATGTGTAACAAGTCCGTTTCGCAGGGATCTTTCAGCAAACCCTTTGTCCGGATTTTGGAAGAAGTGGGCGACAGGTGTGATCGAACCGAGACCTTGTGAGTGTGGTCGGGCTCTGGCCCATGGCAGATAGTTAGGCGCGTAGAGCTCGGACTCAACGGGCCAAACGCCTTCAGGTGGCGTCGGCTCGCGAGCGCAGGGGGCACCAGCACTTTCTCCGTCCGAAGTGTCGGCAGTGTGACTAGTGCTCCCTTTTGCGGTGAACCAATGGACTCATGAGGAGGAACCCATGCGCGGTGCCAAGAGCGCCAAGTGGGTCGCGATAGCCGCGGTTGTGGCGCTGGGAGCGACCGCCTGTGGTGGTGGCGGTGGCGACAAGGGCAGCGGCAGTAAGGCCGCCATCGACCCGGCCGGTAAGTTCTCGGTCGAGGTGGGCGAGCCGCAGAACCCGCTGCAGCCGGCCAACACCATGGAGTCCAACGGCAGTATCGTCGTCAAGTCCCTCTTCTCGCAGCTCGTGAGCTACGACGAGAAGGGCAACATCGTCTACGTGAACGCCAAGTCGGTGGACACGAAGGACAACAAGACCTACACGGTCAAGCTGAAGTCGGGCTGGAAGTTCCACGACGGGACCCCGGTGACCGCCGACTCCTACGTCAAGGCGTGGAACTGGGCCGCGGCCCCGGCGAACAAGCAGACCAACAGCTTCTGGTTCTCCGACATCGCGGGCTACGACGACGTCGCCCCGGCGAAGGGCAAGCCGAAGGCCACGAGCATGTCCGGCCTGAAGGTGGTCGACGACAACACCTTCACCATCACGCTCACCAAGGCGATCCCGTACTACGTCTACAAGCTCGGCTACGAGGTCTTCTCGCCGCTGCCGGAGTCCTTCTACAAGGACCCGAAGGCCGCGGGCGAGCACCCGATCGGCAACGGCCCGTACAAGTTCGTCAGCTGGCAGCACAAGAAGCAGATCGAAGTCACCAAGTTCGACGGCTACCAGGGTCCGGACAAGGCCAAGAACGGCGGTGTGGTCTTCAAGAACTACACCAGCCTGGAGACGGCCTACGAGGACCTGAAGTCGGGCAACGTCGACGTCCTGCGCCAGATCGCCCCGAAGGACCTGCCGGTCTACAAGGCGGACCTCGGCAGCCGTGCCGTGGACAAGGCGTACTCGGCGATCCAGACCATCACGCCGGCCTTTTACACCAAGCAGTGGAAGGACATCGACCCGAAGGTCCTGCAGGGCCTGTCGATGGCGATCGACCGCAACACCATCACCAAGACGGTGCTCCAGGGCACCCGTGAGCCCGCCACCGGCTGGGTCGCCAAGGGCGTCCTCGGCTACACGCCGAACGCCGGCGGCGACGTCTTCACGTACAACCCGACCAAGGCCAAGGCGCTCATCAAGGAGGGTGGTGGCGTTCCGGGCAACGCCATCTCCATCCAGTACAACGCGGACGGTGGCCACAAGGAGTGGGTGGAGGCGGTCTGCAACTCGATCACCAACGCCACCGGTGTCAAGTGCACCGGCGACTCCAAGGCCGACTTCCAGGCCGACCTCAACGCGCGTGACGCCCAGCAGGTCAAGTCCATGTACCGCAGTGGCTGGGTGCTGGACTTCCCGATGAACGCCAACTTCATCCGTGACCTGTTCGGCAGCAAGTCGGACGGCAACCAGAGCGGCTTCTCGAACAAGAAGATCGACTCCGAGATCGACGCTGCCGACACCGCCAGCTCCCTCGCGGACTCCGAGAAGAAGTACCAGGAGATCGAGAAGCAGCTCGTCAACTACATGCCGAGCATTCCGCTCTGGTACTACAAGGTCAACGCGGGCTACTCGGACAAGGTCACCGGCGTCGCGTACGCCCAGGACGGCGACCCGATCCTGACCGGCGTTCAGGTCAAGAAGTAACCGCAATCAGCCCGTGATCCCGGGTGCGGCGCCGCCTCGTGCGCCGCACCCGGGGGGACGGCAGCGGCCGGGGGGCCCTTTCCGTACGCATCGTTCAGGGGTGCGCGGGGAAAGGGCCCGTCGGCTGTCGCCGTAGTAACTACATGGAGGCACGATGGGGCGCTACGTCGCACGACGACTGCTCCAGATGATCCCGGTCTTCATCGGGACGACCCTGCTGATCTTTCTGATGGTCTACGCCCTGCCCGGCGACCCCGTGCGAGGCCTGTTCGGCGACAAGGGCGGAAGCCCCGCCGTGATCGCCTCACTGAGACATCAGTACGGCCTGGACCAGCCGATCCTGGTGCAGTACTACCACTACATGAAGGACATGATCCTTCACTTCGACTTCGGCACGCAGATCGCGAGCGGCCGCCCCGTCACGGACGTGCTCGGTGAGGCGTTCCCGGTGACCCTCCGCCTGGCCTCGCTGTCCTTCGCCATCGAGGTGGTCCTGGGCATCGCCCTCGGCGTCTGGGCGGGCATGCGCGCCGGGCGGTTCGCGGACAACGCGATCCTGCTGGTCTCGCTGCTGCTGATCTCGGTCCCGGTGTTCGTCCTCGGCTTCATCCTGAAGGTGGTCTTCGCCTTCCAGCTCAACTGGCTGCCGCCGAACGTGAACGACTCCACGAACTACAACGAGTTGCTGATGCCGGCGTTCGTCCTCGCGACCGCCTCACTGGCCTATGTGACCCGGCTCACCCGTACCTCGGTCGCCGAGAACATGCGCGCCGACTACATCCGTACGGCCGTCGCGAAGGGTCTGCCCAGGAGCCGTGTGGTGGGCGTCCACCTCATGCGCAACTCGCTGATCCCCGTGATCACTTACCTGGGAACCGACATCGGCGCGCTGATGGGCGGAGCCGTCGTCACCGAGGGCCTGTTCAACATCCAGGGCATCGGCGGCACGATCTACCAGTCCATCGTGCGCCGCGAAGGCACCACGCTCGTCGGTCTGGTGACCATCCTGGTGCTGGTCTACCTCCTCGCCAGCCTGCTCGTCGACCTGCTGTACGCGGTCCTGGACCCGAGGATTCGCTATGCCTGACACCCCTGTGACCACCGCTGCCGTCGACGCGCTGAACGCGACCGTCGTCGCCGAAGTCGCCCCTCAGCCGGGCAAGCCGGAGAAGTCCCGCAGCCTGTGGGGCGATGCCTGGAACGACCTCCGGCACAGCTGGATCTTCGGTGTCTCGGCGGTGCTGATCCTCATCCTGCTGACGATCACCTTCTTCCCGGGGCTGTTCACCGACACCGACCCGGTCAAGGGCGACCTGGCCAAGCACTTCCTGCAGAAGCCGAAGCTGGGCCATGTCTTCTCCGCGGACTGGCTGGGCTACGACCAGCAGGGCCGCAGTGTCTACGCGCGTGTCATCTACGGCACCCGGGCCTCCGTGGCCGTCGGCTTCGGCACCACCTTCGTGGTGACGCTGCTGGGCGGTCTGGTGGGCATGATCGCCGGTTACTTCGGCGGCATCGTCGACTCGGTCCTGTCGCGGCTGACGGACGTGTTCTTCGGTATCCCGTTCCTGCTCGCCACCATGGTCGTGCTGACCTCCTTCCCGGACCGCACGACCTGGGTCGTCATCGCGGCGCTGGGTGCCTTCGGCTGGACGCAGATCGCCCGTGTGATGCGCGGCGCGGTGATCACCACCAAGCAGTCCGACTACGTGCACGCCGCCCAGGCACTGGGCGCGGGCACCCCGCGGATCATGTTCCGGCACATCCTGCCGAACACTCTCGCCCCCGTGATCGTCGTCTCCACCATCTCGCTCGGTGTCTACATCTCCGCCGAGGCGACCCTGTCCTTCCTGGGTCTCGGCCTCAACGGCGTGTCCTGGGGCAACGACATCTCGGACGGCGGCAACCAGATCCGCGTGGCGCAGTGGATCATGCTGTACCCGTCGATCATGCTCAGCATCACGGTGCTGGCGTTCATCATGCTCGGTGAGGCGGTCCGCAACGCCCTCGACCCGAAGCTGCGCTGAGGGAGGCGTTACGTGACCATCATCGAAGACTCCGTCCCGGTGCCCGCCCCGCGTGAGGGCGGCGCCGACGACGGGCCGCTGCTCGAAGTGCGTGACCTGCACGTCGAGTTCCACACCCGCGAGGGCGTGGCCAAGGCGGTCAACGGCGTCAACTACAGCGTCAGCGCGGGCGAGACGCTCGCCGTGCTCGGCGAGTCCGGCTCCGGCAAGTCCGTGACCGCGCAGGCGATCATGGGCATCCTCGACATGCCGCCGGCGAGGATCCCGCAGGGCGAGATCCTCTTCCGCGGCCAGGACATGCTCAAGATGTCCGGCGAGGAGCGCCGCAAGATCCGCGGCCAGAAGATCGCCATGATCTTCCAGGACGCGCTCAGCTCGCTCAACCCGGTCCTGACCGTCGGCTACCAGCTCGGCGAGATGTTCCGGGTGCACCAGGGCCTCTCCAAGAAGGAGGCCAAGGCCAAGGCGATCGAGCTGATGGACCGGGTGAACATCCCGGCCGCCGCGGCCCGCGTGAACGACTACCCGCACCAGTTCTCGGGCGGTATGCGCCAGCGCATCATGATCGCGATGGCGCTCGCCCTGGAGCCGGACCTGATCATCGCCGACGAGCCCACCACGGCGCTCGACGTGACGGTCCAGGCGCAGGTCATGGACCTGCTGGCGGACCTTCAGCGCGAGTACAACATGGGTCTGATCCTGATCACCCACGACCTCGGCGTCGTCGCCGACGTCGCGGACAAGATCGCGGTGATGTACGCGGGCCGGATCGTGGAGCGCGCCCCGGTCCACGAGCTGTACAAGCGCCCGGCGCACCCGTACACGAGGGGACTGCTGGACTCGATCCCGCGCCTGGACCAGAAGGGCCAGGAGCTGTACGCGATCAAGGGTCTGCCGCCCAACCTGCTGCGCATTCCGACCGGTTGCGCCTTCAACCCGCGCTGCCCCAAGGCCCAGGACATCTGCCGCACCGAGGTGCCGGGGCTGCTCCCGGTGAGTGAGCAGGACGGCACCGAGCTGGTCGGCCGCGGTTCGGCCTGCCACTTCTGGAAGGAGACGATCCATGGCTGAGCTCAGCAAGAACGACGAGCAGGAGGCCACCCCGAACGTCTCCGACGTGGAGGTCGTCGACGCCCACTCCGAGACGGAGGCGGTCGCCGCGATCGAGGCGCCGGTGGACCGGGGCGAGCCGATCCTTCAGGTGCGCAACCTGGTGAAGCACTTCCCGCTCACCCAGGGCATCCTGTTCAAGCGGCAGATCGGCGCCGTGAAGGCCGTCGACGGTGTCTCGTTCGACCTGCACCAGGGCGAGACGCTGGGCATCGTGGGCGAGTCCGGCTGCGGCAAGTCCACCGTGGCCAAGCTCCTGATGAACCTGGAGCGGGCCACCGCGGGCGAGATCTTCTACAAGGGCCAGGACATCACCAAGCTGTCCGGACGGGCCCTGAAGGCCGTGCGCCGCAACATCCAGATGGTCTTCCAGGACCCGTACACCTCGCTCAACCCGCGTATGACGGTGGGCGACATCATCGGGGAGCCCTTCGACATCCACCCCGAGGTGGCACCGAAGGGCGACCGGCGGCGCAAGGTCCAGGACCTGCTGGACGTGGTCGGCCTCAACCCCGAGTACATCAACCGCTACCCGCACCAGTTCTCGGGCGGTCAGCGCCAGCGCATCGGCATCGCCCGCGGTCTCGCGCTCAACCCCGAGATCATCATCTGCGACGAGCCGGTGTCGGCCCTCGACGTGTCGGTGCAGGCACAGGTCATCAACCTGATGGAGCGACTGCAGGACGAGTTCAACCTCTCCTACCTCTTCATCGCGCACGACCTGTCCATCGTCCGGCACATCTCGGACCGGGTCGGCGTGATGTACCTCGGCAAGATGGCCGAGATCGGCACCGACGAGCAGATCTACGAGCACCCGACGCACCCCTACACCCAGGCGCTGCTGTCGGCCGTGCCCGTGCCGGACCCGGAGGCCCGTGAGCGCCGCGAGCGGATCATCCTGACCGGTGACGTGCCGTCCCCGGCCAACCCGCCGTCCGGCTGCAGCTTCCGCACCCGTTGCTGGAAGGCGCAGGACAAGTGCTCTCAGGAGACCCCGATCCTCGCGGTGCCCGAGGTCTTCGTCAGCGTGGACTCGCCGGCGGCCCACGAGTCGGCGTGCCACTTCGCCGAGGAGAAGGACGTCGTGCACGCGGCCTGAGCCGTGCGCCTGAGGACCCGGCCGGTTCCCGGCACCGCCACCGCGGTGCCGGGAACCGGCTTTTTGTGAGGGCTCGGCCGACGAACGGGGGAGTGGGAGATGCTGCATCACGTCGAGCTGTGGGTGCCGGACCTGGCACGCGCGGTCCGGTCCTGGGGCTGGCTGCTGGAGCGCCTGGGCTGCGAGCCGTACCAGGAATGGCCCCACGGCCGCAGCTGGCGCAGCGGCGAGACCTATCTGGTCGTCGAGCAGTCCCCCGCGCTGCGGGAGGGCCCCCACGACCGCCTGCGTCCCGGCCTGAACCATCTCGCCTTCCACGTCGCGGACCGGACCGAACTCGACCGGCTCGTCGCCGAGGCGCCCGGGCACGGCTGGTCCCCTCTTTTCCCGGACCGGTACCCGTACGCGGGGGGCCCGGGCCACCGCGCCGCGTATCTGGAGAACGCGGACGGCTTCGAGGTGGAGTTGGTGGCCCGGGCGGACTGACGGACGCGGGACCCTCAGGGCGCATCCGGATGCCCCACTCCCCGTACGGGTGGGCTGAATGTGCGCTGTGCCCATTACCGGTCGATATTGGCCGGTAAGGGGACAGCGCCGCGGCGCCGGCGGCACAGCGCACTTGAGGAGGCACGCCATGCGTGGAGCCAGGCCCGCCACATGGGTCGCGTGCGCGGCGGCGACAGCCCTCGCGGCGACCGCCTGCGGGGGCCAAGGGAGCGGCGGCGGTGGCGGCAACGGCTCCGGGATCGTCTCCTCCTCGTGGGGAGACCCGCAGAACCCGCTGGAACCGGCCAACACCAACGAGGTGCAGGGCGGCAAGGTCCTCGACATGGTCTTCCGCGGCCTGAAGCGGTACGACGCCAAGACCGGCGCGGCCGAGGACATGCTGGCCGACAAGATCGACACGACGGACTCGCAGAACTTCACCATCACCGTCAAGGGCGGCTGGAAGTTCAGCAACGGCGAGGCCGTCACCGCGCAGTCCTTCGTCGACGCGTGGAACTACGGGGCGAGCCTGAAGAACAACCAGAAGAACGCGTACTTCTTCGGGTACATCGAGGGCTACGACAAGGTCCACCCGGACTCGGGCGGCCAGAGCGCCGACACCCTCTCCGGGCTCAAGGTGACCGGCACCGACACCTTCACCGTCAAGCTCAACCAGAAGTTCTCGACGTTCCCCGACACCCTCGGCTACGCCGCCTTCTCACCACTGCCCAAGGCGTTCTTCAGCGACCACGCGGGCTGGGTGAAGAAGCCGGTCGGGAACGGCCCGTACACCATCGACTCCTACACCAAGGGCTCGGTGATGTCCCTGCGGAAGTGGGACGGCTACCCGGGCACGGACAAGGCCCAGAACGCCGGGGTGGACCTCAAGGTCTACACCGACAACAACACCGCCTACACCGACCTGATGGCCGGCAACCTCGACCTCGTCGACGACGTGCCCGCCTCTCAGCTCAAGAACGTGAAGAGCGACCTCGGCGACCGGTACATCAACACACCGGCCGGAATCATCCAGACGCTCGCTTTCCCGTTCTACGACAAGAACTGGGACAAGAGCGGGTCGGAGAAGGTCCGCAAGGGCCTGTCCATGGCGATCAACCGCGACCAGATCACCAACACGATCTTCCAGAACACCCGCACCCCGGCCGGCGACTGGACCTCACCGGTGCTCGGCACGGACGGCGGCTTCCAGAAGGGGCTGTGCGGCGCCTCCTGCACCTACGACCCGGCCCAGGCGAAGAAGCTGATCCAGGAGGGCGGCGGCCTGCCCGGCGGACAGCTCAAGCTCTCGTACAACGCGGACACCGGCTCCCACAAGGAGTGGGTCGACGCCGTCTGCAACTCCATCAACAACGCGCTCGGCAACGACAAGGCCTGCGTCGGCAACCCGATCGGCACCTTCGCCGACTTCCGCACCCAGATCGGCCGGCACAAGATGCCGGGCCCGTTCCGGGCCGGGTGGCAGATGGACTACCCGCTCATCCAGAACTTCCTCCAGCCGCTCTACTACACCAACGCCTCCTCCAACGACGGCAAGTGGTCCGACAAGGACTTCGACAAGCTCGTCGACCAGGCGAACGCCGAGACCGACCGGGCCAAGGCCGTCAAGCTCTTCCAGCAGGCCGAAGGGGTCGTACGGGACAACATGGCCGCCATTCCGCTCTGGTACCAGAACGGCAGCGCCGGCTACTCGGACAAGATCTCCCACGTGGCGCTCAACCAGTTCAGCGTGCCCGTCTACAACGAGATCAAGGTCAGCTGAGCCGCGGGGGCAGCCGTTCCAGGACGCCTGTCCCACCACCTCCGGAGGCCCCATGGGACGGTATGTGATCCGGCGTCTGCTGCAGATGATCCCGGTCTTCATCGGCGCCACACTGCTGATCTTCCTGATGGTCAACGTGATGGGCGACCCCGTCGCGGGCCTGTGCGGCGACAAGCAGTGCGACCCGGCGACGGCCGCCCAGCTGCGCAAGGAGTTCGGCCTCGACAAGCCCGTCTGGCAGCAATACCTGACGTACATGGGCCATGTCTTCACCGGTGACTTCGGCACGGCCTTCAACGGACAGAAGGTCACCGAGCTGATGGCCGCGTCCTTCCCGGTCACCATCCGGCTGACGATCGTCGCGATCCTCTTCGAGATCGTCGTCGGCATCACGCTCGGCGTCGTCACCGGCCTGCGCCGGGGCCGGCCCATCGACACCGGCGTCCTGCTGATCACCCTCGTCGTCATCTCGGTGCCGGTCTTCGTCACCGGTCTGGTGCTCCAGCTGCTGCTCGGCGTCGAGTGGGGCTGGATCAAACCGTCCGTGTCCTCGGACGCCGCCTTCGGCGAACTGATCGTGCCGGGCCTGGTGCTGGCCTCCGTCTCGCTCGCCTACGTGACCCGGCTGACCCGGACCTCCATCGCGGAGAACAAGCGGTCCGACTACGTCCGTACGGCCGTCGCCAAGGGCCTGCCCCGGCACCGGGTGATCACCCGGCATCTGCTGCGCAACTCGCTGATCCCGGTGGTCACCTTCATCGGCACCGACATCGGCGCGCTGATGGGCGGCGCGATCATCACCGAGCGGATCTTCAACATCCACGGCGTCGGCTTCCAGCTCTACCAAGGCATCCTCCGGCAGAACACCCAGACCGTGGTCGGCTTCGTGACCGTCCTCGTGATCGTCTTCCTGGTCGCCAATCTGCTCGTCGACCTCCTCTACGCCGTACTCGACCCGAGGATCCGCTATGCCTGAGGAGCCCTACGAGCGAGACGGCGCCATCGCCGCGACCGGTATGGGCGGCGCCATGGACCTCGCCACCAGCGAGGCGGCGACCCTCGAGCAGTCTCCGTCAGCCGCCTCCGGCGGACGGGCCCCTGGGGGCCCGGAAGGCGCCGGCCCCCAGGAGAAGCCGCGTTCGCTCTGGTCCGACGCCTGGCGCGACCTGCGGCGCAATCCCGTCTTCATCATCTCCGGGCTCGTCATCCTCTTCCTGGTGGTCATCTCGCTGTGGCCCTCGCTGATCGCTTCCGGGAACCCGCTCCAGTGCGACCTCGCCAAGGCCCAGGAGGGCTCTCAGCCCGGACATCCCTTCGGCTTCGACGGGCAGGGCTGCGACGTCTACACGCGGACGGTGTACGGGACGCGCGTCTCCATCTCCGTCGGTGTCTGCGCCACGCTCGGCGTCGCGGTCCTCGGCTCGGTGCTCGGCGGGCTCGCCGGGTTCTTCGGCGGGGTGTGGGACTCGTTCCTGTCCCGGATCACCGACATCTTCTTCGCGATCCCCGTCGTCCTCGGCGGTCTGGTCCTTCTCTCGGTGGTGACCAGTACGACGGTCTGGCCGGTCATCGGGTTCATGGTGCTGCTCGGCTGGCCGCAGATCTCCCGTATCGCGCGCGGCTCCGTCATCACCATCAAGCAGAACGACTACGTGCAGGCGGCCCGGGCGCTCGGCGCCTCGAACCTGCGACTGCTGTTGCGGCACATCACACCCAACGCGGTCGCGCCGGTGATCGTGGTGGCGACCATCGCGCTCGGTACGTACATCTCCCTGGAGGCGACACTCTCCTATCTCGGCGTCGGTCTGAAGCCCCCGACGGTCAGCTGGGGCATCGACATCTCCTCGGCCTCGGCGTACATCCGGCAGGCCCCGCACATGCTGCTGTGGCCCGCCGGAGCCCTCGCGATCACCGTGCTCGCGTTCATCATGCTCGGCGACGCGGTGCGCGACGCCCTCGACCCGAAGCTGAGGTGACGGCCGTGCTGCTCGAAGTGCGCGATCTCCACGTGGAGTTCAGGACGCGGGACGGGGTCGCCCAGGCCGTCAATGGTGTCACCTACAGCGTGGACGAGGGCGAGACGCTCGCCGTGCTCGGCGAGTCCGGCTCCGGCAAGTCGGTGACCGCGCAGGCCGTCATGGGCATCCTCGACATGCCGCCCGGAAAGATCACCGGCGGTGAGATCCTCTTCCGGGGAAGGGACCTGCTGAAGCTCAAGGAGGACGAGCGGCGCAAGGTCCGCGGCGCCGAGATGGCGATGATCTTCCAGGACGCGCTGTCCTCCCTCAACCCCGTGCTCAGCGTCGGCGACCAGCTCGGCGAGATGTTCACCGTGCACCGCGGGATGTCCCGCAAGGACGCCCGCGCCAAGGCGATCGAGCTGATGGACCGGGTGCGCATCCCGGCCGCCGCCGACCGGGTGCGCGACTTTCCGCACCAGTTCTCCGGCGGTATGCGCCAGCGGATCATGATCGCCATGGCGCTGGCCCTGGAACCCGCGCTGATCATCGCCGACGAACCGACCACCGCGCTCGACGTCACCGTCCAGGCCCAGGTCATGGACCTGCTCGCCGAGTTGCAGCGCGAGCTCCAGATGGGGCTGATCCTCATCACCCACGACCTCGGCGTGGTCGCGGACGTCGCCGACAGGATCGCGGTGATGTACGCGGGCCGGATCGTCGAGTCGGCGCCGGTCCACGACATCTACAAGGCGCCCGCACACCCGTACACCAAGGGCCTGTTGGAGTCGATCCCGCGCCTGGACCAGAAGGGCCGGGAGCTCTACGCCATCAAGGGCCTGCCGCCGAACCTGATGCACATCCCGCCCGGCTGCGCCTTCAACCCGCGCTGCCCGATGGCCCAGGACATCTGCCGGACCGAGGTGCCGCCGCTCGCGGAGGTGGACGGCGCGGACGGGGTCCGCGGGAGCGCCTGCTTCTTCTGGCGGGAGTGCCTTGACGGCTCAAGTGACGCTGGGGGACCCGATGCCTGAGGCGCTCCTCGAGGTCAGCGGGCTGGTCAAGCACTACCCGCTCACCCAGGGCATCCTCTTCAAGAAGCAGGTCGGCACGGTCCGGGCCGTCGACGGCGTCGACTTCCACCTCGGCCGGGGCGAGACCCTCGGCATCGTCGGCGAGTCCGGCTGCGGCAAGTCGACGGTCGCCAAGATGCTGGTCAACCTGGAGAAGCCGACGGCCGGGACGATCACGTACAAGGGCGAGGACATCACCCGTCTTTCCGGCAAGGCGCTCAAGGCCGTGCGCCGCAACATCCAGATGGTCTTCCAGGACCCGTACACCTCGCTCAACCCGCGGATGACCGTCGGCGACATCATCGGAGAGCCGTACGAGATCCACCCCGAGGTGGCGCCGAAGGGCGACCGGCGCAGGCGGGTTCAGGACCTGCTGGACGTGGTCGGACTCAACCCCGAGTACATCAACCGCTATCCGCACCAGTTCTCCGGCGGCCAGCGCCAACGCATCGGCATCGCACGGGGGTTGGCGCTGCGCCCCGAGATCATCGTGGCCGACGAGCCGGTCTCCGCGCTCGACGTGTCCGTGCAGGCGCAGGTGATCAACTTGCTCGACAGACTCCAGGACGAGTTCGACCTCAGTTACGTCTTCATCGCGCACGACCTCTCGATCGTGCGGCACATCTCCGACCGGGTCGGTGTGATGTACCTGGGGCGGATCGTGGAGACCGGCAAGGACGCCGAGATCTACGACCATCCGACGCACCCCTACACCCAGGCCCTGCTCTCCGCCGTGCCCGTGCCCGACCCCGAGGCCCGCGAACACCGGGAGCGGATCATCCTCGCCGGGGATGTGCCGTCCCCGGCCAACATCCCGTCCGGGTGCCGCTTCCGCACCCGCTGCTGGAAGGCGCGGGAGCGCTGCGCGCTGGAGGTGCCGCTGCTCGCGGTGCCCGCCGAATTCCGGCTCACCGAGGGCCCGGCGGCGCACGACTCGGCCTGCCACTTCGCGGAGGAGAAGCAGGTTGTTCCGCCGGAGGAGCAGCGCGCCGCACCGCCTCAGGAGCCGTCGGACGATCACGATGCCCGGGGGACATAGTCGTACATAGATGCACCAACTGCGTTTACACGCAGGCAACTCGGCCGACCCGGTCTCGATATACGGACGCGTCAATCTGAACAACGTACGGCCGTGCGGGTGCCGTAAACGGACCGGGGCGCGCCATGTCGCCCCGGTCCGTTGCCGTACCGGCTACGCGAGTCCCAGCGAGCGCCGAAGGAAGTCCACCTGGAGCAGCAGCAGGTTCTCGGCGACCTGTTCCTGCGGGGTCATGTGCGTGACGCCCGACAGCGGGAGCACCTCGTGCGGGCGGCCGGCGGCCAGCAGGGCCGAGGAGAGCCGCAGGGCGTGCGCCACCACCACGTTGTCGTCCGCGAGGCCGTGCACGATCATCAGCGGCCGGTGCGGCTCGGCGGCCGCGGAGAGCCCCTCGCCGGTGATCAGCGAACTCTTCGCGTACGCCTCGGGGTTCGCCGTCGGATCGCCCAGATATCGCTCCGTGTAGTGGGTGTCGTACAGCCGCCAGTCCGCGACCGGAGCGCCCGCGATGCCCGCGTGGAAGACATCGGGGCGGCGCAGCACGGCGAGGCCCGCGAGCCAGCCGCCGTACGACCAGCCGCGGATCGCCACCCGGGACAGGTCGAGGGGGAAGGTCTTGGCGAGCCCCTGGAGCGCGTCGACCTGGTCGTCGAGGGAGAGCGTGAAATCGTCGCGGACCGCCTTCTCCCAGGCGGGGGAGCGGCCGGGGGTCCCCCGGCCGTCGGCGACGACCACCGCGAAACCCTGATCGGCGAACCACTGCGAGCTCAGGTGCGCGTTGTGTGCGGCGAGCACGCGCGGGCCGTGCGGACCGCCGTAGGGATCCATGAGGACCGGCAGGGGAGTGTCCCCGTCGTAGTCCGTAGGCATAAGCACGGCGCATGGGATTTTCCGTGCGCCCCCCTGTGTCAGAGTCACGCGCGGGGACAAACCAGGATTTTCGGCGTACGAGGGGATCGTCGCCAGTCGCTTTTCCCCGCGCAGCACCCGCACCTTGGCGCCGGGCTGGTCGAGCACCGAGGAGACGAGAACGGTCACGCCCCCGGCGCGCACCGCCGAGTGCACGCCGGGCTCCTGCGATACGCGCTCCACGCCGAGCTCGTTGACGCGGTACACATGCACTTCGCCCGTTTCCGGGGCGGCCGCTGCCTCGCCCGCCGACGCCGAGACGAGCACGTCGTCGTCCGAGACGTCGAGCACCGCCCGCACGTGCAACTGCGGTCCGGTCAGGGGCCGTTCACCGAACTCCAGTACGCGCGCGCCGCCCTCGTCGGCGATCCGTACGAGCTGTCCGCCGGGGCTCCAGCAGGGAACGCCGGCGAAAAGATCCAGCCATTGTGGATCTTCGTCCGCGTGCACCATCCGGGTCGCCCCGGTGTCCGGCGCCACGGCCAGGAACAGCTGGCTGCGCTGGTCCCGCGCCTGCACCAGGATCAGCGGCGCCCCCGCCGCTGACCAGTGCACATGCGCCAGATACGGATAGTGCGCGCGATCCCAGACGACCTCCGTGCGCGCCCCGTCGAGGCCGATGACGAAGAGCCGTACCTCCGCGTTGGCGCTGCCCGCCACCGGATACGCGACCCGCTGCGGATCGTTCTCCGGATGCGCCGGATCGGAGATCCACCAGCGCTGTACGGGCGTGTCGTCGACGCGCGCGACGAGCAGCCGGTCCCCCTCCGGCGACCACCAGAAGCCCCGCGAACGCCCCATCTCCTCGGCCGCGATGAACTCAGCCAATCCATAGGAAACCGACTCCGATTCGGCCTGCGCGAGCGCCCGGTCGTCCTCGCCCTCGGCGCCGACCACGCGCAGGGCGCCCTTGGAGACGTACGCGACAAGCCGCCCGTCGGGCGAGGGGCGCGGGTCGATCACCGGTCCCGGGACACGGAGTTCCCGTGCCGTGCCGGCCCGCAGCTCGGCCGTGAAAAGCCGCCCTGACAAGGTGAAAGAGGCCAACTCGACCGCAGTGTCGGTGGCATAGCCGACGATCCCGGCGCCGCCCTCGCGGCTGCGCTCGCGGCGTGCCTGCTCCTCGGCCGACAGGTGCTCCGTGGCGCCCCCGAGCAGTGCCGCCGGATCGGCCGCCACCCGTTCCGCCGCCTCGGCCACATCGAGAACCCACAGCTGATTCGCCCGGTCCGTACCGGACGGGGACCGCAGGAACACCACGCGGGAACCGTCGGGAGACACGGTGAACGCGCGCGGCGCGCCGGAGGTGAACCGCTGCGTGCGCGCGTACCGGCGCGGGAAGGAAAGAGGCTCGGTCGTCATGCCTCGACCATATTGGCCATGCGCCCCCTTGTGCGGCCGTGCGCCGATCGATGCGCGCGTACGGATAGTTATGATCACTAGCGCTGTGTGGGTATCAACCTGCTGCCCGCTGTATGGATTTACCGACCCCCATGTCCGACCCCCCATGTCCCTGGGATCTTTGGAGGTGAGCCGCCGTGGCACTCTCGATTTCGGCGGTGGTGCTGCTGGCGATCATCGTCTTTCTTCTGATCAAGAAGTCAGGACTGAAGGGCGGGCACGCCATCGTGTGCATGCTGCTCGGGTTCTACCTCGCCTCCTCCACGGTCGCTCCCACGATCAGCGAGCTGACCACCAACATCGCGGGCATGATCGGCAGCATCAAGTTCTGAGCCGCGCCGAACGCCGGCTCCGGGAGACGACCGCCCGGAGCCCGAGGTCGAGTAGCCGGGCCGGGTCCAGTCCACTTCCCACCCCGGCTCGTCCGCCTCGCCCGCCTGCTCGCCACCGAGCAACTCCGCGCCTGGTGAATCCCGTTGGACCCCGACGGTGAGTCCGGCCGGGGTCTCGTCCTCGTCGAGGCGCTCGCCGACCAGCGGGGCGTGACCCAGGGACCACGCCCACGCCCACGCACGCCCACGCCCACGCCCACGCCCACGCCCACGCCCACGCAAGACGGTCTGGGCGGAACTGAACCTCGTGCTCTCCCACCGGAACCCGGTCGCCCGTGCTCCGGTGCCAGGGGCGCTCTTCCCAAAGAACCACGAGGGTGAAAGGCCCCCACCAAGCCCCACCCCACCCTCCCGCGCACGTCGGCATGCCCCTCACTCGCGCGAGTGAACATCACCAACTCGGCTGGATTTCCGGCCCCTTGCCTGCCCTACGCTCGGCGCGACACAACACAACCGCAGACAGGCGACGGCCCTCGCCGGGACTGCAATCCCAGTGCGAGGGCCTGACCACCGAGGAAGATCGGACCTTCCTGATGGATACGCAAGACCTTAGCGTGCCTCCGCGCGCCCAGTCCCGGCATGCCGCCGACAAACACCCGAACCGGCGCCATCCCCGCTCCGGAGACTCCCGAGACACCGGCCACGGCGGCCTCACTCACGACAACGCCCGCCACGCCACCCGCTTCACGGTGATCGGCAACCACCTCGCCCAGCACCCGGAGTTGTCGGGCCTCGCCATCGGACTGGCCGTCCACATCCAGTCCCTCCCCGCAGGCGCCCGCGTCGACATCAAGACCCTCGCGGCCCGCTTCCCCGAGGGCGCGACCCGTATCGCCGCTGCCCTGCGCGAACTGGAGGCCCACGGCTACCTGCGCCGTGAACGTCAGCGCATCCCCGGCGGTCGCATCGTCACCCGCACGATCTCCTGCAACCAGCCCGGCCACCACCGCCAGGCAGCTGTCGACCACGGCCCGGTATCCCCGACGCAGCCGACGCAGCCGACGCAGCCGACGCAGCCGATGCAGCCGACGCAGCCGATGCAGCCGACGCGGCTGACGCAACGCGCACCCCGCAAGCCCCTCCTCGCCGTCCCGCGCCCCGCGTACCCCGCCCCCGCCCTCCTCCAGGCCGCTGCCGACCTCCTCGCGGACCTCCGCCGTCACGACCCCCGCCTCCTCCTCTCCGCCTGCGACACGGCCCACCTCGCCCCTGGCGTAGCCGCCTGGCTGGAGCGAGACGTCAGCGCCATCGCCGTACGACGGGCGCTCACCGCCGACCTCCCGCCCGAGGGGCTACGACGGCCCGCAGCCCTCCTGGCTCATCGCCTCACCACCCAGCTGCCGCCCCCACCCCCATTCCGCGCACCCACCCCACCGCCGGACACCCGGCACCCGCTCCAGACCTGCGACGGCTGTGACCGCGCCTTCCGCGCACCCGCCCCCGGCCGCTGCCGTGACTGTCGGGTGGACGTTCCCGCGGCCGCCTGACACACACGCCTGTTCAGATCACCGGCTCCGCGACACGAAAGGCTCCGGGCCCCACCATGGTCAGCTCCCCACCCGTGGACGGAACCTCCGCCGACGCGCTTCCTGCCTCCTCCCGAGGCCGGCTCGGCTGCCGCCCCGGCTCGATACCCTGGCGGGGGCATCCCCAGGAGGACGATGAGCACCCAGTCTGATCACGGACACGAGCTGATCCCCCGTCCCGAGCACACCCCTGACGCCCTGAGGGCGGCCCTCGCCGTCGTCGACCCGGGCCGTCTGGGCGAGATGCAGGCCAAGAAGGACGAGGCATTCGCCAAGGCGGTCGAGTGGCAGTCAGTCAGCCCCGTGCAGAGCTGGGTCCTGACCTGGGCCAGGGACATCGAAATCGCGCGCCGCCCGGATCTGTCCGCCCGTTACTCCCGTGCGAAGAGCCGTCTGGAACACGAAGATCCGGCCACCGCCCAGGAGGCCCTGCGAAAACTGACCTCCGTCCTGGACGAGGCCATGAAGGCAGTCCGCGCGTGAGCTGGAAGTGGGAGTACGCCTTCGGCGCGGAGGAAGCCGCTCGTACCGCTCCGGCCGACTTCCTCGCCAGAGTGGAAAGAAACGCTCGCAATCGCCCACGTGCTCGACGACGAGGAGTGACAGGCGGCTGGGGAGCCGGTGAGGGGAGGGCTGTCACCTCGTAGGGTGGCTCCATGACGGAACTGCCCGACCGGCGTCTGCTCCTGGTGCACGCGCACCCGGACGACGAGTCGATCAACAATGGCGCGACCATGGCCAAGTACGTGGCCGAGGGCGCCCAGGTGACGCTGGTGACCTGCACTCTCGGCGAGGAGGGCGAGGTCATTCCGCCGGAGCTCGGGTACCTCGCGCCCGACCGCGAGGGCGGTCTCGGCCCGCACCGGATCGGCGAGCTGGCCGCCGCCATGAAGGAGCTGGGCGTCACCGATCACCGCTTCCTCGGCGGCCCCGGACGCTTCCGGGACTCCGGGATGATGGGCGTCGAGCAGAACCACCGCACGGGCGCCTTCTGGTCCGCCGACCTCGACGAGGCCGCCGAACACCTCGTAGAAGTGATCCGCGAGGTACGACCCCACGTGCTCGTCACCTATGACCCCGATGGGGGTTATGGGCATCCCGACCACATCCAGGCCCACCGCGTCGCCATGCGTGCGGCCGAGCTGGCCGAGGAGGCCGCCTTCCGCCCGGATCTCGGCGAGTCCTGGCGGATCTCCAAGATCTACTGGAACCGGGTGCCGCGCCCGGTCGCCGAGGAGGCGTTCGCGCGGCTGCGGGAGATGCTCCCGGAGCTGCCGTTCAGCCGGTCCGCCGCCGTCGACGACGTACCGGGCGTGGTCGACGACTCGGTGATCACCACCGAGATCGACGGCACCGCGTACGCCGCCGCCAAGGCCGCCGCGATGCGGGCGCACGCCACCCAGATCACGGTGGACGGGTCCTGGTTCATCCTCTCGAACGAGCTGGCCCAGCCCCTCTTCACCACCGAGTACTACGAGTTGGTGCGCGGCGAACGACCCGTAGGACGCGAGACGGACCTGTTCGCGGGCATCCCAGGAGCCGGAGAGGCGGGCATGTGATGAGTGCGACTCCGCGAGGGCGGGTGGCCGACGAATACGGCCCTGCGACGGGTGGGTGCGCCATGCGTACGACTTTTCGAGGGGTGGGTGCGCGATGAGTACGTCGGGGCAGCGGGGGAGCATGCTCGCCGAGCCGTTGGCGCCGCCCTCGGCCGGGCGGATCGCCACCTACCTGGGACTCTTCCTGCTGGGCGCGGTGGTCGGGGCCGCCGGGGCGCTGATGCAATCCGCCTGGTTCCCGGGCGGGTTGCTGCTCGCGCTGGCGGGCGCGGCCGGGCTTTTCCTGGGCGGCGGGCTGGCGACGGACTCCCGGGCCGGGGCGGTCTCGCCCGCGGTCGGCTGGATGGTCGCCGTCGTCCTGCTCACCGCCAGTCGCCCTGAAGGGGACTTCCTCTTCGGCGCGGGACTCGGCTCCTACCTCTTCCTGCTCGGCGGTATGGCCGTCGCTGTGATGTGCGCCACCCTCGGCCAGGGGCGGCAACCGGACCGCTCAGGAGTCCGACTTGGCAAGTGACGTACCACTTCGCCGTATCCAACAGGTGGGGGTCCCGTGGGGGTTTCCTTCGCGGGCGAGGTTTGCGCGAGGGACACGGCCAGTATGGTGGTGCGCGCCGCCGAGCTGCCCGAGATGAGGTCGAGGAAACGGGCGGCGGAGCCAACCGGGAGAACCTGCCTTGAGTCGTGAAACTGACAGTTCGTCCTCCGGGCCCAACGGGCGCGGTGGAGCCGCGTACCCGTCGGGGACGCCGCCGTACGGGACCCCCGCGGCTTCCGAAAGCGGTGTCGACGCCGGCCGTTCGGCCACCGGCAACCCGCCGGAGGAGCGCAAGACCGAGACCACGCTGACGACACGGATCCGGATCAACATCCCCGGATCGCGGCCCATCCCGCCCGTCGTCGTCCGTACGCCGGTCGCGGACACCGAGTCGCCCGCCGAGGGCGCCGACGGCGTCGGCACCGGCGCGGAGCCGCCGCTGGGCGTGAGTTCGCCCATGAGCGCGTCCACCACCATGGCCGCACCCACCGCGACGGCCCCGTCCCCGTCCGCGGACGGTCCCGCCGGGGCCGAGGAGAAGACGAGCGACTGGTTCGCGCCGCGCAAGTCCGGTGCGCCCAAGGGCGGGCCGGGAGGCGGCGCCACCAATGGTGCGGGCCTGCCGGGCGGTTCGGGCCCCGCGAGCGCGGCCGGTGCGGCCGGCTCCTCGGGGGCGCAGGGCGGACGCCCCGGCGCCCCGGGCGGCGGCGCGCGCCCGAGCTCCGGGAACGGCGCCGGTCCGGGCGGCGCCCGGACCGGGGGCCCGAACGCGCCCCGCCCCGGTGCGGGCGGTGGCGGTACGAACGGTGCCGGGCTGCCCGGTGCCACCGGCGCCGGACCCGTGGCGCCCGGCCACGGCGGTGGCACCGGATCCTTCGACGTCTCCGCGGCGCTGGGCAACACCGGGTCCTTCCCGGCCGTCGGATCGCACGCCGGTCCGCCCGGCGGATCCGGCAACGGGGGCGAACCGCGCCGCGACGACCTTCCGTACTTCGCCGAAGGCGGTCAGGGCGGGCAGCGCGGCCCCGCGGGCCCGACCGGCGGTCCGGTCACCGGAGACGGCCCGCTGGTGCCGCCGACCGGTCCGGGCGCGGCACCGGGCAGCCTGGCCGCAGGGCCGGGCATGGGATACCCCGGGGGCGGCGCCCCCGGTGCTCCCGGCGGCGCTCCGGGCGTCACCCCGCGCGGCGGTCTCAGTGGTGGTCTGAGCGACGACACCGCGATCCTCACCCCGCAGAAGCCCGCGCCCGACCCGGGTGCCGGTGGCTACGGCGGCCCCGGCGACAATGTCTCCGGGCACACCCTGACCAGCGGCATCCCCGTCGTGCCGTCCGCCCAGAACTCCCCGTTCGGGCCGGGCGCGCACACCGACGGCCCGCTGCCGCACACCCCGCCGAAGCTGCCCGAGCCGGTCCAGCAGCCGGCCGCCTCGTCGAAGCCGGCGAAGAAGAAGGGCGGCCGCAGCAAGCTGAAGCTGCTGGTTGCCGGCGTGGTCGTCATCGGCGGTGGCGCCTACGGTGCCGGGCTGCTCATGAACCACTCGGACGTGCCCAAGGGCACCACCGTGCTCGGCGTCGACATCGGCGGCGGCACCCGGGACGAGGCCGCCAAGAAGCTCGACGACGCCTTCGGCGCCCATACGAACAAGGCGCTCCAGCTGTCGGTCGACGGCGACACGGTCTCGCTCAAGCCGGACCAGGCCGGGCTCCAGCTCGACAGCCAGGCCACCGTCCGCGCCGCCGCGGGCAGTGACTACAACCCCGTCTCGGTGATCGGCTCGCTGTTCGGCCAGGAACGCGTCGTCGAGCCCGTGATGCCGGTCGACGAGGAGAAACTGCAGGCGGCCCTGGAGCGCGCCGCGGGCGGGTCCGGGTCGGCGAGCGACGGCACGATCAAGTTCGAGCCGGGCAAGGCCGTCGCCGTGTACGGCAAGGAGGGCAAGGGCATCGACGTCGCCTCCTCGACCCAGGCCGTCGAGGACGCCTACCGCGCCCAGGTGGAGACCGGCACGACCACCCCGGTCAAGGTCGCCACCAAGACCCGCCGGCCGACGGTCGCGAACGCCGAGGTCGACCGGATGATGACCAAGTTCGCGAAGCCGGCGATGTCCGCGAACGTCACGGTCCGCACGGACGCCGTCCACACCATCTCGTTCAGCCCGCAGAAGTCCATCTGGAAGTTCCTGAGCGTGCAGGCGGTCAACGGCAAGCTCGTCCAGCACTACGACCTGAAGGTGCTCAAAGAGCTGTACGGCGGTGCCTTCAACGGGGTCACGATCACCAAGGGCGACGGCAGCAAGAAGGCCGTGAGCCCGGAGGACGTGGCCTCGGCTCTCGGGCAGGCACTGCTCGGGAAGACGGCTGCCGAGCGCATCGTCACCATCCCCACCAACCCCAACTAGCGGGCGCGCTCGCGCTTCGCTCTCCGGAGGGCATCCGGCCGTGGTTTCCGCGGCCGGGTGCCCTTTCGTCGTCTTGCCGGGGTTTCCGCGTCCGCGGCGGGTGCCCTTTCGTCGTCTCGCCATGGTTTCCGCGGCGGGGCGCCCTTACGTCGTCTCGCCATGGTTTCCGCGGCCGGACGCCCTTTCGTCCTCAGGGCGCGGCGGTGGGTATGACATCTGTCATCCGCGACTGAGGACACACCGCACTGCCGACGCGACCCCCTCCGCCGCCACGATGGATCACATGACAACGACTGCGGCGGCCACCACATCGGTGGTCGGGTTCGAATCGGTGACCAAGAGCTATGGGAGCGTGCGGGCCGTGGACGGGCTGACGCTCGATCTGCACCCGGGCGAGACCGTCGCCCTGCTGGGCCCCAACGGCGCGGGCAAGTCCACCACGCTGGATCTGCTCCTCGGCCTCAAGCACGCCGACAGCGGCGCGGTCCGGGTGTTCGGCACCAGCCCGCGCGAGGCGATCATCGGCGGCCGGGTGGGCGCCATGCTGCAGAGCGGCGGCCTGATGGACGAGGTCACGGTCGGCGAGCTGGTGAAGCTCGCCTGCGACCTGCACCCCAAGCCGTTCCGCGCCACCGATGTGCTGGCCCGCGCCGGCATCACCCAGATCGCCGACCGCAAGGTCAACAAGCTCTCCGGCGGTCAGGCGCAGAGGGTCCGCTTCGCCCTCGCCACGGCCGGTGACAGCGACCTGATCGTCCTCGACGAACCCACCACCGGCATGGACGTCTCCGCCCGCCAGGCCTTCTGGGCCACCATGCGCGAGCAGGCCGACCAAGGGCGTACGGTCCTGTTCGCCACGCACTACCTGGAGGAGGCCGACGCGATCGCGGACCGCGTCCTGGTCCTGCACCGGGGGCGCCTGCTGGCCGACGGCACCGCCGCCGAGATCAAGGCGAAGGCCGGCGCCCGCCGGGTCTCCTTCGACCTTCACGGCCCGATCGACGAGGCCCCGCTGCGCGCGCTGCCCTTCCTGACCTCCGTGGACGTGTCGGGCCAGACCGTCCGCATCCAGTCGTCCGACGCCGACGCGACCGTACACGCGCTGTACGGGCTCGGCCTCTACCCCCGCAATCTCGAAGTGGCCGGGCTCGGGCTCGAGCAGGCCTTCGTCGCCATCACCGCGGCCGAAGAGGCCAACACCGCCGCCGAAGAGGCCAACACCGTCGCCGAGGAGGCGAAGTCGAAGTGAACAGCCTCATCAAGCTGGAGATCACCCGCGCCCTGCGCAACCGCAAGTTTCTGTTCTTCTCGGTGATCTACCCCTCGGCCCTCTTCCTGCTGATCGCGGGCAGCGCCGACAGCACGACCGAGGTGGACGGCACCGGGCTCACCCTCCCGACCTTCTTCATGGTCTCGATGGCCTCCTTCGGGGCCCTGACCGCCGTCCTGATGGGAAACAGCGAGCGCATCGCCAAGGAGCGGGAGAGCGGCTGGGTACGGCAGTTGAGGCTCACCACGCTGCCGGGGCGCGGCTATGTGCTGGCGAAGACCGCCAGCGCCGCGGTGATCAGCCTGCCCTCGATCGTGATCGTCTTCGTGGTCGCGGCAGCCGTGAAGCATGTACGCCTGGACGCCTGGCAGTGGCTCGCGCTCACCGGCGCCATCTGGGCCGGCAGCCTCGTCTTCGCCGCGCTCGGCGTCGCCATCGGCTATCTGGCCAGCGGTGACGCGGTCCGTCCGATCACGATGATCGTCTACTTCGGTCTGTCGATCCTCGGCGGCCTGTGGATGCCGACCGCGACCTTCCCCGACTGGTTGCAGTCCATAGCGAAGTGGCTGCCCACACACGCGTACGCTGCCCTCGGGCAGGCCATCGAACTGGGCGACGCCCCGCATGCGAAGGACCTCGCCATCCTCGCCGTCTCCTTCGTCCTGTTCGCGGGCGGCGCGGCTTGGCTGTACCGGAAGGACACGCTGAAGGCGTGAGCAGCGTCGGCATCGGGCAGCGCCCGCAGAACCGCAAGCAGAAGATGGTCAAGGCCCTGTGGACCGGCATTTGGCTCGTCTATCTGAGCGCGCCGGTCAGCGACCTGGTGCACGGTGGGCACAGCACCGGTGTCGTCGTCCTCGGCTGGATCGGCCTGGCGGCCTTCGTCGCGTGGTACGGCGTGCTGCTCTTCCGCACGGGCCGCGGCGAGACCAACGGCCTGGTCCTCGGCTCGCTGGCGGTCCTCGGGACCCAGGCGGCCGTCCTCTCCCTCACCCTGGGACGGGAATGGCTCGTCCTGTTCGTGTACGTCGCGATCGCGTCCGGTGCGGCGCTCCCGCTGCAGCTGGCACGCCTGACCATCCCGGCCGTGGCCGCGGCGCTGACGACGCTCGCCCTGATCGTCCCGGGCGGCAAGGCGTATCTCGCGGGGCTCCTCATCCCGGCGTTCCTCGGCGGGTTCGCGATGACGGGCGTACGCGAGCTGGTCCGGACGACCATCGCACTGCGCGAGGCCCGCGCGACCGTCGCCCAACTCGCCGCCAACGAGGAGCGCCTGCGGCTGGCCAGAGACCTGCACGACCTGCTGGGCCACTCGCTCTCCTTGATCACGCTGAAGAGTGAGCTGGCGGGACGCATGCTCCCCGACCACCCCGACAAGGCGGCCCAGCAGGTCGCGGACATCGAACAGGTCAGCCGCCAGGCCCTCGTCGACGTACGGGAGGCGGTGACCGGGTACCGGCGGCCCCGGCTGTCCGGCGAACTCGCGGGCGCGCAGGTCGCGTTGACCGCGGCGGGGGTCACCGCCGAGCTGCCGGCCGAACCGGACCTCACCGGCGTCCCCGAGGAGAGCGAGTCGGCACTCGCCTGGGCACTGCGCGAGGCGATCACCAATGTCGTACGGCACAGCGGGGCCCGGCGCTGCGTGGTGGAGCTCGTACACCGCCAGACACTGGACGGCCCGGTGCTCGAACTGTCCGTGGAGGACGACGGTTCGGGTGGCTCGGCGGGGGGCACCGCCGGCAACGGTCTGACGGGGCTCACCGAGCGTTTGGAGAAGACGGGCGGAACACTGGAGGCCGGGCGGGTGAAGCGCGGGTTCCGGCTGGTCGCCCGGGTATCGACGGGAGCCCCGGCCGACGCCGCGGATCACCCCGTAGGATCCGGGGCATGAGCCGCACGATCAAGGTCCTGCTCGCCGAGGACCAGTCGATGGTCCGCGAGGCGCTGGCCGCCCTGCTGAGCCTCGAACCCGACATCGAGGTGGTCGCCCAGGTGGCGCGCGGCGACGAGGTACTGGCCGCGGCGCGTGAACACGACGTCGACGTCGCGCTGCTCGACATCGAGATGCCGGGGCAGACGGGCATCGAGGCGGCGGCCGAAGTCCACAAGGCGCTCCCCGCCCTGAAGCTGGTCATCCTGACGACCTTCGGCCGCCCGGGCTATCTGCGCAGCGCGATGGAGGCCGGCGCCGACGCCTTCCTCGTCAAGGACGCGCCGGCGGCCCAACTGGCCGAAGCCGTACGGAAGGTCCTGGCCGGCGAGCGGGTCATCGACCCCACCCTCGCTGCCGCCGCCCTCGCTGGGGGCGCCAACCCCCTGACCGACCGCGAACGCGAGGTACTGCGCGCGGCGGCCGACGGCTCCACCAACGCGGAGCTGGCCACCGCCCTGCACCTGTCCCAGGGCACCGTCCGCAACTACCTCTCCACAGCCATACAGAAACTGGCCGTCCGCAACCGCGCGGAGGCAGTCCGCACGGCACGGGAGAAAGGCTGGCTGTAGCCCCCCGGGGGCGCGCGGAACTGCGCAATCTTGCAGGGGCTGGGGTGGACTGCGATCGCCCCGCGAGACGGGTCAGTTGAGCCGCGCCCTCGCGGCCCGGGCCTGCTGCCGCACACGGTCCGCCGCGGGCTCGTCCACGGCGCCCACCACCTCCGCATACGCGTCGAGTTCGGCGGCACCGCCGAGGAAGTCGCCCCGGTGGACAAGGAGTTGGGCCCGCTCATAGCGCAGCCGGGCCGGATGCGAGGGCAGCAGCAGGGACAGCTCGATGGCCCACAGCGCCACATCCGAGCGCTCGGGGCGGGCGGCCGCCCAGGCGCGGATGTTGTTCAGAATGCGCAGGACGACGTCGAGCGGGTCGGCGGGGGAGAGCATCGACGGGTCGAGCGGGGCGCCGGTCGCGCCCGCGACGAGCAGTTCCGCGTCCGAGCCGGTGAGCACGCGCCCGCCGTCGAAGGGGTCGACCAGCACCTGCTCCTCGGCCGGCCCGAAGCCGACGACGAAATGCCCGGGCAGGGCGACCCCGTACACCGGCGCGCCGGCTCGCCGCGCGACCTCCATCCACACCACGGAGAGCAGGATGGGCAACCCGCGCCGCCGCCGCAGCAGCACCTCGTGCAGCAGCGAGGACTCCAGCCGCTGGTAGTCGGCCGGCGAGCCACGGAAGCCGCAGCGCCCGCCGAGCAGTTCCGCGAGCGCGACCGCCCAGGACCGCGGGCCGCCCGGGCGGAACGGCACCTGCCCCGCCAGCCGGTCCAGCTCGATCTGCGCCGCGTCCATCCCGGCCTCGTCCAGCGTCCCGTCCGCCGCGGCCCCCAGCAGCAGACACAGCACCGCGAGGTCGGGCCGCTCGGCCCGCGCCTCATCGGCGAACTGCCGCCGCACCTCGGCGGCCCGCTCCGGCTCCGGTGGCTGAGGACCACGCATGACTGCCTCGTGCCCCCTCACACCGACCGATACGAGCCGTCGCCCCCGAAAGGGCCACTCTCCCCACGACGGGAGCCGGCCGACCTGCCGTCGCGCTCACTGGTGGGACCGGCCGGTCCGCCCGTCCCACCGATGAGCCGGCCGAGCGCTTGCCCGCCCGACCGCCCGGCGACGCCCGCCTCCGCACCCCCGCTCCCGGCACCACTGCCTCCGGCCTTCGCTGCGTTGCCCCTCCCCGTGTCGGTGCTGCCCGTGCCGGTGCTGCCCGCGTTGGTGCTGCCTGCGTTGGTGCTGCCCGTGTCGGCGCTGCCCGTGTCGGCGCTGCCCGTGCCGGTGCTGCCCGTGCCGGTGCTGCCCGTGCCGGTGCTGCCTGCGTCGGTGCTGCCTGCGTCGGTGCTGCCTGCGTCGGCGCTGCCTGCGTTGGCGCTGCCCGCGTCGGTGCTGCCCCCGTCGGCGTTACCGCTCCCGTCACCCGGGCCCGCTGCCCAGCGGTAGTGGTGATACGTGTGATGCACCCCAAAGCCCATCCCCGCGTACATTGCCCGTGCCTCGGCGTTCTCCGTCTCCACCTGGAGCCAGGCGGCCGAGGCGCCCTCCGCCAGGGCCTGGCGGGCCAGGGAGGCCATGACGGCGGTGGCGAGGCCCTGGCGGCGGGCGGCGGGGGCGACCTCGACGGCGGCGAAACCGGCCCAGCGGCCGTCGACCACGCAGCGTCCGATCGCGGCCGGAGGCTCCCCCTCCGGGCCGGGCACCGTCGCGAACCACACCGAGGGGCCGCTGCCCAGCACCTTCAGGGCCACCTCGCTCAGTCCCTTGCGCTGGTACCGGCCCAGCCACGCGTCGTCCGCCTCGCGGGAGAGCACGACCTCCGGTGCCTCCCGGTCCGCGATCGGCGCGAGCGAGCCGATCCACAGCTCGGCCGTCACCTCACGCGCCCAGCCACGCGCCTCCAGCTCGGCGCACAGCGGCTCCTGCGTGCCCTCGGCGCCGGTCGCGGTCTGGATGTACGCGGGCAGGTCACGGGCGGCGTACCAGTCCCGTACGTACGTCAGCGCCTCGTCCAGCGGCACGCCGGGATCCCCGAGCGGCAGGACGGAGTTGGCGCGCCGGGTGAATCCGGAGGCCGCACGCAGCTCCCACTCCCCGAGGCGCTCGCTCTGCACCGGCAGCCAGGCCCGCGCCGCGACCCGTGCCAGCTCCTCGTACGAGGCCGCGGGGCCCCGCCGACGCGCCGGAGCGGCCGGCACGACCTTGCCCGCGACCAGCGCGGATTCCGCAATCCGGACACGTTCGCCGGTCCGTCGTGTGATCAGCAGCACACCGTCGTCCCATGATGTGAGAACGCCAACCGTGTCGGTGAACAACTCACCCTCGCGGGCATCTTCGATCTGCTGCCGAACAGAGACACGTTTTCCCACGTCAGCAGCGGTGATACGGACCTCAAGGCGGCCGGCCGCAGAGATTTCCACAGGTCAGTTCACCCCTCCTGTTCGGATCATGCCCAAGAACGGAGATACTAGGGGCGGGCATCGACGACGCCGCGCTCCCGCGCGCCAGGCGGCGGAGCCTATGGAGGCCCGCCAGCGCCCTATCGAGGAGGAACGACAGCGTGACCTACGTCATCGCGCAGCCTTGTGTCGACGTCAAGGACAAGGCGTGCATCGAGGAGTGCCCGGTCGACTGCATCTACGAGGGCTCCCGGTCCTTGTACATCCACCCGGACGAATGCGTCGACTGTGGAGCCTGTGAGCCGGTGTGCCCGGTCGAGGCGATCTTCTACGAGGACGACACTCCCGAAGAGTGGAAGGACTACTACAAGGCGAACGTCGAGTTCTTCGACGAGCTCGGCTCGCCCGGCGGTGCCAGCAAGCTCGGCCTGATCGAGCGCGACCACCCCTTCATCGCAGCGCTGCCGCCGCAGAACCAGTAAGCGGCCCGCACACGCGCCGCCTCGGTCCCGTACGGCCTGATCACCTTGATCGCTGCCGTACGGGACCGAGGCGTTTGCCGTACCGGCGAGTACAGAGAAAGTGAGCCAGATCCCGTGTCCGCAGTCTCCGACCGGCTTCCCACCTTCCCCTGGGACAAGCTGGAGCCCTACAAGGCGACGGCCGCCGCTCACCCGGGCGGCATCGTCGACCTGTCCGTCGGCACCCCGGTCGACCCGGTGCCCGAGCTGATCCAGAAAGCTCTGGTCGCGGCCGCGGACTCGCCGGGCTATCCCACGGTGTGGGGTACGCCCGAACTGCGGGACGCGGTCACGGGCTGGGTACAGCGACGGCTCGGCGCACGCGACGTCACCCACCACCACGTACTCCCGGTGGTCGGCTCCAAGGAACTGGTCGCCTGGCTCCCCACCCAGCTGGGCCTCGGCCCCGGCGACAAGGTCGCCTACCCGCGGCTGGCCTACCCGACGTACGAGGTCGGCGCCCGCCTGGCCCGCGCGGACTACGAGGTCTACGACGACCCCACGCAGCTGGACCCGAAGGGCCTGAAGCTCCTGTGGCTCAACTCGCCCTCGAACCCCACCGGCAAGGTGCTGTCGAAGGACGAGCTGACCCGGATCGTCGCCTGGGCCCGTGAGCACGGCATCCTCGTCTTCTCCGACGAGTGCTACATCGAGCTGGGCTGGGAGGCCGACCCGGTCTCGGTGCTGCACCCTGACGTGTGCGGCGGCTCGTACGAGGGGATCGTCTCGGTCCACTCCCTCTCGAAGCGCTCGAACCTGGCCGGCTACCGCGCCGCGTTCCTCGCGGGCGACCCCGCGGTCCTCGGCGACCTGCTCCAGATCCGCAAGCACGGCGGCATGATGACGTCCGCGCCGACTCAGGCCGCGGTGGTCGCCGCCCTGTCGGACGACACCCACGTCCGCGAACAGCGCGAGCGCTACGCCGCCCGCCGCACGGCCCTCCGCGACGCCCTGCTCGCCCACGGCTTCCGCATCGAACACAGCGAGGCCAGCCTCTACCTCTGGGCCACCCGGGACGAGTCCTGCTGGGCCACCGTGGCCCACCTGGCCGACCTGGGCATCCTCGTCGCCCCCGGCGACTTCTACGGCGAAGCGGGCAACCACTTCGTACGCGTGGCCCTGACAGCCACGGACGAACGCGTAGCGGCAGCGGTAGAGCGCCTGAGCGCCCCGTAAGGGGCTCCGGGAGACAGCGCGACCAGCCCTCCTCGCGACCCGCACGTTCAAACAGCATGGGCGAGGGGTCCAGGGAAACTCCCTGGACCCCTCGCCCGTACAGCACCGGCGACTAGCCGAGCGGCAGACCCTTCAGCGGCAGCTGCTCCGTGGGCAGCCCCCCCTTGGTCACGGAGTCCGTCGGAAGCCCAGCCCCGGTGGCGGTCTTCGCGGTGTCACCGAGCAGACCCCCGGCCTGCCCCGCCACACCCCCGGCCACCCTCTGGGCGGCCGGCGTCGCCGTCTTGGCGACCTTCCCACCGGTCTTGCCCGCGGAGGGCACGGCCTTCTTGACCGCCTTGCTGCCGGTGTCGCCGGCCAGCCCGGTGACGTTCTGAGCCGCACCGTCGACGGTGTTGCCGACGCTCGCCCCGTCCAGGGCGGTCAGGCCGCCGAGGTCGGGGGTGGCCGGCAGTTCGGCCGCAGCGCTGGCGGAGCCGGCCGCACCGACCCCGGCTGCCGCTCCCGCTGCGACGAGCAGCGCGGCACGGGCGATCCGGCGGGTCAGGGGGAGGGACATGATGCTCCTTAGACGGGAGGAAACGGTGAAGTATCCGACTGCGCCCCGGGAGTTGCAGCCGGCTGGCTGCCGGTGATCGTTCCGTTGCGTAGACGCAGTGACTACCGCTCGAAGCCCGCGAAGGTTGCGGTGGCCCGACGTAAAGAGTTGGTAATGCGTCGCATTATCAGCTGCGGATAAAAACGGGCAAAAAACACCCGGTCGGAAAGTCTGCTGAATCCTTACGGCCCTTTGTTCTCAAGGGATTTGGCGGATGCGGGAGTGAGTGCGCGAAAACCTGCGCACATCGTCGACACCGGGCGGCGCGGGTCCCTCCGAGGGGGGAGGGCTCGCACTACTGTCCAGTGACGATGTGGACCTCGGCGGCGGACTTCCCCGCGGCCGGGCCCCCCTTCGCGTCGGCGCTACGCCACGCGCTGTCGGTGTCTCCGGCCGTCCACTCCCGCCCCGCGTACGACACCCGTTCGATGTGCAGCGTGGAAGAGTTGGCCACGGCCCAGTGCGCCAGCTCCCAGCCGCGCTGCTGGGCACTGGTCCCGGAGGTGGCCTCCTCGCGCACGGGGACGGTCACGGTCCGGCTCCCGGCGCCCGCGGTGGCGGGCGAGGCGGACGCGTCGGCGGAGGCCGTGGGCGAGGCGGACGCACCTGCGGACGCCACGTCGGCCCCGGCTTCCTGAAGCACGTCGCGCCCGAAGTCGCGTACGAGCGCGGCCCGCACCGAGTCCGCGCCGCCGGCCGGGGTCGCGGCGGGGCGCCCCTCGCAGGTCAGCGTGGCCGCCGCACGGCCGGTCAGGGCCGCGGCGAGCAGCGTGGCGTCCGGCTCGTGCTTCGCGTACGCCTGCGGGTAGCCGCTGCGCTGCACGCGCTGCGCGGCGACGGTGAGGGGGAGCCGCGAATAGCCGGGCACCTTGGCCAGGTGCTCGTAGAACACCCCCGCCGCATACGTCGGGTCCATGATCTGCTTCGTCGTCCCCCAGCCCTGCGAGGGCCGCTGCTGGAACAGGCCGAGCGAGTCGCGGTCGCCGTGCTGGATGTTGCGCAGCCCCGACTCCTGGAGGGCGGTCGCGAGGGCGATGGTCACGGCGCGCTCGGGCATGCCTCGGGTGGTGCCGACCGCCGAGATCGTCGCCGCGTTCACCGCCTGCTCGGGGGTGAACTCGTACGACGCCCCGTCGCCCTTGCCCGAGACGACCTTGCATCTCGGCGCACCCGTGCCTCCGGTGAGGTACTGCACGGTGAGATAGCCCGCGAGCGCGAGCAGGACCACGACGGCCCCTCCGAAACGGAGGAGGCGGCCGCGCCGGGTGGGAGTGGGGGACGGCTCTGACACGTCGTACAAGGTACTGGAGCCGTCTGTCGGCGGAGTGTGGGGCTGTGGACAACAAGAGCCCCGCCGGGGACGAGCCCGTGCCGCCCGTGGCCGAGCGCCTCTGCCACCCGCGGGGTCGGCTGCTCGTGCCGCCGGGGGTCGGCTGCTCGTGCCGCCCGGGGGCCGCCGCCCGTGCGGGCCGTACGCATCCCGTCACGGACGGGCCCAGGCGCCCCGGGGCGCTAGGGTCGACGGCATGGCCGACACACCCCTTGACCTCACCCTGGACGCCGCCGAGCTCACCGCGCGGCTCGTCGACTTCCCCTCGGAGAGCGGCAGCGAGAAGCCGCTCGCGGACGCCGTCGAGGGCGCCCTGCGCGCTCTGCCGCATCTGACGGTCGACCGGTACGGCAACAACGTCGTGGCGCGGACGAACCTGGGCCGCGCCGAGCGCGTCATCCTCGCCGGCCACATCGACACGGTCCCCATCGCCGACAACGTCCCCTCCCGGCTCGACGAGGACGGGGTGCTGTGGGGCTGCGGCACCTGCGACATGAAGTCGGGCGTGGCCGTCCAGCTCCGTATCGCGGCCACGGTCCCCGCCCCCAACCGCGACCTCACCTTCGTCTTCTACGACAACGAAGAGGTCGCCGCCCACCTGAACGGGCTGAAGCATGTGGCCGACGCCCACCCCGAGTGGCTGGAGGGCGACTTCGCGATCCTCCTGGAGCCCTCGGACGGCCAGGTCGAGGGCGGCTGCCAGGGCACGCTGCGGGTGCTGCTGAAGACGAAGGGCGAGCGCGCCCACTCAGCCCGCGGCTGGATGGGCTCGAACGCGATCCACGCGGCGGCCCCCATCCTGGCCAGGCTGGCCGAGTACCAGCCGCGCTACCCCGTCATCGACGGCCTCGAATACCGCGAGGGCCTGAACGCGGTGGGCATCTCGGGCGGCGTCGCCGGCAACGTCATCCCCGACGAGTGCGTCGTGACCGTCAACTTCCGCTACGCGCCCGACCGCACCGGGGAGGAGGCGATCGCCCACGTCCGTGAGGTGTTCGCCGACTGCGGTGTCGAGGAGTTCGTCGTCGAGGACCACAGCGGCGGCGCGCTCCCCGGCCTCTCCCACCCGGCGGCCGCCGCCTTCATCGACGCGGTCGGCGGCACCCCGCTGCCCAAGTACGGCTGGACGGACGTCTCCCGCTTCAGCGGGCTCGGCATCCCGGCGGTCAACTACGGCCCGGGCAACCCGCACTTGGCGCACAAGCGTGACGAGCGGGTGGAGACGGCGAAGATCCTGGCGGGCGAGGAGCGGCTGCGCGCCTGGCTGACCGGCTGAGCCGTATCGCGTGGCGGTTCAGGGCGGACATCCTCACGTCCCCCCTCCGTAACCCGCGTAGACCTACGCTGGGGTGGAACACCTGCAAGCGGAGGGAGCGCACATGGCTACTGGCAACCCCGAGGGCAAGAAGCGGCCACCGGAGGAGCAGCGGCTGGGCCCGGTGCTGCGCAGGCGGGACCAGGTACAGGCGAGCACCACCGACCAGCGGCTCCTCGACGCGGGCGGCCCCTCCGACTGGGTGCACACCGACCCCTGGCGGGTCCTGCGCATCCAGTCGGAGTTCATCGAAGGCTTCGGCACGCTGGCCGAACTCCCGCCCGCGATCAGTGTGTTCGGCTCGGCCCGTACGCCGGTGGACTCGCCCGAGTACGAGGCGGGGGTCGCCCTCGGGCGCGGGCTGGTGGAGGCCGGCTTCGCCGTGATCACGGGAGGCGGCCCCGGCGCGATGGAAGCCGCCAACAAGGGCGCCTGCGAGGCGAAGGGCATCTCCGTCGGCCTCGGCATCGAGCTCCCCTTCGAGCAAGGCCTGAACCAGTACGTCGACATCGGCCTGAACTTCCGGTACTTCTTCGTCCGGAAGATGATGTTCGTCAAGTACGCGCAGGGCTTCGTGGTCCTGCCCGGTGGTCTCGGCACCCTCGACGAACTCTTCGAGGCGCTCACCCTCGTCCAGACCCAGAAGGTCACCCGCTTCCCCATCGTCCTGTTCGGCACGGCGTACTGGGGCGGTCTCGTCGACTGGCTCAAGAACACCCTGATCGCCCAGGGCAAGGCCTCCGAGAAGGACCTCCTCCTGTTCCACCTGACCGACGAGGTGGAGGAGGCGGTGGCCCTGGTCTCGAAGGAGGCGGGCCGGTAGGCGGGTTGGATCTCCCCGCGCCCTGAACAAGGGCGCGGGGGACCGCGCAATCTCTCAGGGGGCCCCATCGTCGTCCGGGGGCTCAGCCCCATGATGACGACGGGGGTCCCCCTGTTCGAGCGAAAGCCGAGCGAAGCCGGCCCGGGGGGAGGGCAGGGGCGGCGGGGGTGAAACCCCCGCGGGGAAAAACCCATGCGCCAGTTGGTTACGCCAGCCCCCTCCGGGCCACAGCGGGCGGTCGATGCCCCGCGATGGACGCCACCATGTCCAGGACCTGGCGGGTCTCCGCGACCTCGTGGACGCGGTACACCTGCGCCCCCAGCCACGCCGAGACGGCGGTCGTCGCCAGCGTCCCCACCACCCGCTCCTTCAGCGGCTTGTCCAGCGTCTCGCCCACGAAGTCCTTGTTGGAGAGGGACACCAGCACGGGCCACCCCGTGGACACCATCTCGCCCAGCCGCCGCGTCGCCTCCAGACTGTGCCGCGTGTTCTTCCCGAAGTCGTGCCCGGGGTCGATCAACACGGACTCCCGCGGCACCCCCAGCGACACCGCCCGCTCGGCGAGCCCGAGGGTCACCCGCAGGATGTCGGCCATGACGTCGTCGTACGCGATCCGATGCGGACGTGTCCGCGGCTCGGCGCCCCCCGCATGCGTACACACCAGCCCCACCCGATACCGCGCCGCGACCTCCGCCAGCCGCGGATCGACCCCGCCCCACGCGTCGTTGAGCAGATCCGCGCCCGCCTCGCAGACCGCCGCACCGACCTCGTGCCGCCAGGTGTCGACGCTGATGATCACGTCGGGGAAGCGCCGCCGCACCTCGGCGACGAAACCGACCGTCCGGCGCGCCTCCTCCTCGGCGGACACCTCGTCGCCCGGGCCGGCCTTGACCCCGCCGATGTCGACGATGGCGGCACCCTCCGCCACCGCCTGCTCCACGCGAGCGAGCGCCGGCTCGTCGCGGAAGGTGGCTCCTTGGTCGTAGAAGGAGTCCGGGGTCCGGTTCACGATCGCCATGATCACCGGCTCGTGCGGGTCGAATTCCCGCCTGCCCAGCCTGAGCATCCCCTATGACCTCTCCCAGTAAGTCCCGCCGATAAGCCGCCTGCGACCTTAACTGTCAGCGTCCCATGGCACGATCGGACCCAGACACTTTTGGCTTCACCACCAGCTTCACCACCACCCGCTTCACCACTGTCCGCTTCAGCACTATCCGCTTCATCACTATCCGCGCCGACGCGCTCCGCGTCGGCACCAGAGCGTGGGGACCTCAGCGATGTTCATGTTCTTGTTCCTGGTCGTCGCGCTCGCCGTCGTGGTCGCCGCGGTGACACTCTCCGTGGTGGGCGGCGGCGAGAGCGCCCCCCTTCCCGAGGCCGTCCCCGAGCGCCTCGCGGACCCGCTGCCGTACGACCGACCGGTGAGCCGCATGGATGTGGAGGCACTGCGCCTCCCCGTCGCCGTACGGGGCTATCGCATGGCCGACGTCGACGACGCGCTCGGCCGTCTCGGCGCCGAGCTCGCCGAGCGGGACGCCCGGATCGCCGACCTGGAGTCCGCGCTCGCCGGCGCCCGCGCGAGCGCCACCCCCTCGCTGCGCAAGCACGACGACGGGGAGGACTCCCAGTGACCGACGCCCTCGCGGGCCCGGACGGCGCGCTGCGCTGCCCCTGGGCCCTGTCGACCGAGGACTACGTGGCGTACCACGACGAGGAGTGGGGCCGCCCGGTCCACGGCGACGACGCGCTGTACGAGCGGCTGTGCCTGGAGGCCTTCCAGTCCGGCCTGTCCTGGATCACCATCCTGCGCCGCCGCCCCGGCTTCCGCGCCGCCTTCGCCGACTTCAAGATCGCCTCGGTGGCGGCCTACACGGACGCCGACAAGGAGCGCCTGCTCGCCGACCCGGGCATCATCCGCAACCGCGCCAAGATCGAGGCGACGGTCGCCAACGCGCGCGTGCTGGCCGACTGGGCACCGGGCGAGCTGGACGAGCTGATCTGGTCCTTCGCGCCCGACCCGGCCACCCGGCCGGCCCCGAAGAGACTGGCCGACGTCCCGGCGGTCACCGACGAGTCGACGGCTCTCTCCAAGACGCTGAAGAAGCGCGGCATCCGCTTCGTCGGCCCGACGACGGCGTACGCGCTGATGCAGGCGTGCGGCCTGGTCAACGACCACTTGTCGGACTGCACGGCCCGGAGGAGTGCCCCGTAAGGGGCGGGGAACCGGGGGCCGGGCCAAAGTCGGCCCGCGGTCTCCCACCGGCCTACGGCCGCCGAATCCGGCGGAGCGTCACCGCCCCAGGTACTTCGGCTTCTCCTTGTTCACGAAAGCCTGCACGGCGATGGTGTGATCCTCCGAGTCCCCCGCCCGCGACTGCAGCTCGTCCTCCTTCTCCAAGGTCTCGTCCAGGGAGTGGGAGAACCCATACGCGAGGGACTCCTTGAGGGCGGCGTACGCGACCGTCGGCCCCGAGGCCAGCCCGCGGGCCACCTTCTCCGCCTCGGCGCGCAACTCGCCCGAGGGCACCAGCCGGTTCGCGATCCCCAGCTCGTACGCCTCCTGCGCGGTGATGCTGCGCGGGAAGAGCAGCAGATCGGCGGCGCGCCCGGCCCCGATGACCCGGGGCAGCGTCCAGGAGATCCCCGAGTCGGCGGTCAGCGCGACCCCGGCGAAGGACGTGTTGAAGGCTGCCGTGTCGGCGACGATCCGGTAGTCGGCGGCGAGGGCGAAGCCGAAGCCCGCCCCGGCCGCGACGCCGTTCACCGCGGCGACGACCGGCTTCGCCGCACCGGTCAGCGCTCGCACGATGGGGTTGTAGTGCTCGCGCACGGTGCTCATCGTCCGCCCGGAAGACTGCTTGTCGGCGGCCAGCAGACCGATGTGTTCCTTGAGGTCCTGGCCGACACAGAACGCCCGGTCACCGGCGGCGGTCAGCAGGATCGCCCGTACGTCCCCGTCCGCCGCGGCCGCCTGTGCCGCGTCCCGGAAGGCGACCTTGGTCTCGATGTTCATCGCGTTCATCGCCTCGGGGCGGTTCAGCGTGATCGTCGCAAGTCCGTCGCTCACCTCGTAGAGCACGGTGTCGGCCATGGTGGGTCCCCTCCGGTGTCGCGGCTCCGACGTACCGGTCAGTACGTCCTGTGTCAGATGACAGCATGGCGGAGATCACCGTCCGGGGACCGGACCGGACATGTGAGCTGCGTCAAAGAATTCCGTGCCATGGAAGTCCATGCGGCGGCGCAGTATCGCAGTCACATCGCCGAATTGAGTGGTTTTGCTCAAGCGCGTTGCGCAAGCGATGCCGACTGATGTTGGTCATCGGGTCCTGAGATGCGGGATAATGGCCTGGAAGCAATGTGTTCGATGCCGGTGACGTGTGTCCTATGAGGGGACGTGCGTGCCCTTCAAGGGGGCCGTCGGCGACGATGAGCTGGTTTCAGGAAGGGGAACGAGCATGGCGGCCATGAAGCCGCGGACGGGCGATGGCCCGCTCGAGGTGACCAAGGAGGGGCGGGGCATCGTCATGCGCGTTCCGCTCGAAGGCGGCGGTCGGCTCGTCGTCGAGCTGACCCCTGACGAGGCCGACGCGCTCGGCGACGCCCTCAAGAAGGTCGTCGGCTGACGCGGAACGCGACCATACCTTTTCAGCCGCCCCGGCATCGTAATCGGTGCCGGGGCGGTGGTTTTCCAGGGGTACGTCATCGACGTACCCCTTTGGTATGTGTGCAGGTCAGACACGTAAAGGCTGGGGTCTGAACGCGTGAGAGCCGGTGCGGAACGCCCCTCGGTCAGCGCTTGACCGCGCACAGCAGGCCGTCGCCCACCGGCAGCAGGGAGGGCACCAGGTCCTGGCTCTCGCGCACCGCGCGCAGCAGTTCGCGCAGCCGGCCGACCTCGGCGGGCTGCGGTCCCGAGTCCACCGTGCGGCCGTCCGCGAAGACGCCCTCGAAGACGACGAGCCCGCCCGGCCGCAGCAGGCGCAACGATTCAGCGAGATAGTCCAGGCATTCGAGACGGTCGCCGTCGCAGAAGACGAGGTCGTAGCCGGCGTCCGCGAGCCGAGGCAGCACGTCCAGCGCGCGGCCGGGGATGAAGCGGGCGCGGTTGCTGGCGAAACCGGCCGCGCGGAAGGCCTGACGGGCGAACTGCTGGCGCTCCGGCTCGGGATCGACGGTGGTCAGTACCCCGTCCGGCCGCATGCCGTGCAGCAGATGAATCCCGGAGACGCCGGTCCCGGTCCCGATCTCCGCCACCGCTTTCGCGTCCACGGTGGCGGCGAGCAACCGCAGCGCGGCGCCCGTGCCGGGCGACACCGAGCGCAGCCCTGCCTCGCGGGCCCGGTCGCGGGCCCAGCGCAGCGCCTCGTCCTCGGCGACAAAGGCGTCGGCGAACGCCCAGCTCGTCTGCCGGTTGCCGGTAATGACCCTCTCCTGTCCCCGTGGTTGCCTGGGCGTGACTGTATCCGTTGGGGCCGGGAACCCGCAGATGGGACCGGGCGTTTAGAGGGGTGGGGAAACAGACCGGGGGGAAGCGGATGGATCAGGACACGGAGCGGGACGCGGAGCGGGGTGCCGGACACGTGCTGACGCAGCCATATGAGCGCGTATCAATTTCTCGTAAAACCGCTTATCCGGAGCTAACGGGCGAGGTGGCTAGGGTAGGGGCTCCACTGGACACCACCAGAGCCGACAGGGGAGGTGCGGCTGCGCCTGTGGATCGGGGAGGGGTGCTGCGGCGCCTACTCAGATCGGCGGGTGAGCCGAAATCCGTGACCGACATCGCTGACAAGTTCCACGCTGCTGCCCCTGCGCAGACCGCGACGTTCACCACCGACGCGGAGTCACAGGCGTGGACTCCGCCCACCTGGGAGGAGATCGTCAGCACGCACAGCGGACGGGTCTACCGCCTCGCCTACCGCCTCACGGGCAACCAGCACGACGCCGAGGACCTCACCCAGGAAGTCTTCGTCCGCGTCTTCCGCTCGCTGTCGACCTACACGCCCGGCACCTTCGAGGGCTGGCTGCACCGCATCACCACGAACCTCTTCCTGGACATGGTGCGCCGCAAGCAGCGCATCCGCTTCGACGCCCTCGGCGACGACGCGGCCGAGCGCCTGCCCAGCCGCGAGCCGTCCCCGCAGCAGGTCTTCAACGACGCGCACTTCGACGCCGACGTCCAGCAGGCCCTCGACACCCTCGCGCCCGAGTTCCGTGCCGCCGTCGTCCTGTGCGACATCGAAGGACTGTCGTACGAGGAGATCGCCGCGACCCTGGGCGTCAAGCTCGGCACGGTCCGCTCCCGGATCCACCGCGGCCGCTCCCAGCTGCGCAAGGCCCTCGCCCACCGGTCTCCCGAGGCCCGCGCCGAGCGCCGCTCGTTCGCGGCCCGCGTGCCCGTGCTGGGGGGAGGGGGCGCGACCGCGTGAGTGGATCCCGTCCTACGCCCGCTGAGCAGCACCTCGGCGACCGACTCTCCGCCCTCGTCGACGGAGAGCTCGGTCATGAGTCGCGCGAGCGCGTCCTGGCCCACCTCGCCACCTGTGCGAAGTGCAAGGCCGAGGCGGACGCCCAGCGCCGACTGAAGAACGTCTTCGCGGAAGTGGCCCCGCCGCCGCCCTCCGAGAGCTTCCTGGCACGCCTCCAGGGGCTTCCCGGGGGAGGTGACTCCGACGACGGTGGCTCGCGACTGGGCAGGGGAGGATTCGGCGGCGCACTCCCCGGAGCCGACCGGACCTCCGGCGTCACCGGACTCTTCGGAGTGAGGGGCGAACCCTTCGGGTACGTCCCGGCCGGGCCGCACGCCGATGTGCTGCCCCCCTCCGCGGGGCGCGGCTTCCGCATCCATGACGTCAGCCGTCACGAGGCCGAGCGATCCGCCTCGCGCGGACTGCGGTTCGCGTTCGCCGCCGCCGGCGCGGTCTCGTTGGCCGCGGTCGCGCTCGGCGGGGTGTCGACCGGTGTGCCGACCGACACCAGTGCGGACGCGCGCGGCGGTTCCGGGACCGGAAGCAATGTGACGCCCATGCGCTCGCAGGGCACGGGGGCCGCGGCGGCTCCCGAGACGCAGCGTCGCCGGTCCGTCGGGCCGCTGCTCGCCCAGGGCGAGCGGGCGCTGGGCGCCGGTCCGGTGGCGTCGACCGCGGTGTCCGCGCCGCTGCTGCCCGGAGTCCCCGCTCCGGGCCGCGCGCAGGACGTCATGCACACCCTGACGACCCCGGTGGTCGCCGGTGCCGCCGCGATGTCCCCGCTGATACGCCCGCTCACCGATGCCCAGCCGCTCATGCTGACCTCGTGGTCCGCGGCCCCGGACTTCATGACCCCGGGCCTGCTGGCCGCTCCCGCGGCCACTCCGTCCCCCTCGTCCCCCTCTTCCTCCGCCACCCCCACCCCGAGCTCCCCCTCCTCCCGTATCGTCCGCTGACCCCGCCCGCTGCGCGGCGGCCCGCGAACCTGGTTGAATCCAGGGTGGGCCGCGTCCGCAGGAGGGATCCCGGACGCGGAGTCGACAATCTGCGGTGACCGTCGGCGAGTTGTGCCGCGGGCCAGGTGTGGGGAGAGCATGAACGAGGGGAAGCCCACGAAGGCGAAGTGGTGGAGCCGACCCCGACCGGTCCCCTTGGGGGATGCCGGGGTGGGCTCGTCCGAGGACGCCGACGGGCCTGGGGGCGACACCGACGTCCGTACACCTGGCGGTGAGGGGCACCCGGTCGGCGGCACCGGCGACTCCGGAGGTGACTTCGAGCTGGAGCGGCCCGCGGTGGCTGCCGCCGCGGGTGGCTCCGGGACCGGCCCTGACGGCGACTTCGAGCTGGAGCGGCCGGCGCCGGTTCAGCGGGCGAGCGTGCCGACGGTCCCCACGGAGGCCGGGGCAGATCTCTCGCAGGCTGCGGATGCTCCCGGGCAGGGCGGAGAGACTCCCGTCCAGGTCGCCGAGGTCCCCGAGATCGCCGAAGGCGCCGAGATCGCCGAGGTCGCGGGGCAGGTCGGGGAGCCCGCTGTGCAGGTCATGGCGGCCCCAGACGTGGCCCAGGGCGCGACGGGCACCCGTTCCGGTGTCCCCGCGGACCGTCCCAAGCCCCTGCACGACCCCGACCCCTACGGCACTCCGCCCTATGGGCAGCCCGGCCCCTGGGCGCCCGCCCCGCCGGTCCAGCACCCGGCGGCCACACCCGCGCAGGGGACGCACGTCCCGGCGAGCCCGTCGGCCCAGGGGGCCTCTGTCCCGGGGGGTATGTCGGCCCATGGTGCCCCCGCCCCGGGGGGTACGTCGGCCCATGGCGCCCCCGCCCCGGCGAACGCGTTGCCGCCCGAGGAGCCACCCCACGGAGCACACCCCTCGGCGGGTGCGCCGGCCCACGGGACGCACGCACCGGCGGGCACGCCGGGCCACGGGACACACGTACCTGCGGGCACGCCGTCCCAGGACGCGCACATACCCCTGGGCACGCCGGCCCCGGGCACGGCCTTCGAGGCTCCGGTCAACGGCAGCGCGGGTGCCCCTCACGAAGCTCCCCCGCAGGGCGCCCAGCCCCCCACCCCCTGGCAGAACTACGACCCCTGGGCCGCCCCGGGGCCACTTCAGCAGAACGGTGCGGCCGTGGCGACCGCGAGTCAGCGGCGCGGGCGGGCGAAGAAGTCACTGGTGCTCGGGGCCGTCGTACTGGCGATCGTGTCCGGGGGCGTGGGCGGGGCCGTCGGGGCGTACCTGGAGCGGAACGGGGGGATGGCGGACGTCGAGCTGCCGCAGGCGGCGAAGGAGGCGCCGGGGCGGGCCCCGGACAGCGTGGCGGGGATCGCCGCTCACGCACTGCCCAGCGTCGTCACCCTGCATGTGCGCGGGTCCCAGGAGGAGGGCACAGGCACCGGCTTCGTGCTCGACGGCCAGGGGCACATCCTCACCAACAACCACGTCATCGAACCGGCAGGCGGCAGCGGCGAGATAACCGTGACGTTCAGCAGCGGCGAGACAGCCAGGGCCAAGGTCGTCGGCCACGACAGCGGTTACGACCTCGCCGTCGTCAAGGTCTCCGGCGTCGGTGGACTCGACCCCATGCCGCTGGGCAACTCCGACAACGTCCAGGTGGGCGACCCCGTCGTCGCCATCGGCGCCCCCTTCGACCTCGCCAACACCGTCACCTCCGGCATCATCAGCGCCAAGGAGCGGCCCATCACGGCGGGCGGGGAGAAGGGCGACGGGAGTGATGTCTCCTATGTCGACGCCCTGCAGACCGACGCGCCGATCAACCCCGGCAACTCCGGGGGACCCCTCCTCGACTCCAAGGCCCGCGTGATCGGCATCAACAGCGCCATCCGCTCCGCCGACAGCGGCTCCGACCTGGAGAGCGGCCAGGCCGGTTCCATAGGGCTCGGTTTCGCCATCCCGATCAACCAGGGCAAGCGCGTCGCCGAGGAGCTCATCAACACCGGCAAGGCCACCCACCCCGTGATCGGAGTCACACTCGACATGAACTACGCCGGCGACGGCGCCCGGGTCGGCACGAAGGGGACCGGCGGAGGTCCGCCGGTCACCTCCCACGGCCCCGGCGCCGACGCGGGCATCAAGGCGGGCGATGTCATCACCGAGGTCGACGGGCAGCGCGTCCACTCCGGTGAGGAACTCATCGTGAAGACCCGCGCGCACCGCCCCGGCGACCGACTCCGGCTGACCCTCCGGCGGGGCGGCGCGGAGAAGAAGGTCACTCTGGTCCTCGGGTCCGCCGACGGCGACTGAGCCGGTCGGCAGGGGCCGGCGGAGGACCGGCGCCGCCTGACATGAAGTTCACAGCCGGACACAACGCGCCAGCTCCGAACGGCAAACAACGCGGAAAACCCGCCGTGTACATGAACCCGGAAGCCCCGGCACAGTTCCGGACGGACAGGATCGCCGGGTACCGTGGACCCGGCCTGGACCACGGAAGACCCGCCGAGGGCCGAGGACCGAGGACATCGCAAGGAGCTTCAGGTGTTCAATGACATAGGACCACTCGAGCTGGTGACGCTCGTTGTCCTCGCCGTGCTCGTCTTCGGCCCGGAGAAGCTCCCGAAGATGATCCAGGACGTCACGCGCACCATCCGCAAGATCCGCGAGTTCTCGGAGAGCGCCAAGGCGGACATTCGCGAGGAACTCGGCCCGGAGTTCAAGGACTTCGAGTTCGAGGACCTCAACCCCAAGACGTTCATCCGCAAGCAGCTGGACAACGACGAGCTGGGGCTCAAGGAGATCCGTAACGGCTTCGACCTGAAGAAGGAGATGGCCGAGGTCACGGACGCGGTCCACAGCCGAGAGTCCGAATCCTCGTCGTCCGCCTCCAGTGGTTCGGCCGGCGGCTCCGTCGACATGACGAAGAAGCGCGAGAAGCTCGACCCGGACGAGCGCCCGCCCTACGACGCCGACGCCACCTGAGCCGTACGCGGACGAGGACGGTCGTACGACGGTGATCGTCGTTCGACGGTGCCGGTCGTTCGACGGTAACGAGCGTACGCGGCAGCCGGCGTACGCGGCGGTCGGCGCATGCGCCGAAGGCGTGAGACGTACGCCGGAGCATGCGCTGAGCACGCGTCCCGCGCGGGCAGAAAACGACGCTTTCGCGCCCCACGCGCCGGGCGCTTTCGCTGCTGCTCGGAGCGGTGTGGCTATGCTGCCCAGTTGTTGTGCGGACTGCTGAGGACGCCCGAGGGGGGCGGGCCGCCCGGTCCGACGAGAGCAAGGAGGCGTCCGGCAGATGGAGACGACAAGTCGGGTAGGCGCGCAGGCACCGGCCGCGGAGGGCGGGCAACAGGTCCCCTCCGCCCGGCGTACGGTCGACGGCTACCTGCTGGCGCCCTTCCCGTGGTACGGCCTCGACGAGGCCTTCACGGGGCCGCGCTGGCTGATGCAGGTGGGTACCTCGGCGGACGGTGCCGTCGAGCACGGTTCGATCGGGCACGGCGACGAGCCCGTCGTGCGGGGTGACTCGACCGAGGACAAGGAGCGGTTCGCGGTGGTGGTCACCGTCGCGGCCAGCCCCGTACGGCGCAGTGCGGACGGTACGGGCCTGCTGGAGGCCACTTCGGTCTCCTCCGCGGCCTGGCTGGCCGGTGTGGGGCTGCTGTCCTTCACCTGGCCCGGTCAGATGGACCACACCCTGCGGGACGACTGGCTGGACCAGCAGACCGAGACGGCGTGGGTCCTCGCGGACGACCTCGACGGCTCCGACTGGTCCACGCTGTCCCTCCCCGTGGACGGGGTTCCGACGCCCTTCCACTACCGCGAGTCCGAGTTCGGTTGGGTCCTCGCGGGGTCCACCCAGGAGGGCGTGCATGTGGGGGCGTACGGGCGGGGGATGAGCGCGTACGGGTTGGGGTTCGCCATGATCAAGGACATCGGGGCGTACGCCTAGCCGGCGGGTCACGAGGAAGGGGGCGCCGTCTTGATCGACGGCGCCCCCTTCCTCGTGCGAGACCTTAGGAGAGCCTCAGAACTTGTTCCTCGGCGTGATTCCCAGCGACATGCCCGACAGGCCGCGCTGGCGGCCGCCGAGCTTGCCCGCGATCGCGCGCAGGGCGGAGCCGGCCGCGGAGTCGGGGTCCGTGAGGACGACCGGCTTGCCCTCGTCGCCGCCCTCGCGGAGGCGGACGTCGATCGGGATGGAGCCGAGGACGGGGACCGTGGCGCCGGTGGTCCGGGTCAGGCCGTCGGCGACCGTCTGGCCGCCGCCCGTGCCGAAGACGTCGACCATCTCCCCGCAGTGCGGGCAGGGCAGGCCGGACATGTTCTCGACCACGCCGACGATCTTCTGGTGGGTCTGGACGGCGATGGAGCCGGCCCGCTCGGCGACCTCGGCGGCCGCCTGCTGCGGGGTGGTGACGACCAGGATCTCCGCGTTCGGGACCAGCTGGGCCACCGAGATGGCGATGTCGCCCGTGCCCGGCGGGAGGTCGAGGAGGAGGACGTCCAGGTCGCCCCAGAACACGTCCGCCAGGAACTGCTGGAGGGCGCGGTGAAGCATCGGGCCGCGCCAGACGACAGGAGCGTTGCCCGGGGTGAACATGCCGATCGAGATGACCTTCACGCCGTGCGCGGACGGCGGCATGATCATGTTCTCGACCTGGGTCGGCTTCCCGTCGGCGCCCAGCATGCGCGGCACCGAGTGGCCGTAGATGTCGGCGTCCACGACGCCGACCTTGAGGCCGTCGGCCGCCATCGCCGCAGCCAGGTTCACCGTCACCGAGGACTTGCCGACGCCGCCCTTGCCGGAGGCGACCGCGTACACGCGCGTCAGCGAGCCCGGCTTCGCGAAGGGCACCTCGCGCTCGGCCTGGCCGCCGCGCAGCGCGGACGCCAGCTCACGGCGCTGCTCGTCGCTCATCACGTCCAGGGTCACGTCGACGCGCGTGACGCCCTCGACCGCCGAGACCGCCTCCGTCACGTTCTTCGTGATGGTCTCGCGCATCGGGCAGCCGGAGACGGTCAGATAGACGGTGACCGCGACCGCACCATCCGTACCGATCTCCACCGATTTGACCATCCCCAGCTCGGTGATGGGTCGCTGGATCTCGGGGTCGTTCACCGTCGCCAGTGCTTCGCGCACCGCGTCTTCCGTAGCCATAAGCATGATGGTACGGCGACGGGCCCGGGGCCCGGAAAGCCCCGTCACCGGTCTTCTACGTCACGTCCCTGCGACCGTTCCGCCGGGAATACGACATGGCCGCCCACCCGCCGCTCCTCCAGCTCCTTGACCAGGTCCTCCAGTTCGGAGCGGATCCAGTCGCGGGTGGCGACCTCGCCGAGGCCCATGCGCAGCGCGGCGATCTCGCGGGTGAGGTATTCGGTGTCCGCGATGGACCGCTCGTTCTGCTTGCGGTCCTGTTCGAGGTTGACCCGGTCGCGGTCGTCCTGACGGTTCTGCGCGAGCAGGATCAGCGGGGCGGCGTAGGAGGCCTGGAGCGAGAGCATCAGGGTCAGGAAGATGAACGGGTAGTTGTCGAAGCGCAGGTCGCGCGGCACGGAGACGTTCCACACCACCCACAGGATGATGACGACCGTCATCCAGACGATGAACCGTCCGGTGCCGAGGAAGCGGGCGATGCGCTCCGAGAGCCGTCCGAAGGCCTCCGGGTCCCACTCGGGCAGCAGTCTGCGCCGAGGTGGCTTCGGCTGGTCCAGCCGGGTGCGCGGCCGGGTGGTGGCGGTCGCCCCGGAGGGAGGGCGTTCGCGGGGATCGCGCTCAGGTGGCATGGGGTTCCTCCTCGTCCTCGAGGTGGAACTCCGTCTCGCGCCAGTCCTCGGGCAGCATGTGGTCCAGTACGTCGTCCACGGTCACCGCGCCGAGCAGCGACCCGCTCTCGTCGACGACGGGCGCCGCGACCATGTCGTACGTCGCGAAGAACCCGGCGACGACGGGCAGCGCGGCGTCCGGGTCCAGCGGTTGCAGATCGTCGTCGATGATCGAGCTGACCAGGGTGTAGGGCGGGTCGCGCAGGAGCCGCTGGAAGTGGACGGCGCCCAGGTACTTGCCGGTCGGCGTCTCGTCCGGGGGGCGGCACACGTACACCTGGGCGGCGAGCGCGGGGGAGAGGTCGGGGTTGCGGACCCGGGCGAGCGCGTCGGCGACCGTCGCGTCGGGCCGCAGCACGATGGGCTCGGTCGTCATCAGACCGCCCGCGGTCCGCTCCGCGTACGCCATCAGGCGCCGCACGTCCGCCGCGTCGTCGGGCCGCATCAGCGTCAGCAGCCGCTCCACGTCCTCGGTGGGCAGTTCGGCGAGCAGGTCGGCCGCGTCGTCGGGGTCCATCGCCTCCAGCACGTCGGCCGCGCGCTCCTCCTTGAGCTTGCCGAGGATCTCGATCTGGTCGTCCTCGGGGAGTTCTTCGAGGACGTCGGCGAGCCGGTCGTCGTCGAGCGCGGCCGCGACCTCACCGCGCCGCTTGGGGGACAGGTGGTGCAGGACATTGGCGAGGTCGGCCGGGCGCAACTGCTCGAAGGTGGCGAGCAGGCTCTCCGCGCCCTGCCCGTGCTCGTCCAGCGAGAACCCGGTGACGGAGGACCACTCGACGGTCAGCGTCTCGCCCTTGGCGCGCCGGAAGGCGCCACTGCGGCCCTTGCGGACGTACACCCGGTCGATCTCCCAGTCCCTGCGGGCCGGCAGCTGCTGGATCGACACGTCGAGCACGGTCACCTCCTCGCCGGTCCCGACGAGGTGCAGACGCCGGTCGAGCAGTTCGCCGAAGACGAGCCGTTCGGTGGGCCGCTGCTCGAAGCGGCGCACGTTGAGCACGCCGGTGGTGATGACCTGGCCCGACTCGATGCCGGTCACCCGGGTCATGGGCAGGAAGATGCGCCGCCGCGTGGACAGTTCGACGACCAGGCCGAGCAGCCGGGGCGGCCGCCGTCCGACGCGCAGCATGGCGACGAGATCCCGCACCCGGCCCACCTGGTCGCCGTTCGGGTCGAAGACGGCGACACCGGCTAGGTGCGAGACGAAGATCCGGGGGGCGCCTGCGGCCATGCCCGCGCCTCCTTGTCTGCGTACGCGGCCGCGTACGCGCTCTCCGTGCCCGCGCACGCGTCTGCGTACGCGCTCTCCATGCCCGCGCACGCGGTCTGCGTACGCGCTCTCCGTGTTCGCGCGCGGGTCCGCGTACGCGCACTCCGTACGACGTCGCCGCGCACGGTCCGTACGCGCGTTCTGTCCCGTCCTGTCCGCTCGGGTGGGCTTCAGGCTAGCCCGTCCCGGTCGGATACGCCCTGGTGAGCGGTCCGGACGGACTGCTTCCGCCGGGCCCGGGCGGCACCGGTACGCTGCCGTACGCCGTTTGAGGACCCCCGCACGAAAGGCAGCCCCACCTGTGACTGCAATTCCCCAGGGCCGTACCCACAGGGCCGCAGTGGTGAGCGCGATGTGCGCCCTGGTCGTGACGGGGACGGGGTTGACGGGGTGCGGTAGCGAGGACCCGGACGCGGGCACGAACGGGGTGGGCAAGCTGCCCGCCGCCACCATCCAGACGAAGACGAAGAAGGCGGCCGAGGCCGCGGACACCGTACGGCTCTCCGGGACCGTGGTGTCCAACGGGACCACGTACACCCTCGACATGCGCCTCAAGGCCGACGGCGGCACCGGCTCCGTCACCTCGAAGGGGGCGAGTTTCAGGCTGCTGCGGGTCGGCGAGCACCTCTTCCTGAAGGCCGACGCCGAGTTCTGGACCCATCAGGGCGGCAAGAGCGACAGCACCTCCGCCGACACGGCCGCCGCCAAGAAGCTGGAGGGCATGTACGTGAAGGTGCCGACCGGCGACCCCGCCTACAAGCGCTTCAGCGGCTTCACCGACAAGGACGTCCTCCTCGAAAGCCTGCTCGCCCTGCACGGCACTCTCGCCACGGACGGCCATCACGAGCAGTCCGGCGTCCGCACCATCCGCATCACCGGCGACAAGGGCTCCGGCGGCACCCTCGACGTCTCCCTGAAGGGAACCCCGTACCCCCTCCTGCTGGTCCGCGCGGGCAACGCCGGGACCCTCCGGCTCACCGACTGGGGCAAGGACTTCGCGCTGGAGGAGCCCGCCAAGAACGAGACCGTGGACTACGGGAAGCAGCTGCCCACTTCTTAGGCCTCGCGGCTCTCAACCCTGGCGCCGCTTGCGCTTCTTCTTGAGGAGGAGGCGCGGCAGGCCGGCCGGGATCGGTTGGCGCGTCGTCGCCGGGCTCGGCAGCGGCGGCGCGGCCAGCGAGCCGTCGGACAGCTCGGCGGTGGCGCCCGAGGGCTCCAGGCGCAGCACCCGGCACTCGCGGGCCCAGCGCTCCGGCATGGCCTCGCCGTCGGGGGCGTTCAGGCGCTTGCCCTTGAGCTCGCCGACGGCCGCCTCCCACTCCGGGGAGCCGGGGGGCAGCTCCACGACCTTCGCGGACCAGGAGACGAGACGGCCGCCCTTGTCCTTGCTGCGTACGGTGACGACCGCGTCGCCCCCGTCGGCCAGACCCGGCAGCGGCTGCTCGCCGGGCCCGTCGCCGACCAGACACGCCGCGCCGTCGTGCCACACGTGCCACAGCGCCCGGGTGGGCATCTCGTGGCCCTGGGGCGCCGCCGGGCCGCCGCTCCGCACCCAGATCAGCCCGGACTTCTTGGTGGCCTCCTCGACGAGGGCCCGTTGGAGCAGCTGTTCCGTCATGGGCCAAGACTATCCAGGAGCGGGCGGGGGCCTCAGAGCCGACCGTTGCGCTTGGGGATCGGGGGCCTCAGAGCCGACCGTTGCGCTTGAGGAGCAAGGGACCTCAGAGCCGACCGTTGCGCTTGAGGATCAAAGGGCCTCAGAGCCAGCCGTTGCGCTTGAGGATGCGGTGGATCGAGAGGCAGATGCCGACCGTGACGCCGAGCGTCAGCGGGTAGCCGTACTTCCAGTGCAGCTCGGGCATGTGGTCGAAGTTCATGCCGTAGACGCCACAGACCATCGTCGGTACGGCGATGATCGCGGCCCAGGACGTGATCTTGCGCATGTCCTCGTTCTGCGCGACGGAGGCCTGGGCGAGGTTGGCCTGGAGGATCGAGTTGAGCAGCTCGTCGAAGCCGAGGACCTGCTCCTGCACGCGGGCGAGGTGGTCGGCCACGTCACGGAAGTACTTCTGGATGTCGGGGTCGATCAGCCGCATCGGCCGCTCGCTCAGCAGCTGCATGGGGCGCAGCAGCGGCGACACCGCCCGCTTGAACTCCAGCACCTCGCGCTTGAGTTGGTAGATCTGGCCGGCGTCCGTACCGCGCGGCGTGCCCTTGCGGCCCGGCGAGAACACCTCGGTCTCGACCTCGTCGATGTCGTCCTGCACCGCGTCCGCGACCGCGATGTAGCCGTCGACGACGTGGTCGGCGATCGCGTGCAGCACGGCGGAGGGGCCCTTGGCGAGCAGCTCGGGGTCGTCCTGGAGCCGGTGCCGCAGCGCCCGCAGCGAGCCCTGCCCGCCGTGCCGGACGGTGATGAAGAAGTCCCGGCCGGTGAAGCACATCACCTCGCCGGTCTCCACCACCTCGCTGGTGGCGGTCAGTTGGTCGTGCTCGACGTAGTGGATCGTCTTGAAGACGGTGAAGAGGGAGTCGTCGTAGCGCTCCAGCTTGGGGCGCTGATGGGCCTGCACGGCGTCCTCGACGGCCAGTGGATGCAGCCCGAACACGCGGGCGATACCGGCGAATTCGGCCTCGGTCGGCTCGTGCAGACCGATCCACACGAAGCCGCCGTCGCGGTGCACCTGGCGCATCGCCTCCTGCGGGGTGAGCGGCTCGCGGGTCTCGACGCGGGCGCCGTCGCGGTAGACGGCGCAGTCGACCACGGCGGACGGGGTCGCGGGGTCGCGGGTGGTGTCGTACGAGCCACTGTCCTTGCGCAGCGAGGGACGGGGGCGGACCGCGGCTCGCAGGTCACGGATCATCGACATGGCAGGCTCCTTCGCAACGGAGGCGGCCGGCGACGGTTGAAACTACCCGGAATGGGGACGTCCTGACTGCGGATGTTTGGCACGTCCACAAAGCGGGGAGCACCGCACCGTCGCGGTGGCAGCTTCGCTACTGATTCAGATCAGACAGATCAGGCGGAAACGAAGCGCTCTTCCGTGGTGCACCGGGACAACGCTGACACGTATGCACACGTTTGCGGGAGGCAGCAGCCAGCAGAGCTGGGAAACCAGCGGAACCAGCTACGGAACTCAGCGACCGGAAGAGCGGGTGGTACTGCACGGTCGACTTCGGTCCATTGCAGCCCCACCTCCTCCGGCCGGTCCCCCGTGGGGGACGATCCATCCCCCGAAGGGGAGTCTGTCTCCCGCCACAGGGGAGTCAGATCAGTGTCAGTGCGTCGGAGCTCGAGAGCGACGCTTCTGCGTGCTGCCCCGACCAGCGGCCAAGACTATCAGCGCACCGATGCGTCAAGGCGCCGCTTTGCCCGTTGTTGACCGCGGGGTCCGGTGCTCTCCTTCGGAATTGACGCGGCCTATGCTCGGCGCATGGCTGATGTTCTTCCTCTGGTCGAGGCCCGTTTGCGCTCTGCGCTGGGCGAACCCGACGCGCGCGCCGCGGTCACCTTCCTCGGCACCGATCGCATCGAAGTCCTGCGCTTCACAGAGGGCGACATCGTCCGCTACGCGACGCTCGGCATGTCCGCCCAGCCGATGGCGGACCCCACGGCGGTCCTCGCCGACCCGGTGAAGGGTCCGCGCGCCGAGCTGATCCTGTCCGTCCGCCCGGGCGGCGCCGACACCGACAAGGTGCTCCGCCCCCTCGCCGTGCTCGCCGCGTCCCCGCAGGTGGAGGGCCTGGTCGTGGCGCCGGGTGCCTCGCTCGACGTGGGTGAACCCCTGTGGCCCGGCGCACCGTTCAGCTCCGTCCTGGTCGCGGAGTCCGGCGGCCTGGTGGAGGACCTGGAGCTGGACGCGCCCGCCGATCCCGTACGTTTCCTGCCACTGCTCCCGATGACGCCCAACGAGGCCGCGTGGAAGCGCGTGCACGGCGCGGGCGCCCTCCAGGAGCGCTGGCTGAACGGCGGCACGGACCTGCGTGATCCTGTGCGCAAGTCCGTCCCGTTGGATTGAGCGGTCCTTTTCCGGCCGTCTGAGGCTGACTCAGTTCCGGTCTCCGACGGTCAGTTGGCGAAGACCGTGACGCTGTCCTCGGTGGCGTGCCTCGGCTGGAGTTCCGCGGCCTCGTGGGTGAGCGCGGCTCGCCGTACGAAGACCACCGCGGCCCCGACCACCGCCGTGACGGCGGCCACCAGGAACGGGATGTGGATGTCGCTCCACTCCTCGATCTTCGGCGCGAAGTAGGGAGCGGCGGCCGCCGCGAACCAGCGCACGAAGTTGTAGCCCGCGCTCGCCACCGGGCGGGGCGCGTCGGAGACCCCGAGCGCCAGCTCCGTGTAGACGGTGTTGTTCACGCCGATGAAGGCGCCGGACAGGATCGTGCAGACGACGGCCGCGGTGTGGTTGCCGTATCCGAGGACGAGCACGTCGACGGCGAGCAGGACCAGCGAGCCGCCGAGCACCTTCAGCGAGCCGAACCGCCGCTGCATGCGCGGTGCCACGATCACCGAGAAGACGGCGAGCAGCAGGCCCCAGCAGAAGAACACGGCGCCGGACTTGTACGGGGTCATGTTCAGCACGAACGGGGTGAAGGCCAGCACGGTGAAGAACGTGTAGTTGTAGAAGAACGCCGAGACGGCCGCCGAGGCGAGACCGCCGTGGCCGAGTGCCCTGATCGGGTCGAGCAGTGAGGTCTTCTTCGCGGGCTTCGGCTGCTCCTTGAGGAACGCGGTGATGCACAGGAAGCCGACCGCCATCAGGAACGCGGTGCCGAAGAACGGGTAGCGCCAGCTGGCGTTGCCGAGCAGCGCGCCCAGCAGGGGGCCGCACGCCATGCCGAGCCCCAGCGCGGACTCGTACAGCAGGATCGCCGCGGCGCTGCCGCCCGCGGCCGCGCCGACGATGACGGCCAGGGCGGTGGACACGAAAAGCGCGTTGCCGAGGCCCCAGCCGGCCCGGAAGCCGACCAGTTCGCCGACCGATCCGGAGGTGCCCGCGAGCCCCGCGAAGACCACCACGAGCGCGAGGCCGAGCAGCAGGGTCTTCTTGCCGCCGATGCGGCTGGAGACGAAGCCCGTCACCAGCATCGCGACGGCGGTGATCAGGAAGTACGAGGTGAAGAGCAGTGAGACCTGGCCGGCCGTGGCGTCCAGGCCCTTGGCGATGGACGGCAGGATCGGATCGACGAGCCCGATCCCCATGAAGGCGACGACGGACGCACCCGCGGTAGCCCAGACGGCCTTCGGCTGACGCAGGATGCCGCCCGCACCCGCGTCGAACGTGTCCCCCGCTGCGGGACCTCCCGTGCTGTTGCTCATGCTCGCTCCTCACTGCGCGACTGCTGTGCACGACCGAGATCGTTGACGTATACACATAATAAGTTAGGTGGGCTAATTAATGCAAGCTGCATCTACTTTTCGAGCGGAATTCCGACATGACAGGCACACGCCGGACGGGTGATCGTCCTTGACGCGGCGAAGGACGGGGAGGACCGTTGGGCCCTATGAGGGGCGAACCCAGTTGCCCGAAGTGTGGTGGCCGGGTCAGGGCTCCCGGCCTCTTTGCCGACTCCTGGCAGTGTGATGTGCACGGGTCCGTGCATCCGCTGCAGCCCGTGATCCCGCCCAGCGTCGAGGCCCTAGGTGTGGTGGTGCACCACGCCCGGGTACCGGTGTGGATGCCGTGGCCGCTGCCGGTCGGCTGGCTGTTCACCGGTGCGACGTTCGCCGGGGACGACCGCAGCGGCGGCCGTGCGACCGCCGTCGCCTGTTCGGGTCCCGGGCCGCTCGGCGGCATGGGGGAGCTGCTGCTCATCGCCGAGGAGCTCGGCGTCGGCCTCGGCGCGCGGTACGCGGGGATCGACGGGCCGGACCCCGGCCCGTACATGAGCGTCGAGAAACCGCCCCAGGCGAAGGTCCTCGCGGCCGGCCGCCCGACCCCGCTCTGGCACGTCGCCGGCGCCCCCGACGACCGCGCCGTCTTCGCGGGCGAGGCACTCGGACTGTGGCTGTGGGCGGTGGTGTGGCCCGAGCAGTCGGGGCTGCTGATGTACGACGAGCTGGTGCTGACGGATCTCCGGGATGCGGGAGCCGAGGTGGACCTGCTGCCGTGCGGGGCGTTGTCGCCGCGGATTCTCGAACCGTAGGCGTGTGCGCCGAGGGGTGCCCGCAGAGGGTTGCCCGCAGGGCGGGAGGCGTGTCACGGCAGGCGCGGAGGCACGTGAGGTCGAGTGCGGCGCGGTGCGGCGTGTAAGGCCTGGTGCGGCGACACGTGAGGCGCTGGTGTGGCGGCGTACAAGGCTTGGCGTGTTGGCCCACAAGGCCTGGCGTGTTGGCCCGCAAGGCCAGGCGTGGCGGCGTGCCAGGGCCTGGCGCGAAGGTCCCGCACAGGGATCTCGTAGGGGGCGCTCCTCTGGAGTGGGTGTGACAGGGGGCCCTCGGATTCCCGTTATCCTTGAGCGACCCCACCCGTCCCGTCACCCGCCTGGAGTCACGTCGTGCGCATCGATCTGCACACCCACTCCACCGCTTCCGACGGTACGGACGCCCCGGCCGAGCTGGTGCGCAACGCTCACGCCGCCGGTCTGGACGTCGTCGCGCTGACCGACCACGACACCACCCGCGGACACGCCGAGGCGGTCGCCGCACTGCCCGAGGGGCTCACCCTCGTCACCGGCGCCGAGCTCTCCTGCCGTATCGACGGCATCAGCATGCACCTGCTGGCCTACCTGTTCGACCCCGAGGAGCCCGAGCTGCTCGCCGAGCGCGAGCTGGTGCGGGACGACCGCGTACCGCGCGCCCAAGGCATGATCGCCAGGCTTCAGGAGCTCGGCGTGCCGATCACCTGGGAGCAGGTGGCGCGCATCGCCGGCGACGGCTCCGTGGGCCGGCCGCACGTCGCGTCCGCGCTGGTCGAGCTCGGGGTCGTGGACAGCGTCTCCGACGCCTTCACCGAGGAGTGGCTGGCCGATGGCGGCCGCGCCTATGTCCCCAAGCACGAGACCGACCCGTTCGAGGCGATCCGGCTGATCAAGAGCGCGGGCGGCGTCGCCGTCTTCGCGCACCCGGCCGCCGCCAAGAGGGGGCGTACGGTCCCGGAATCCGCCATAGCGGAACTCGCCGCCGCCGGTCTCGACGGCATCGAGGTCGACCACATGGACCACGAGCCGGCGACCCGGGCGCGGTTGCGCGGGCTCGCGGGCGAGCTCGGGTTGCTCGCCACGGGGTCGTCCGACTACCACGGCAGTCGTAAGACGTGCGTGCTCGGGGAGTACACCACGGATCCCGAGGTGTACGGGGAGATCACTCGGCGGGCTACTGGCGCCTTTCCGGTGCCGGGGGCCGGCGGAGCCTGAGGCTCACGCTTCTCGTCTCTGACCTGTTTTCAGGCATCGGGCGCTGTCGCCTGTGCCCATCTGTTTCGCCGCGCGGAATATCTGTTCCGCCCCGCGGAACGCCTGCCCACAGCGGTAGCGGCACCCGCTGTCGTCCTGCTGCTCTCACCACCCTCGCAAGGCTCACCGTGTTCGACGTCGCCGTCTTCGGCTCCCTCTTCCTCACCCTTTTCGTCATCATGGATCCCCCCGGGATCACCCCGATCTTCCTGGCGCTCACCGCCGGACGCCCCGCCAAGGTGCAGAAGCGGATGGCCTTCCAGGCCGTCTGTGTGGCGGGAGGCGTGATCGCGGTCTTCGGGCTGCTCGGGCATCAGATCCTGAACTACCTGCACGTGTCCGTGCCCGCGCTGATGATCGCCGGCGGCCTGCTGCTCCTGCTGATCGCCCTCGACCTGCTGACCGGCAAGACCGACGAGCCGAAGCAGACCAAGGACGTGAACGTCGCCCTCGTACCGCTGGGCATGCCGCTGCTCGCGGGTCCCGGCGCGATCGTGTCCGTGATCCTGGCGGTGCAGAAGGCCGACTCGGTCGCCACGCAGGTGTCCGTGTGGGCCGCGATCCTCGCCATCCATGTCGTGCTCTGGCTGGTCATGCGCTACTCGCTGCTGATCATCCGCGTCATCAAGGACGGCGGTGTCGTCCTGGTCACCCGCCTCGCGGGCATGATGCTCTCCGCGATCGCCGTGCAGCAGATCATCAACGGCGTCACGCAGGTGATCCACGGGAGCTGATCCGCCCCTCGCACACGCGCAGAGCCCCGCACGGCATCGGTTGCCGTGCGGGGCTCTGAAGTCTGAAATGCGTCCGCGGTGTTACGAAGCGGACGAGTCGGCCGGGCGGATCCACAGTCGCTGCCCGATGGCGGCGGCCTGCTGAACGATCCGATTGACGGAGGCGGCGTCTACGACAGTGCTGTCCACGGGCGTGCCGTCGACATCGTCGAGTCGCATGATTTCGAAGCGCATGGGCTTCTCCCTTCGTCTGGTCATCCTCCTGCGGAGAACTACTTGTGTGTGGCGCGAGGCGTCTGTGCACCCGCTTCCGTACGTATTCAACGGGGTGCGTGTTACAAACATTCCCTACGCTAAGGAAATTTTTCGAGAACCTAATTACCGACTGGTAAGCAGTGTGGCGCCGGGTCGGCCAGGGTGGCGGAGACTGAACGGGGCCAGTTGTGTTCGCAGCGTGACCGCCGGGACAATAGAGGCGATGAACGACGACCTCGCGGCGCTCGGCGCCCGCATCGACCGCACGAACGAGCTGCTGCAGCGCATGCTCGCCGAGGTGGCGAAGACGCCCTCGACCCACGCGATCTTCGTCGACGCCGGATATCTGTATGCGGCGGCGGGACGGCTGGTCGCCGGGACCGAGGACCGCCGCTCCTTCGAGCTGGACACCGAGGGTCTCATCGAAGCACTCATCGACCGGGCGCGCACCATCTTCGCGGACAGCAGGCTGCTGCGCGTCTACTGGTACGACGGCGCCCGCCGCCGCATCCACACCGCGGAACAGCAGGCGATCGCCGAACTCCCGGACGTGAAGGTGCGGTTGGGCAACCTCAACGCCAACAACCAGCAAAAAGGCGTCGACTCACTCATCCGGTCGGACCTGGAGTCCCTGGCCCGGCACCGCGCCATCAGCGACGCCGCGCTGCTCGGCGGCGACGAGGACCTGGTCTCGGCGGTCGAGGCGGCGCAGGGGTACGGGGCCCGGGTCCACCTCTGGGGGATCGAGGCACCCGAGGGCCGTAACCAGGCGGAGCCGCTGCTGTGGGAGGTCGACAGCCAGCGGACCTTCGACCTCGACTTCTTCAAGCCGTACGTGTCACGGCGGACCGGCCTCGTGTACGACGCGATGGCGGCGGCCCGGCCCACCCGGGAGGATGTGCGCTTCGTGGGCGCGCAGGTCGCCGCGAAGTGGCTCGCCGCGCGGGGCCGGGAATCGCTCGTGGAACTGCTGCCCGGGCACCCCTACCTCCCCGGCTCGGTCGACCAGGACCTGCTGGTCGAGGCCGAGGGGCTTCTCCAGTACTCCCTACGGGGGCAGGCGGATCTGCGCCGCGCGCTGCGGGACGGCTTCTGGGAGCACTTGCAGGCGCAGTACTAGCCGTACCAGCCGTACCAGCAGTGCTGGCGCTACCGGGTGAGGTGCTGGCAGTACTGGCGGTCCTGGGTGCGGCTGTGTGAACCCTGGGGCGGAGCGGATGCGCGGCGGGGACCGGTGGGTGGGTGCACGGCAGGTGCCCGCTAGTCGCCCACGTGGTCCCAGAAGTCGGCGAAGGCGCGAGCCGTTTCCAGCGGCCGATCCGCGTTGGGCGAGTGTTCCGCTCCCCGTACGATCGTGCGCCGGGCGTTGAGCCGTACGGCCATCTCGTCCAGCAGGGCCACCGGCCAGGTGTCGTCGAACTCGCCGGAGAGCACATGCGTGGGCAGCGCGAGGGCGGCCAACTCGTCGACGCGGTCGGGTTCGGCGCACAGCTGGCGGCCCGTGGCGATGAGCTGGGCGGGGCTGTTGGCCAGCCAGCGGCGCCGCAGGTCGTCGAGGTCGTCGAGCCCCGCGTCCAGGTCGCCGGCGTCGGTCTCCTCCGGTGGTTCCATCGACCGCATCGCCTCCCACACCTCGGCCATGGTCATCACGGCGAGCGCGTCCCGCAGCAGCTTCACGCGCTGCTGCTGGGAGACGGAGATCTGGGCCGGGCCCGAGGCCATCAGCGTCAGCGAGACGAACGGTGACGGGTCGAGCAGCACCGCGGCGCGGGCGATCTGGCCGCCGAGAGAGTGGCCCACGAGGTGCAGGGGCGTGTCGAGGGCGGCGGCCTGGGCGAGCACGTCACGTGCCAACTCCGCCTGCGCGTAGGGCGCTTCGTCGTCCTTCGGCCCCTCGGTCTCGTACTGCCCCCGTCCGTCCACGGCGACCGTCCGGTACCCCGCGGCCGCCAAGGGCTCGTGCAGCGCGATGAAGTCTTCCTTGCTTCCGGTGAATCCCGGCAGCAGGAGCGCGGTTCCCCTGGGCTGACCCTGCGCGGCGGCGTCGAGCACGGCGAACTCGCCCCGTGCGGTGGGCAGCCGGTAGGCACGGACTCCGGCGGGCGGGACGAAGGTGTAGGGCCTACTCATGAGTTGAGGGTATCGGGGCGGAGGCCCGTTGGGGGTTTTCGCCCCTTCCGCCCTCTGCCCGTCCTGTGCTGGGCTTCGCCCCTTAGGGGGACAAGCGGGGACGGAGGGGGCGCAAAAGGAATGGCCCGGCCCCACCGAAAGGTGGGACCGGGCCATCGCGCGGGAATCAGCCCTCCGTGGGCTCCACGGCAGCCACCGCGGCCTTACGGGTCCGGCGACGCACAGGCTTGGCCTCGGCGTCATCGGCAGCCGTCTGAGCCGGGATCTCGGCATCGGCGACGGCCTTGCGGGTCCGCCGACGCACGGGCTTGGCCTCAGCGGCTTCGGCGCCCTCGGCCGGTTCGACGACGGCAGCGGCGGTCTTGCGGGTCCGCCGCGGCTTGGCCGGCGCCTCCGCCACGGCCTCGACCGTGTCGGCGACAGCTTCGGCGGCCTCGGCGACCTCTGCGACCTTGCGGGTCCGACGACGCGCAGGCTTGGCCGGAGCCTCGACGACCTCCGCGGCGACGCTTTCGACCACGGCCTCGGTCGTCGTCACGGTCACCTCAGGGGACTCCAGGACCTCCGCGGTCTTCCGGGTCCGACGCCGACGCGGCTTGGCAGCCGCCGGCTCGTCGACGACACCCTCGGCCGTCACCACAGCGGCCTCCGCGGCCTCCGCGGCCTCGGTCACCGAGGGCTCCACGATGGCGGCCGCCTCCGATCCCGCCCCACCGCGCGTACGGCGACGACGCCGCGGCGTGCGGGGCTCGACGACCTCGTTGCCCCCGGCGGAGGCGGACTCGGTCACCTCCGGAGCCGAGGCGGGAGCCGCGGACGTGGACGAAGACGCGGGCGTAGCGACAGGCGTGGACGCACCACTGGTCTCTTCCAGCGGCGTCCCGTTGCGCGTACGACGGCGACGACGCGGCGTGCGCGCAGGGCGCTCGCGCTCGGCGGACGGCGCGGACGAGGCGGCGGGCGCCGACGAGCGGCCACCGCGGCCGCGCGGCCCACGGCCACCGGTCTCGCCGAGATCCTCGACCTCCTCGGCCGAGAGCCCGGCGCGGGTGCGCTCGGAACGCGGCAGGACACCCTTGGTGCCGGCCGGGATGCCCAGCTCCTCGAAGAGGTGCGGGGAGGTGGAGTACGTCTCCGGCGGGTCGCCGAAGCCGAGGTCCAGCGCCTTGTTGATCAGCTGCCAGCGCGGGATGTCGTCCCAGTCGACGAGCGTGATCGCCGTACCGGACGCGCCCGCGCGGCCCGTACGGCCGATGCGGTGCAGGTACGTCTTCTCGTCCTCGGGGGACTGGTAGTTGATGACGTGGGTGACACCCTCGACGTCGATGCCGCGGGCGGCGACGTCGGTGCAGACGAGGACGTCGACCTTGCCGTTGCGGAAGGCGCGCAGCGCCTGCTCGCGGGCACCCTGGCCGAGGTCGCCGTGGACCGCGCCGGAGGCGAAGCCGCGCTGCTGGAGCTGGTCGGCGAGGTCGGCCGCGGTGCGCTTGGTGCGGCAGAAGACCATGGCCAGGCCCCGGCCGTCGGCCTGCAGTATGCGGGCGACGAGTTCGGGCTTGTCCATGTTGTGCGCGCGGTAGACGAACTGCGCGGTGTTGCGGACCGTCGCGCCCTCGTCGTCCGGCGCGGTGGCGCGGATGTGCGTGGGCTGTGACATGTAGCGGCGGGCCAGACCGATGACGGCGCCGGGCATCGTCGCCGAGAACAGCATCGTCTGACGGCGGGCCGGCAGCATGTTCATGATCTTCTCGACGTCGGGCAGGAAGCCCAGGTCGAGCATCTCGTCGGCCTCGTCGAGGACGAGCGCCTTGATGTGCTTGAGGTTGAGCTTCTTCTGGCCCGCGAGGTCCAGCAGCCGCCCGGGGGTGCCGACGATGACATCGACGCCCTTCTTGAGGGCCTCGACCTGCGGCTCGTACGCCCGGCCGCCGTAAATGGCGAGAACGCGTACGTTGCGGACCTTGCCCGCGGTCAGCAGGTCGTTCGTCACCTGGGTGCACAGCTCGCGCGTCGGGACGACGACGAGGGCCTGCGGGGCGTCGGTGAGCTGCTCGGGCTTGGCCCGGCCCGCCTCGACGTCCGCCGGGACGGTGACGCGCTCCAGGAGCGGGAGGCCGAAGCCCAGCGTCTTGCCGGTGCCGGTCTTGGCCTGGCCGATGACGTCGCTGCCGGACAGGGCAACGGGGAGCGTCATCTCCTGGATGGGAAAGGGACTGATGATGCCGACGGCCTCAAGGGCTTCGGCCGTCTCGGGAAGGATCCCGAGACCTCGGAAAGTCGTAGTCAGGGTGCTGCCTCTTCTGTGTACGCGGTGCGAGGCGAGCGCGGGGGTCGTGTCGGGACCGTGCCGGGGACATCGGCCGCTCTTGACGGGCGGGCCGGGTGGCATGGGACCACTGCCGACGCTCGAGCGCTCGTACCGCTGAGGGTCCCTCCGTATCGTCCATACGCAATGTGCCGTACGGACGAGGAGGGCTGTCAGGTCGGAGCCGATCGGGCCACCGACCGGGCATCCTCATTCGTGCGGCCCGGCACATACTCGCCGGGCGCATTACCACCATACCCCGGATTCGCGCATATGCGATGGCCGGTTTGGTCACGTACTCGTCGTCACACTGGTTGACCAGGGACTTCCGTCTTGCGACGAGCGGGCTATTGTGCGCTTCATGACGACGCCTGACAACGCCGCTGACACCCCCGCCGAAGCCGCCGCCGACACCGCTCCCGCGGCCACCGGAGTCGCCGCGCAGGACTGGGACACGGCCTCCGCCGACCCCCAGTACCGCGCCGCGGTCGTGGATCTCCTCGGAGCGCTCGCGTACGGCGAGCTCGCGGCGTTCGAGCGGCTCGCGGAGGACGCCAAGCTGGCGCCGACGCTCAGCGACAAGGCGGAGCTGGCGAAGATGGCGTCCGCCGAGTTCCACCACTTCGAGCAGTTGCGGGACCGGCTCTCCGCGGTCGGCGCCGAGCCGACGCAGGCGATGGACCCCTTCGTCGCCGCCCTCGACGGCTTCCACCGGCAGACGGCGCCCTCGGACTGGCTGGAGGGGCTCGTCAAGGCGTACGTCGGCGACTCGATCGCCAGTGACTTCTACCGGGAGGTCGCCGCGCGGCTCGACTCCGACACGCGCGGGCTCGTCCTCGCCGTCCTCGACGACACCGGGCACGCCAGCTTCGCCATCGAGAAGGTGCGCGCCGCGATCGACGCCGACCCTCGCGTGGGCGGCCGGCTGGCGCTGTGGGCGCGCCGCCTGATGGGCGAGGCCCTGTCCCAGTCGCAGCGCGTGGTCGCCGACCGCGACGCCCTGTCGACGATGCTCGTGGGCGGCGTGGCGGACGGCTTCGATCTCGCGGAGGTCGGCCGGATGTTCTCGCGGATCACCGAGGCGCACACCAAGCGGATGGCCGCGTTGGGGCTGGCGGCCTGACCGCGGGGCTGCCGGAAGGCGGCCCCAAGACCCCTGAGTTCCCTGGGTTCCCTGAGTTCCCTGAGTGTGAGCCCCCTGGGGCCCCTAGTCGCGCGAACTGCGGAACGGGTTACGCCGTCGCCGAGCGGCGGCGAAACCGCTCCTCCGGGCGGAGCAGCAGCGACAGCAGCGCCGCGGAGACCGCGGCGGCCCCGAGGAGGATGACCAGGAAGTGACCGGAGCCCAGCGCGGTGTGTGTCAGGAAGGCACCGAACAGGGCTCCGGCCAGTCCGGTCGACAGGACCAGGCTGCGCGCCGGCAGCCGGTGGGGCAGGCGGTGAACCGCCGCCCACGCCAAGGCGAGACCGAGGATCGCGGAGCCGAGCGCTTCCAAGAACATGGTGGGGGTCCCTCCCGCACGGCCGGGGCAAATCGGTCGTAGCCGGTCCTACCCCTGACGTGCGGAATGCAATCCTCCTCTGTGATCGATCTGTGGTCCATCTGTGTACGGGGGGCGGCTGCGTACGTCGTACGACGGGGGCGTGCGGCTGTGTACCGCGGGGGCGTGCGGCTGCGTGCGGCGGGGGCGTGTGGCTGTGTACGCCGGGTGCGTGCGGCCGAGCATGCGAAGGGGCCCGGTGGCAGTGCCACCGGGCCCCTTCCGCTGTCTTCACGGCAATCGCTTCACAGCGATCGCCCTGCAGCAGCCGCACCGCACCGCACAGCCGCTCTACAGCGCGCTGAATCCCACCTTGCGCTGCGTGGGCTCGCCGAGCTCCACGTACGCCAGGCGGTCGGCCGGAACCAGGACCTTGCGGCCGTGGTCGTCCACGAGGCTGAGCAGCTGCGACTTGCCGGCCAGCGCCTCGGACACCGCGCGCTCGACCTCTTCCGGGGTCTGACCGCTCTCCAGAACGATCTCGCGGGGCGCGTGCTGCACGCCGATCTTGACCTCCACGGCTTTGTCCCTCCGACGGTCAGTGATGTGCGCGTGTTTCCGCGCCGTACGCAGCACACATTAGCCCGGTGAGGGGACGTACACGCTCCGCCCGAGAACGCCAGGAGCGAACAATGGGTGGGAACAAAGTGGCGGTCAGCGGTACGTCCGTGGCGCGACCCTCGTACGTCTCGGTGACGTGACCCTGTACGGCAGTGGTGACGTGACCCTTGTACGTCAGTGGTGATCGGTCGTACGCCAATGGTGATCGGTCGTACGTCAGTGGTGATCGGTGCCGTGCAGCGGGAAGCCGGCGATGCCGCGCCAGGCCAGTGAGGTCAGCAGCTGGACCGCCTGGTCGCGTGGGACGCTGCGGTCGCTGTGCAGCCAGGAGCGGGCCACCACCTGGGCGAGGCCGCCGAGGCCGGAGGCGAGGAGCATCGATTCGGCGCGCGAGAGACCGGTGTCCTCCGCGATCACCTCGCAGATCGCCTCCGCGCACTCGTGCGTCACCTTGTCGACGCGCTCGCGGACCGCGGGCTCGTTGGTCAGGTCCGACTCGAAGACCAGCCGGAAGGCGCCGCCGTCGTCCTCGACGTACGCGAAGTAGGCGTCCATCGTCGCGCGGACGCGCAGCTTGTTGTCCGTGGTCGACGCGAGCGCCGTACGAACGGACTGCAGCAGGGACTCGCAGTGCTGGTCGAGCAGGGCGAGGTACAGGTCGAGCTTGCCCGGGAAGTGCTGGTAGAGGACCGGCTTGCTGACGCCCGCGCGCTCGGCGATGTCGTCCATGGCGGCCGAGTGATACCCCTGCGCAACGAATACTTCCTGGGCGGCGCCGAGGAGCTGGTTGCGTCGGGCACGGCGCGGCAGGCGAGTGCCCCGCGGGCGTGCCGCCTCTGTCTGCTCGATGGCTGTCACGCCGCCTCCCAAAATTGTCCACATGCGGTGTGCGCCGCGCGGCCATCGTACTTTTCGGTAACCCTGGTGTGCGCGGTGCGAGCGCAGAATTTCACGGACCGGACGCGGGCGATAGCGGCGCGAAGCGTGCCGAATAGGGGCGAGGCGGACGCCATGCCGTCCGACGGCCCTGATCAGCGGCGTCCCGTCACCTGTAGTCGTCCTCGTTCAGTCGTACGACCCTGGCCTGCTCGGCGAGGTCCGCCTCATTGGCGTTGAGGGGGTCGCCGGGGGGTTCCGGGTCGACGTCCTCCGCGGGGTCCAGTTCGGTGAACTGCTCGGCGGCATCGGCCTCCGGGGCCTCCGTGTCGAGGATTTCCCGGAACTGGTCGTCGAAGGTCTCGGGGTCTGCCGGGTCGACTGTCATGGTTCCTCTTCCCGAGGGTTACGAGAGCGCCCCTCTTGTACGTACCGAGTGCTCCTGGGTACGTACCGAGTGCCCTCGTTTGAAGCCTAGGAGACACCCGATCGCGGCGCTATGCCATCCGCGTACCATCTGTGACCGCGAACACATGAACCACTGCGTGATCGTCTCGTAACATTGCCGCATGTCTTCGACCGAGCTGCCCTCCGCGCTGGCCTCCACCGTCACGCCCAGGGTCGGGACCGTCCGGGTCGCGCCGGGGGAGCGGCTGCGATCGGTCGGACTGCCGGGGGTCACGCTGACCGTGCGATCGAGACCGCCCGCGCGTGAGGGAGTGCCGCCCGCCTTGTACGTGCATGGCCTGGGCGGTTCTTCACAGAACTGGTCGGCGCTGATGTCGCTGCTCGACGGTCTCGTGGACAGCGAGGCCCTCGACCTGCCGGGCTTCGGGGACTCGCCACCGCCGGACGACGGCAACTACTCGGTCACGGGCCACGCGCGCGCGGTCATCCGTTATCTCGACGCGGCCGAGCGCGGTCCCGTACACCTGTTCGGGAACTCGCTCGGTGGAGCCGTCTCGACGCGTGTCGCGGCCGTACGACCGGATCTCGTCCGCACGCTCACGCTGATCTCGCCCGCGCTGCCGGAGCTCCGGGCGCAGCGCACCGCGTGGCCGACCGCGCTGCTCTCGGTGCCCGGTGTGGCACGGCTGTTCACCAGGCTCACCAAGGACTGGAACGCCGAGCAGCGCGTCCGTGGCGTCATGGCGCTCTGTTACGGCGATCCCGGCATGGTGACGCCCGACGGGTTCCGCGAGGCGGTCGAGGAGATGGAGCGACGGCTCGCCCTTCCTTACTTCTGGGACGCCATGACGCGTTCCGCGCGCGGTCTCGTGAACGCGTACACGCTGGGCGGCCAGCACGGGCTGTGGCGTCAGGCCGAGCGGGTGCTCGCGCCGACGCTCCTCGTCTACGGCGGCCGCGACCAGCTCGTCGGCTACCGCATGGCCCAGCGTGCGGTCCGCGCCTTCCGCGACTGCCGGCTGCTCTCGCTGCCGGAGGCGGGGCATGTCGCGATGATGGAGTACCCGGAGACGGTGGCTACGGCGTTCCGCGAACTCCTCGCGGACACGGACGGGTTGACGTCGCCGGCCACCGCCACGGGCGCGGGGAGCTGAGGCGGGGCGTGGGACGACACAGCCGTCGGGGGCGGGCCGGCAAGACCGACACCTCGGAGATACCCGTGGTTCCGGCACCGAGTGCGGTGCCGGAACCGGAAGAAGTGAGGATCCCGGCGCCGGGCAGGGGCCCCGGCCCCGTGCCGGGGGCGGGTTCTGGCCGCGTACCGGGTGGGGGCTCCGGTCCCGTACTGGGTGGGGGCTCCGGTCCTGTACCGGGGGCGGGTTCTGGCCCCGGCTTCGTTCACCGGGGGGCGACTCCGCCTCCCGGCGCCCTGGGTCCGTATCCGCCGGCGGGCGTGACTCCGCCTCGGGGGGTGCCGCGCTATCCCGATGGGACTCCGGCGCACGGTATCCCGCGTATGGCTGAGGGGACTCCGGCGCATGGTGTGCCGCGTTTTGCTGACGGCACGCCTGCTGGCGGTGTGCCGCGCTTTCCTGACGGGACGCCTGCCGGCGGTGTGCCGCGCTTTCCTGACGGGACTCCTGTCGGCGGTGTTCCCCGGGTGCGCGGTGGGCACCCCGAGCAGCGTGAAGCGGGCGGTGGCTGGGGTGAGTCGAGGTCCGGTGGTGTGCCGCAGGGCGCGCCTGCGGGTGCACCCGTGCCTCCCGGGCCCCGGATCCCGCGGCAGCGGCGGGAGCCCGCGCAGGGCGGCCCCCGGCAGGCCTATGTCGACGCCTTCGACCTCGACGAGGACGACGACGTCTTCGCGCCTCGCGGCACCGCGCCCGGCGGCACCGCACCGCATCGCGAACGCGTCGCCCCGGGGACCGACGAGACGCCGTTGCCGGAGAGCGAGGAGCCGGCGAAGGGCAAGGGCGGCAAGGGGCGGGCGTTCACCGGGATCGCGGCGGCAGCCGTGACCACGGTGCTGGCCGTCGTCGTGGCCGGGCAGGTCGTCACCGGACGGCAGGACGCCGACGCGAGCGCGCGGTCGGCAGGCGGCAGTGGTCGCGAGACCCACGACTCCGCCTCGCGCGGAGACGGCCGGCCGGCCCAGTCGGGGACCCCCACCGCGACGACCGCGACGACACTGACGTACGACCAGAAGATGGGCAAGCGGTACGCCCTCGGCGCGACGCTCGCCGGGTCGGGGAAGTTCGACGCGGTGCTCGGCTTCGACAAGGCGCCGGGCAAGGGACGCAAGTACACCTACCGCGTCGACGTGGAGCAGGGGATGGGGCTCGACGCGCAGCTCTTCGCGCAGGCCGTGCAGAAGACCCTGAACGACGACCGGAGCTGGGCCCACAACGGCGGCCGTACCTTCGAGCGGATCTCGTCCGGGAAGCCCGACTTCGTGATCACGCTGGCGACCCCGGGCACCACCGCCACATGGTGTGCCAAGTCGGGGCTCGACACGACAGAGGACAACGTGTCGTGCGACTCGGCGTCGACCGATCGCGTCATGATCAACGCGTACCGCTGGGCGCAGGGCTCCACGACCTACGGTGACAGAATTCACGCGTACCGGCAGATGTTGATCAACCACGAGGTCGGCCACCGGCTCGGATACGGGCACGTCACCTGCGACAAGGACGGCGAACTCGCCCCCGTCATGCAGCAGCAGACCAAGTTCCTCGACCACGACGGGATCCACTGCCGGGCCAACCCCTGGCCGTATCCCGAGAGTTGACAGGGTCCCCACAGGTCACGTTGACATGCGGCAAAAGTTCGTTCATATTTCTCCGCATGTCGCCTCGTCACGTCTCCGCTCGCGCCGCCATTGAGCTGGCGCTCATCGGCGTGACCGCGCTCTGCGTGGCCGACATTCACTGTCGCTGACGCCCGCCCCTGGCGAGTGCGTCGCTTTCCTCCCGTTTTGTTGTCGTGCGCCCGTGACCATTCCGTCCGTGCGCCCGTGCCTCTTCCGGTCCGGTCGGATGCCGACGCCTGACGCCTTGGGTGAACTCTTTTCTTCGTCGTCTCACTCTGCGTCAATCCGTCTCACCATCCGAGAGGTCGTCTTCCGATGCGTCAACCGTCCCTCATAGCGCGCCGCGTGGCCGCGGTGTCCGTCAGCCTGGTCGTGGCAGCGGGTGCCGCCGCCTGCGGGCCGAAGGACAACGATGCCAAGAGCTCCGGTGGCGACTCCAAGCCGCGGAAGGGCGGCGCGCTCACCGTCCTGAACTCCAGCCCGCTGGAGGACTTCGACCCGGCGCGCCTCTACACCTCCGGCGGCGGCAACGTCCCCTCGCTCGTCTTCCGTACGCTCACCACGCGCAACCGCGAGGACGGGGCCGCGGGCGCCAAGGTCGTCCCCGACCTCGCCACGGACACCGGCCGCCCCAGCAAGGACGCGACCGTGTGGACGTACACCCTGAAGAAGGGCCTGAAGTACGAGGACGGCACGCCGATCACCTCCGCCGACATCAAGTACGGCATCGAGCGCTCCTTCGCGGCCGAACTCTCCGGCGGTGCCCCCTACCTGAGGGACTGGCTGATCGGCGGCGCCGACTACCAGGGGCCCTACAAGGACAAGAAGGGCCTCGACTCGATCGAGACCCCGGACGACCTGACCATCGTCTTCCACCTGAACAAGCCCGAGGGTGAGTTCCCCTACCTCGCCACGCAGACGCAGTTCGCGCCCGTCCCGAAGGCCAAGGACAAGGGCACCAAGTACGAGGAGCACCCGATCTCCTCGGGCCCGTACAAGGTCGTCAAGAACGAGAACGACGGCGAGCGGCTCACCCTGGAGCGCAACACGTACTGGTCCGCGTCGACCGACGCCGAGCGCAAGGCCTACCCGGACAAGATCGATGTACGGTCGGGTCTGGACTCGTCGGTGATCAACCAGCGGCTCTCCGCGTCCCAGGGAGCGGACGCCGCCGCCGTCACGACGGACACCAACCTCGGGCCCGCCGAACTCGCCAAGGTGACGGGCGACAAGGAACTGGCCTCACGCGTCGGCACCGGCCACTTCGGCTACACCGACTACATCGCCTTCAACCCGAAGGTGAAGCCGTTCGACAATCCGAAGGTGCGGCAGGCGATCTCGTACGCCATCGACCGCACGTCCGTGATCAACGCAGCCGGCGGCTCGTCGCTGGCCGAGGCCGCGACCACCTACCTGCCGAACCAGAAGTCCTTCGGCTACACGCCGTACGACCACTTCCCGGCGGGTAAGTCCGGCAACCCGGCCAAGGCCAAGGAGCTGCTGAAGGAGGCCGGTTACCCGAACGGGCTCACCATCACGCTCACCCACTCCAACGAAAAGGACTTCGAGACCAGCCCGGAGATCGCGACCGCCATCCAGGACGCGCTCAAGAAGGCCGGGTTCACCGTCAAGCTCCAGGGTCTGGAGATCAACGACTACAAGGACAAGATCCACAGCGTCAAGACCGAGCCTGGCTTCTTCCTCGCCCACTGGGGCGCCGACTGGCCCTCCGGTGGTCCTTTCCTGGCCCCGATCTTCGACGGCCGGCAGATCGTCAAGGGCGGCGCCAACTTCAACACCGGCCTCCTCAACGACAAGTCCGTCAATGACGAGATTGACGCGATCAACAAGTTGACGAATCTTGACGAGGCTGCCCAGCGCTGGGGTGCACTGGACAAGAAGATCGGCGAGCAGGCCCTGACCGTCCCGCTGTTCCACCCCGTCTACAAGCGGCTGTACGGCAGCGCGGTCAAGAACGTCGTGATCAGCGACTGGACCGGCGTGCTGGACATCTCCCAGGTCGCGGTGAAGTAGCCCCGTGAGTGAGGCACTTGTCGCCTCCCAGGCCCCCGGGACGGACACATCCGTCCCGGGGGCCTCGGGGGCTCGTCAGTTCTGGCGGCGGCTGCGTGCGCAGCGCGCCGCCCTCGTCGCGGCGGGGATCGTCGCACTGCTCGTCCTGATCGCGCTCGCCGCACCGCTGCTCACGGCGATCGAGGGCCAGGACCCGACCACGTACCACCCCTCGTTGATCCACTCGGCGCGTGGCGGCGTCCCCGTGGGATCGCTCGGCGGCATCAGTGGCGATCACTGGCTCGGCGTCGAACCGCAGACCGGGCGCGACCTCTTCGCACGCCTTGTGTACGGCGCCCGGGTCTCCCTGGGTGTCGCGCTGGCGGCGACGCTGGTGCAGGTCTTCATCGGGTTCGTCGTCGGTGTCGCGGCCGGGCTGGGCAACCGATGGGTTGATCAACTGTTGAGCCGTGCCACCGACATCATCGTCGCGATGCCGCTGATGATCATGTCTTTGGCGCTGCTTGCCATCGTGCCCAGCAGCTTTCCGCGGCCCGTTCTGGTCGCCATGGTCATCGGCCTGATCGCCTGGGGCAACATCGCGAAGATCGTGCGCGCCCAGACGCTCACCCTGAAGGGGCTCGACTACGTCTCCGCCGCCCGGCTCAGCGGCTGGGGCATCTGGCGCATCGCCCGCCGCGAGCTGCTGCCCGGCCTTGCCGCGCCCGTCATCACCTACTCCGCCCTCCTCGTGCCGCAGAACATCAGCATCGAGGCCGCCCTGTCGTTCCTCGGGGTCGGTGTGAAGCCGCCGACGCCGTCCTGGGGACAGATGCTCACCGCCGCCGACGTCTGGTACCAGGCGGCGCCGCAGTACCTGCTGCTGCCCGCGGGTGCGCTGTTCGTCACCGTCCTCGCCCTGACCGTCCTCGGCGACGGCGTGCGTACCGCACTCGACCCGCGCGCGGCCTCGCGCCTGCGCGTCGGCACGGGGCGCAGGCGCGAGACGAAGGCGGACGCGAGCGCTGGCGCGGGAGCGGGCGCCAGCGCGGGCGCGGGCGGGGGAGCGGGCGCCGGAGTGACGGCGGTGGACGCGGGCGCCGGTCCCGGCGCGTCGGCTGTGGACGCGAGCGCGACGAAGGAGGTCAAGGGATGAACGGCTTCGCCGGCTTCGTGCTGCGCCGCGCCCTCGGCACCGTCGTCACCCTCTTCGCCATCTCGGTGATCGTCTACCTCGTCTTCTACGCCACTCCCGGCAACGTCGCTCAGATCACCTGCGGCCCGCGCTGCTCGCCCGTCCAGGTCCACCAGGTCGCCCAGCAACTGCACCTCGACGACCCGCTGTACGTGCGCTACTGGCACTTCTTCCAGGGCATCCTCGTCGGTCAGGACTACTCCACGGGTACGTCGACGGAGCACTGCTCGGCGCCCTGCCTCGGGCTGTCGTACCAGACCGACCAGCAGGTCACCCAGCTGATCCTGACGAAGCTGCCGGTCAGCCTGTCGCTGGTGCTCGGCTCGATGGTGCTGTGGCTGATCCTCGGTGTCGGCACCGGCGTGCTCTCCGCATGGCGGCGCGGCCGGTTGAGCGAGCGCCTGCTGACCGGCATCACGCTCACGGGCGTGGCCACTCCCGTCTTCGTGATCGGCCTGATCCTGATGATCATCGTCTGCGGACAGCTGCAACTGCTGCCGTTCCCGCAGTACGTCAAGTTCACCGACGACCCCGAGCAGTGGGCCTGGAACCTGCTGCTGCCCTGGCTGTCGCTCGCCCTCGTCGAGGCCGCCGCGTTCGCCCGGCTGACCAGGGCGTCCATGCTGGAGACGCTCGCCGAGGATCACATCCGGACCTTCCGGGCGTACGGCGTCGGCGAGCGGGCGATCATCCGCCGGCACGCGTTGCGCGGGGCGCTCGCGCCGGTCATCGCACTGAACGCCAACAACGTCGGCTCGGCCGTCGGCGGCGCGGTGCTCACCGAGACGCTCTTCGGACTGCCCGGCATCGGACAGGAACTGGTGCACGCGGTGAACGTCGTCGACCTGCCGGTGGTCGTCGGCATGGTGCTGGTCATCGGCTTCTTCGTGGTCCTCGCCAACGCCGTCGCGGACGTGCTGTACGCGGTGGCCGACCGACGGGTGGTGCTCGCATGAGTCTGGTCGAAGTGACGGATCTGTCGGTCGAGTTCGGCGACCTGCGCGCCGTCGACGGCCTCTCCTTCCGGCTGGAGAAGGGCGCCGCGCTCGGTCTGGTCGGCGAGTCCGGCTCCGGCAAGTCCACCGTGGCGTCCGCCCTGCTGGCCCTGCACCGGGGCACCGGAGCGCGCGTGGGTGGTGCGGTGCGGGTGGCCGGCGTGGACGTACAGACGGCGTCCGACGACGAACTGCGGCGGCTGCGCGGCGGAAAGGCTGCCATGGTCTTCCAGGACCCGCTGTCGTCCCTCGACCCGTACTACGCGGTCGGCGACCAGATCGCCGAGGCCTACCGGGTGCATGTGAGGGCGTCCCGGCGAGCGGCACGCGCGCGTGCCGTCGAGGTACTCGACCGCGTCGGGATTCCCGATGCGGTACGCAAGTCCCGCGCGCGCCCGCACGAGTTCAGCGGCGGCATGCGCCAACGCGCCCTCATCGCCATGGCCCTGGCCTGCGAACCCGACCTGCTGATCGCCGACGAGCCGACCACCGCCCTCGACGTGACCGTCCAGGCCCAGATCCTCGACCTGCTGCACACCCTGCGCGAGGAGACCGGGATGGGCCTGCTGCTGGTCACCCACGACGTCGGAGTCGCCGCGGAGAGCGTGGACGAGATCCTCGTCATGCGCCACGGCCGCGCGGTCGAGCACGGACCGGTAGGCGCGGTCCTCGGGGCGCCCCGGGAGACGTACACGCAGAAACTGCTGGGTGCGGTGCCGCGCGTGAACGCGGCGCGTACCACCGCTGGATCCGGGTCGGAGGAGGTCGTCCTCGAAGCGGTAGGCCTTTGCCGCGAATTCGGCCGTGGCAAGCGGCGGATCGCGGCCGTCGACGACGTGTCACTGGCGATTCACCGCGGCGAGACCCTCGGCATCGTGGGTGAGAGCGGCAGCGGGAAGACGACACTGGGCCGGATGCTCGTGGGGCTCACGGAGCCCACGACCGGCGCGGTCCGGTACGAAGGGCGCGCGCACTCCGGCGTGAGCCCCTCCGTGCAGATGGTCTTCCAGGACCCGGTCTCCTCCCTCAACCCCCGCCGGAGCGTGGGCGAGTCCATCGCCGACCCGCTGCGGGCGCGCGGGGAACGGGACGAGAGGCGCGTTCGGGGGCGCGTACGGGAGTTGCTGGAGCGCGTGGGGCTCGAAGCGGCGCACTACGACCGCTACCCGCACGAGTTCAGCGGCGGACAGCGCCAACGCGTCGGCATCGCGCGGGCGCTCGCCGCGGAACCGCGCGTCATCGTATGCGACGAGCCGGTCTCCGCGCTCGACGTCACCACCCAGGCCCAGGTGGTCGCCCTGCTCGGCGAGTTGCAGCGGGAACTCGGCCTGGCGCTGGTGTTCGTGGCGCACGATCTCGCGGTCGTACGCCAGGTCAGCGACCGGGTGGCCGTGATGCGCCGTGGCCGGATCGTCGAGTACGGACCCGCGGACGAGGTGTACGAATCCCCCCGGGATCCCTACACGAAGCAGCTGCTGGCCGCCGTACCCGCGCTCGACCCGAAGGTCGCGGCACAGCGCCGAACCGCCCGGCGGGAGCTGGCCGCGGTGTGAGCGGTGCGGGTACGCCGGTAGGCCGGGGCCATGAAAGCCCCGGCCTACGGACAGCCCCGGCCTACGGATGCCCAGAGCCTAACGAAACGTAACTGCTTGATCCCTTAGCGCGACAGAACGCGACCTGCGCGGGAAAGTTACGAGCGTTCACCCCTTTTGGTGGCGTGATGGACAACCGTCCGTCGCGCCACCGCCTTGTCCGCATACGTTCGTCCCGCTGCGAGCCGCCGGGTCAACGGCGGCTCCCCATACGGGAGATCGGGGGTGTACTCGTGCGCATCGGACTGCTTACAGAGGGTGGCTATCCGTATGTGAGCGGTGACGCCAGACTCTGGTGCGACCGGCTCGTGCGCGGGCTTGGGCAGCACGAGTTCGACATCTACGCGCTCAGCCGCAGCCAGCGGCAGGAGGACGAGGGCTGGATCCAGCTGCCACCCCAGGTCAGCCGGGTACGGACGGCACCGCTGTGGACGGCCGGTGACGACGGCGTGGTGTACGGCCGGAGAGCCCGGCGACGGTTCGCGGACGCGTACGGGGAACTGGCCGCGGCGATGTGCGAGGGGCCCGGCGGCCGCGACGGCGGCGCGAGTGCTTCCGGCGGGTCGGGGACTGCCGGCGGCGCGGGGACTTCCGGCGGTTCGGGGGCCATGGGGGGTCCCGGGGCCCGTGAGGGTGCGGCGGCCTCCGACGGTGTTGAGGCGGACCGTTTCGGCAGTGCGCTGTACGGGCTCGCCGAACTCGCCCGGGACGAGGGCGGCCTGGTCGGCGCGCTGCGCTCCGAGGGCGCCGTGCGCGCCCTCGAACGCGCCTGCCGCGCGCCGGGCGCACTCCGTGCCGCCCGTACCGCGCGCGTACCCGACCTGCTCGCCGTCGCCGCCCACGTCGAGCGCGCGCTGCGTCCCCTCTCCCTGGACTGGTACGAGGACGACGGCCTCGACTCGGTCGACCTGTGCCACGCCGCGGCCGGCGGCGCGGCGGCGCTGCCCGGCCTGCTCGCCCGGCACTTCTCCGGGGTCCCGCTGCTGGTCACGGAGTACGGCGTACAGCTGCGGGCGCACTACCTGGCGTCCGCGTCCATCGAGGAGGCTCCCGCCGTACGGGCGCTGCTCGCCGCCTTCCACGGCAGGCTCGCCTCCGAGGTCTACCGCGCGGCCGCGCTCATCACACCCGGCAACACACACGCCCGCCGCTGGCAGGAGCGCTGCGGCGCCGACCGCGCCAAGCTGCGCACCGTCTACCCCGGCATGGAGGCGTCCCGTTTCGCGGAGGTGGGGGAGAGCGCCGAGGGCAGCGGGTGCGCGGACCCGGACACGCTCGTGTGGGTCGGACGCATCGAACCGGCCAAGGACCTGATCTCGCTGCTGCACTCCTTCGCGGAGATCCGCAAGGACGAACCGAAGACCCGGCTGCGGATCATCGGCGCGCCCGCAGACGGCCCGGAGGGCGCGACCTATCTCGCCCACTGCAAGGCACTGGCCGCCCAACTCTTTCCCGACGAGGCGGAGGGCGTGCACGCGGTCGGGGACAACCCGGTGTCCTTCGAGGAGATCGGCGGCCCCGAGGTCCCGAGCCTCGCGGAGGCGTACGCCTCCGGAGCGGTGATCGTCCTGTCCAGCGTCGTCGAGGGCTTCCCGATCAGTCTCGTGGAGGCCATGTTCTGCGGCCGCGCCACCGTCTCCACGGACGTGGGCGCGGTCGTCGAAGTCATCGGCGGTACGGGCCTTGTCGTACCGCCGCGCAATCCGCGGGCGCTCGCCGAGGCGTGCGTGGCGCTGCTGCGCGACCCCGAGCGCCGTGAGCGCCTGGGCGCGGCCTCCCGCGCACGCGCCCTCGAACTCTTCACCGTCGAGCAGAACATCGCGGCATTTCACGGCATTTACCTGGAGATCGTCTCGCACTCTCCGGTACGGCGGGTGGTCGTCGACGACGAGGGGGAGCCGTTGCCCTTCGGAGTCCCAGCGGAGGCCCATGTACCCGGTCGCTGGACCGAGACCCGTCTCATGGCCACGGGCCGTCCGCGCTGGGCGGCCGGGGCGCCCGTACGGGCCACGCTTTCCGTTCCCGCGGGGGAGGGCGCGTGATGAGCGAACTCGGAGAACTGGACCGGCCGGGGAGACCCAGCAGCCCTGGCGCCTGGGACGAGCGGTCGGACGAGTGGCTTGTGACGGGGGTCGGGGAGATGGACGTACAGGCGCACGGCGTGTCCGAAGGGGAGGCGCCGGAGGGGTACGACAGCTTCAGTGGGCCCGGGGCCACGTACCGAGAGGCGAGCGCCGAAACGGGCGGCGTGCGCGCCGGCGCGGGTGATGTGGGCGGCGCGGTTGGTACGGGTGACGCGCGTGGCTCGTACGGCGGCGAGGGTGATTCGTTCGGCGAGGGAGAAAGGGGATACCGGGGAGGCGGCGCGGGCCGCGCATGCGGCTCCGGCGGCTCCGGCGGCGCAAGCCGTACTGGTGGTGCAGGCCGCGCTGGGGGTGGCGCGCGCCTGCCCGACGGCTCCAGCGGCACCTCCAGTTCTTCCACCCCCGGTTCTTTTGGCACCTCCGGTGCTTCTGGCTCCTCTGGCTCCTCTGGTTCTTCCGGCTCCTCCGGCCGACGGGGTGCCGTGGACCCCGTGAAAGCCCTGATGCACCGACACCGCGAGCTCTGCGAGCGGGCCGTGGACCCGTTGGAGATCGCGGCGAGCCTGGAGGCACACGGGGTGACCGACCGGACCGCCGCGCGCTTCCGGCACCGTGACGTGTTCTCGCTCGCCGAGGAGATGTACGCGCGCGTGCCGCGCGACGGGGAGCCGGCACCCCGCCCGGTGACTTCCGCGCGCCCCGGCGCGCGCGCCGACTGGGCGGCGCTCGCCCTGTTGCCGGGCGCCCTCTGCGCCGCCGCCGTGGTCGGGCTGCGTTTCACCGACGGACAGCCGCGCCTCGCGGTCGCCGCGGGCGGCGCCCTCGCCGTCTCGCTCGGCCTGCGCGTCGCTCTCCGTCGCGGCCCCCTGAGCACCGGCCACCGCACCACGAGCGCCGCCACGCGCGCGTGGACGTGCTGGCTCGTCGCATACACCCTCCTCGGCGACGGACTGCTGAGCGCCGGCCTCGACGGTGGCCCCGACGGCCCCTGGCCCCTGGCCACCGCCCCCGTGCTGGCTCTCGCCCTGGCCTGCGCTCCGGCCGCCTGGTGCGCCCAGCTCTTCGCCATACGAGCCCGCCGCAAGCTGACCGCGAGCCGTGGCCTGGAGGAGTTCGCCGCCTCTGCGCAGCCCCTGCTCCTCGCGGCGTTCGGGCTGTTCCTGTGCGCCCTCGGCGGGCTGCTCGCGCTGTGCGGGACGGCGCTGGGCGAGCCCGCCGCGTACGCCGGTGCCGGTTCCCTCGGCGCGCTCCTCCTGCTCGCTCGGCTACTGACCGCGCGCGGCTTCACCCACGCCCCGGCCGTCGTGCTCGCCGTCGCGGGAGCGGCCGAGGCGACCGCCCTCGCCACGGTCTTCGCGGGCCGCCTCCCCGGCTGTTCGTTCCTGGCCACCCCCGTCGAGAGCCTCGCCGACGCCTGGGGAGCGGGCGCCGTCCCGGCCCTGGCGTGCGGCGCGGCCGCCCTCGTCCTCCTCGTCCACGCGACGCGCACCCTGACCCGGGCCTCGGCCCACTCCCTGCCTTGTGGGGAGACGTGAACCGCGCCCCGAGCCCCGGCCCGCGGCGCCCCACCGCCATCTCGAGCCGCACCCGGCGCCAGGGGCAGGACCCCTGGCACGGGCCCCTTACTCCCGCGGGGCCGACACCGCGGGCCCTCATCCCCGACCTACGGCATCACCTCGAAGGAGAACTCCAGATGATCACCTCCCGAACCGGAGAATCCGCCCCGGGAGCCGCCCGATGAGGGTCCTGCTGATCGGAGCCAACGGATACCTCGGCCGATTCGTCGCCGACAGACTGCTCGCCGATCCGGCCGTGCAGCTCACCGCACTCGGCCGGGGCGACGACGCCGATGTACGGTTCGACCTCGCCTCGGGCAGCCCCGGCGCGCTCACCCGCTTCCTCGACGCGGTGCACCCCGGCGTCGTCATCAACTGCGCGGGCGCCACCCGCGGCGGCGCCCGCGAACTGGCCCGGCACAACACCGTCGCCGTCGCCACCGTCTGCGAGGCCCTGCGCCGAAGCGGCTGCGGGGCACGGCTCGTCCAGATCGGTTGCGGCGCCGAGTACGGGCCCAGCCAGCCCGGCTCCTCCACCGCCGAGGACGCCGTGCCGCGCCCGGGCGGCCCGTACGGCGTCAGCAAGCTCGCCGCGACCGAACTGGTGCTGGGCTCCGGCCTGGACGCCGTCGTGCTCCGCGTCTTCTCGCCCGCGGGCCCCGGCACGCCCGCCGGATCCCCGCTCGGCCGCCTCGCCGAGGCCCTGCGTCGCGCCATGCAGTCCGGCGACGGTGAACTCAAACTCGGCGGCCTCGGCGTCCAACGCGACTTCATCGACGTCCGCGACGTCGCCCGCGCCGTCCACGCCGCCTCGCTCTCCGCCGCGCAAGGCGTGATCAACATCGGCTCGGGCCGTGCCGTACGCCTCCGAGACGCCGCCGCCGTCCTCGCCCGGGTGGCCGGCTACGGCGGCGCCCTGCACGAACTCGACGGCCCACCCGGACCGATGAGGCCGGTCATCGGCCATCCCCGCCTCGAACCGGACCACGCGTCCCCGGCCGCTTACCCCTATCCGGACGGCTGCGGCAGCTGGCAGCAGGCCGACGTGCGCACCGCACGCGACCGGCTCGGCTGGCGGCCCCGGATCAACCTCGAGGAATCCCTCGCCGACATCTGGATGGAGGCGGCATGCCGCATCTGACCAGCACCGCAGCCGGCACCGCGAGCACGGACTTAAGGACCGGCTTCGGCATTCCCGGCTATGCGCACCCCCTCGTCGCTCCCGCGGAGTGGGGCGAGCTCACCCGCCCCGGCACCCCCTTGCACTGGGTCGTCCTGAACGTGGCCAACGGTCCCGGCACGCGCCCCGACCCGCACTGTCTGGAGGCCGCCGGACGGCTGCGCAACGCGGGGGTCCGCGTCCTCGGGCGCCTGGACACCACCTACGGCGCACGCGGCTTCGGCGAACTGATCTCCGACGCCCACCGGTATCTCGACTGGTACCTGGTCGACGGCTTCCTCCTGGACCGCTGCCCCACCGAGCGCGCCGCGCTCCCGGAGGTCCGCCGCACGGTCACCACGCTGCGCGCGCTCCGCGACGGCGCGCACATCGTGCTGGGACATGGCGGCCACCCTCACCCCGGGTATGCCGAGAACGCCGATCAGTTGGTGACCTTCGCCGGCCCCTGGAGCGACTACCGCTGGTCGCAGGTGGCCGAATGGACGGCCGACTATCCGCCCGAACGCTTCTGCCACTTCGTCCACAGTGTCCCGCGCGGCCATCTGGACGAGGCACTGCGCATCGCCCGCTGGCAGGGCGCCTCGACGATCTACTTCACCAACCGCACCGACCAGGGCGGACGGGCCGATCCCTGGGAGACGATGCCCGGTTACTGGGACGAAATCGTCTCGCGGATCGGAACGGGTGTCTCGGAATGAAGAAGGGCGTGGCAGTGTTACGGGGAGAACAACTGTAGTGATTGACCGACCAACGGAGTCCCCGTGTCGCTGCCACCCCTGGTTGAGCCCGCTGCCGAGCTCACCGTAGATGAGGTCCGCAGGTACTCCCGCCACCTGATCATCCCCGACGTGGGCATGGACGGGCAGAAGCGGCTGAAGAACGCCAAGGTGCTCTGTGTGGGCGCCGGCGGCCTCGGATCGCCGGCGCTGATGTACCTGGCCGCCGCGGGCGTGGGCACGCTCGGCATCGTGGAGTTCGACGAGGTCGACGAGTCGAACCTGCAGCGCCAGATCATCCACAGCCAGGCGGACATCGGCCGCTCCAAGGCCGAGTCGGCGCGCGACTCCGTGCTGGGCATCAACCCGTACGTGAACGTGATCCTTCACGAAGAGCGGCTCGAGGCCGAGAACGTGATGGACATCTTCAGCCAGTACGACCTGATCGTCGACGGCACGGACAACTTCGCGACCCGCTACCTGGTCAACGACGCGTGCGTGCTCCTCAACAAGCCGTACGTGTGGGGCTCGATCTACCGCTTCGACGGACAGGCCTCCGTCTTCTGGTCCGAGCACGGCCCCTGCTACCGCTGCCTCTACCCGGAGCCCCCGCCGCCGGGCATGGTCCCCTCCTGCGCCGAGGGCGGCGTCCTGGGCGTGCTGTGCGCGTCCATCGGCTCCATCCAGGTCACCGAGGCGATCAAGGTCCTCACCGGCGTCGGCGAGCCGCTGGTCGGCCGCCTGATGATCTACGACGCCCTGGAGATGCAGTACCGCCAGGTCAAGGTCCGCAAGGACCCCGACTGCGCCGTCTGCGGCGAGAACCCCACCGTCACCGAGCTCATCGACTACGAGGCCTTCTGCGGCGTCGTCTCCGAGGAGGCCCAGGAGGCGGCCGCGGGCTCGACGATCACTCCCAAGCAGCTCAAGGAGTGGATCGACGACGGCGAGAACATCGAGATCATCGATGTCCGGGAGATCAACGAGTACGAGATCGTCTCGATCCCCGGCGCCAAGCTGATCCCGAAGAACGAGTTCCTCATGGGCACCGCCCTGGAGACCCTCCCGCAGGACAAGAAGATCGTCCTGCACTGCAAGACGGGTGTCCGCAGTGCGGAGGTCCTCGCCGTCCTGAAGTCCGCGGGCTTCTCGGACGCGGTCCACGTCGGCGGCGGCGTGATCGGCTGGGTCAACCAGATCGAGCCGGACAAGCCGGTGTACTGACCGGACTCGCCGGTCGACCAGGCGTACGCCTTCTTCGGTGGAGGGGCTCGGCACTTCGTGTGCCGGGCCCCTTTCCGTTGCCCCGGGAGGCCGGGGCTGACGTGGTCGGCCCCGGCCTCCCGGGGCGCCGCCGATGAGGTCCACGACGCGCAGACCTTGCCCTCTGACGTCTACGAGGCGCAGACCTTGCCGTCCTTCGGCACCGTCCCCTCCAGCAGGTAGCTGTTCACGGTCGAGTCGACGCAGTCGCTCCCACTCCCGTACGCCCCATGGCCCTCGCCCTTCCAGGTGAGCTCGACTCCGACGCCCTTGCCCAGCTCGTCGGCCATCTTGCGGGCGCCCTCGTACGGCGTCGCCGGGTCGCCGGTGTTGCCGACCACCAGGATGGGCTGGGCTCCCGGCGCGCCGACCTCCGGGTTGTCGTACTGACCGGCCACCGGCCAGTCGTGGCACCAGCCCGCCGTGTCCCAGCCCATGAAGTCCCCGAAGACGGGCGAGATCTTCTCGAACTCGGGCAGCAGCTTCTTCATCTCCTCGGGCGTCGGCCGCTGCTTGTCGTCCAAGCACGATATGACCCGTTGGGAATGCGTCGTCGTGCCGTAATGCCCCGAGGAGTCACGGTCGTTGTAGCCGTCGGCGAGGTCCAGCAGGTCCGAACCGTCCCCGTCCTCGGCCGCCTTGAGGGCGCTGGTCAGGCGGGGCCAGCTCTCCCTGCTGTACAGCGGCAGGACGATGCCGGTGAGCGCGAGTGTCTGGGTGAGCTTGCGGCCGCCGGCCGTCGGCAGCGGCTTCGCGTCGATCCGGTTCAGCAGGTCCACGATTTTCTGGGAGCCCTGCTTCGGGTCCTGGCCGGTGGACTTGAGGTAGTCGTCCAGTGCGCGCTGGAAGCCCAGGGTCTGGTTCTTGGCGTGGCCCACGGTGTCGGCGCTCGGGTCGACGACGGCGTCCAGCACCAGGCGCCCCACGTTCTGGGGGAACAAGTGGGCGTACACCCCGCCCAGTTCAGTGCCGTACGAGATGCCGAAGTAGTGCGTCTTCCGGTCGCCGAGGACTTGGCGCATCAGGTCCATGTCGCGGGCCGTGTCCGTCGTCGAGACGTGGGACAGCAGCTTTCCGGCCGCCTTCTCGCAGCCCTTGCCGAAGTCGGCGGCGTCCTTGAAGTAGGCCGCCTCCTCAGCCGCGTCGTCGGGTGTGGCGTCCACCGACTCGGAGGCCTGGATCGCTTTGTCGCTGCGGCAGCGCACGCCCTCGCTGGTGGCGACACCGCGAGGGTCCCAGCTGACCAGGTCGTACCGCTCGTGGAGCGGGCCGACGACGCTCGCGTACGCGGGCATCGTGGAGACGCCCGAGCCGCCGGGGCCGCCGAAGTTGAACAGGAGAGACCCGATGCGCTTGCTCTGGCCGCCGGTCGCCTTCGAGCGGATGAGCGCGAGGCCGATCGTCTCGCCCTCGGGCTTCGCGTAGTCCAGCGGCACCTTCAGCGTCGCGCACTGCCAGCCGCCGCCCGGCGCGGGTGAGTCCGAAGTCCCCTTGCATCGGCCCCAGTCGAGCCGCTGCGAGGTGAGTGAGGCGGGCAACCCCGAGCCGGCGCCGGAGGAGGACGTGGCGCCGGAGGAGGACGCGGCGGAGGGTGTATCGCTGTTCTTCCCCTCGCCCTTGCCGTCCCCGGACAAGCCGCTGCTACAGCCGGCCACCAGCAACGTGGCGGCCGCCGCGGCCGTCCACCGTGCGAAACGCGTCATGAGCTTCCCCCTCGCCCGTGATCCGCCCGAAGTCGCGGATCACATGCAGGCCATATTAGGCGTCAGGGCTCAGCCGCCGTCGAGCCCTGTGGATAACCGTTTGACCTGCAGCTTTCCCGGAATGAACGGTCCCATATCTGCGGGCTGACGGCCCCGTCCATACGAGCTGGCGGCCCCGTTTCCAGGAGCAGACGGCTCCGTTTCTAGGAGCAGACCGTACCGGCCGACGGCACGGTCCCCTCCAGCAGATAGCCGTTCACGGCGCCCTGCACGCACTTGTTCTTGCTGTCGTAGGCCCCGTGTCCCTGGCCCTTGTACGTCAGCTCGACGCCGACTCCCTTGCCCAGCGCGTCCACCATCTTCTTCGCGCCCTCGTACGGTGTGGCCGGGTCGCCGGTGTTGCCGACCACGACGATCGGCGCCGCACCGGGGGCACTCACGTCCGGGTGGTCGGCGGCGCCCGCCACGGGCCAGTCGGTGCAGCTGATCATGCCCCAGGCCAGATAGTCGCCGAACAGCGGAGAGGCGGCCCGGAACTGCGGAAGCTTCGACTCCACGAAGTTCGCGGTGTAGCGCGGTTTTTCGTCCGCGCAATTGATGGAGACGTTCGCTGCGGTGATGTTGCTGTACTGGCCGTTCTCGCTGCGCCCGTTCATCGAGTCCGACAGCAGCATCAGCACCTTGCCGTCACCCTCGTACGCCTGTTGAAGGCCCTCCGTCAGGTACTCCCAGAAGTCCTTGGAGTACAGGGCCTGCGCGATGCCGTTGGTCGCGGCGGTCTGGGTGAGCTCGCGGGGGAAGACGCCGGGGATCGGCTTGCTGTCGAGGCCCTTCAGGAGTTTGGCGATGCGGTCCTTGACGTCCTGTGGGGTGTCGCCGATCGGGCAGGGGTCGGTTTTCGAGGTGCAGTCGGCGGCGAAGTTGTCGAGCGCGAGCTGGAACCCCTGGGCCTGCCCGAGTGAGCTCTGTTCGGGGTTCTGCGTCGGGTCGACGACCGCGTCGAAGACGGCGCGTCCCACGTTCTTGGGGAACAAATGGGCGTAGACGCCGCCCAGTTCGGTGCCGTACGAGATGCCGAAGTAGTGCAGCTTGTGGTCGCCGAGCACCTGCCGCATCAGGTCCATGTCGCGGGCCGCGTCGGTGGTCCGCACACGGGGGAGGATCTTGCCGGAGTTCTTCTCGCAGGCCTCGTTGAACGCCTTGGTGTTCTCCAGGAGCTTCTGCCGCTCGGCGGCGTCGTCCGGGGTGGCGTCCTGCTGGAAGTACTCGTCGAGCTGCTGGTCGTTCTCGCACTTCACGCCCGCGCTGCGGCCGACCCCGCGCGGGTCGAAGCTCACCAGGTCGTAGCGGGTGCGCAGGGTGGCGTAGTCCTGGCCGAAGGCGGGCAGTGTGGTGACGCCCGAGCCGCCGGGGCCGCCGAAGTTGAAGATGAGCGAGCCGATGCGTTTGCTCTGGTCGCCGCTCGTCGTGGCCCGGATCAGCGCGAGCCCGATCGTGTCGCCCTTGGGCTTGGCCCAGTCGAGGGGCGCCTTCAGAGTGGCGCACTTCCACTCCGCACCGCCCGGCAGGGGTGAGGGAGCGTTGCCTCCGCCCTCGGACTCGGAGGGTGCCGGGCAGTCCTTCCAGGTCAGCTTCTGTGCCGTCAGATCCTCGCCTTTGGAGCCGTCGCTGCACCCCGCCATCAAGGAGGACAGCAGGACGGCCGTGACGGTGAGGGCAGCGGCGTGCAGGGAGGGACGGTTCGGCATGTTCCCCATCCTGCGGTCGCGCGGGGCGGGGCGCTCGGGGCGCGAGCCGTGCGGGTGAGGGGGCGACCCGGTGCGCCCCGGTGCGTCCGGCCGGTACGGGGCAGCCGGGACCGGCCGGGCGCCCAGGCGCTCGTACGAGAGAGCTCGTGGGCGGCTCTGGAGCGCGCCCCGGCTCTTCTCGTACGAGAGGGTTTGTACGTGGGCCCAGAACGCACCGTGCTCGTACGAGAGGCCGCCCCGCGCGCGAAGCTAGAGCGCGCCCTTGCGGGTCAGATGGTTGAAGAACAGCCACCCCGGCAGCACCGGTAGCCACAGGGTCAGCAGCCGGTACAGCAGTACCGCGGGTGCCGCGACCTCCTTGGGGAGCCCGACGGCGATCAGACCGAGGGTGAGGCTCGCCTCGACCGCGCCGACACCGCCGGGGGTCGGCGCGGCGGAGCCGAGCGCGTTACCGGCGAGGAAGACGACGGCGACGCTGGCGAGGCTGAGCGTGGTGGTCTCCTCGTGGCCGAACGCACGGATCGACGCGTCCAGGCACATCACGAAGCAGGCGGTCAGCAGCAGCATGCCGCCGATGCCGGTGACGAGCTTCTGCGGCCGCTGCAGCACATCGAGCATGCGCGGCACGACGCCCGCGAACAGCGACCTCACGCGCGTGACGATGAATTTGCGCAGGAACGGCACCGACGTCACCACGAGGACCAGCACCGCGACGGTCAGCAGACCCGCGATGACCGTGCGGGACGGCGACAGGGAGGGCGTCTTCTCGGTGCCGGTCAGATAGCCGAAGGACAGCAGCATCAGGATGTGGCAGCCGAGCCCGAACAACTGTGACGCGCCGACGCTCGCCACCGCGAGCCCCGGGCGCACGCCGGCGCGTTGCAGGAAGCGCGTGTTGAGGGCGACACCGCCGACCGCGGCGGGCGCCACGATCTTCACGAACGAGCCGGCGACCTGCGCCGCGACGGTCCGCAGGAACGGCACCCGCTCGGGCACGAAGCCGAGCAGGCTCATCGCCGCCGCGAAATAGCTCACCGCCGAGAACAGCACCGCCGCGGCGACCCAGCCCCACTCGGCGCTGGAGAAGAGAGTTCCGAACTCGATGTGGGTGAGCTGCGTCAGCAGGAAGTACGCGCCGATCGCGCCGGCGATGAAACTGATCAGGGTGCGCGGCCGGATGCGCTCCAGGCGGGCCGGTTCGACCGGCGCCTGCGGTCGGATCAGCAGCACCTGGTGGCGGATCTGGGTGAGCAGGTCCTCCTCGCGCGCCTCGTCCAGAGCCTCGCCGATCGCCCGCTTCTCGGCCCGCTGCTCGGCACGTACGGCTTTCTTGCCGGGCTTTTCCAGTACGACCCCGGTGTGGTCTTCCTCGGCTTCCTCGGCGCGGGCGAGCTTGTCCTGCCGGGAGGCATCCAGGACGGCGTTGCGCTCGCGCTCGGCGCGCTCCCGGGCCAGTTTCCGCAGCGTCGCGCGCGTGGAGCGCGACAGCGCGATCGGCTGGAGCATCGGCAGACAGTCGGCGACCGCGTCCGGGCCGAGCACACCGACCGCCGACGCCACCGCGCGTTCCGCGCCGACGCGCAGTCCGAGGGTGGTGACCAGTTGGGCGATGTCCATGCGCAGCAGCAGATCGCCGGCCGCGATCTCGCCGCCGCGCAGATCGGTGAGGATCACCGTGCCGGAACGATCCACCACAATCGCGTCGCCCGCGAGCCTGCGGTGCGCGATGCGCCGGGACTGCAGCGCCTGCACCTGGTGCCAGGTGTCACGCAGCAGAGCGTCGGTGATGAGTTCGTCGGGCAGTGAGTCGATGGTGCGGCCACCGGTGTGCTCGTAGACGAGCATCACGGCGTCCGGACCGAGCTCGGAGGTCGCGATCAGCTTGGGCGCGTTGGCCCCGGCCGCGATGGCCGCGTACGCGAGGAGCGCTTCCTGCTCCAGTGCCTGGCGCAGCGACTGGAGGCTACGGCGTGTGGTGATGCCACGCAGCGTCAGCCGGCGCCACACGCGGTAGAAGAAGCCCTGCGCCTGCTGCTCGCGGTCGACGACCGTGACGTCCAGGGGCGGGCCGTCCTCCAGGGTGACGAAGTAGCGTCGGCCGCGGTCGCCGTTCTCCGTGGCCTCGGGCGCCTCCTCGCGGGCCGCGCTCACCGGGTGGAAGCCGACATGCCGCAGGCCCGCCATCAGCGTCCGCCCGGTGGGCCGTACGTTCGGTGAGCCGACCGCGTAGAGGGTCCCGTATGCGACGGTCCAGCCGATCAGCACCGTCAGGATGATCGAGAACGGCGTCGTGTAGCCGGTGACGAGCATGGAGAAGGCGTCGAGGAGCAGCACCACCCACAGCACCGCGCGCCAGCGCGGTCTGCGGGACATGCCGACGGCCGTCATGTACGCGATGACCGGGGCGAGATACCCGTGCACGGGGTCGGTGAGGGCGTGGATGTCACCCGGCGAGGGCTGGGTGAGGGCCTCCTGGATGGAGTCCGGGGCGGCCTTCGCGACCCAGAGGTCCGTGGCCAGTGTCACCCCGTGCGCCAGGACCGCGGCGAGGACGCCGTCGGCGATACGCAGCCCGTCCCGCTTGATCAGCCGCTCGATGGCGAAGGCGACGGGCACCAGGAGGATCGCGATGCTCGACGCCAGACCCGCGATCTTGATCAGCAGATCGGGTGCCTGCCCCGTGCCCTTGTTGATGTCCTGTTCGAGCCCGGAAGTGGTGCCGTGCGCGAACGCGGCGATGGCGAGGAGTACGGCGATCGCGAGGACGCCGACCATGAGTCGCATCAGGTCGGACGGACGGTGCACGCGCGCGGGGAGCAGTGGTTCGTCGCCCTCGACCTCGTCTGCGTGGGCTTCGTCGGCGCAGTCTTCGTCCGACTTGACCTGCTGCTTCTCGATTTCGTGCGGCTTTGGGGCCGACCCGTGCGTCTCAGGAGCGGGCTCTTCGGCTGCCCCGGTCGCGGAGCCGCTCGTCTTCTCGTCCGCGTCCTTCTTGTCGACTCCGTCGGTGTCCGGGCGTGACGAGGCTTCGGAGGTGCCCTCCGCGTCTTCGGGGTGCACGCCCTGCTGCCTCATAGTCTCTTCTTGATCTCGTATCACCAGTCACCGCCCGCACGATGGTGGCATGCCCGACCGACACACGGGGGCATCAGGGTGCAAATGCGGGGGCGCACAGTCTGCACCAAGCGTCGCAGCGGGGCGAGGGATACGCACAGTCGGCACCGCGTCACGTTGTCGGTGGGGTGGGGCAGGATGGGGCGGATGAGCGAGGAGAACCTTCCGGCGGCCGCCCTGCCGGAGTACGCGGAGCGGGTCCTTGAGGTCGCCGAGCTGATCCCGCCCGGACGCGTCATGACGTACGGCGACGTCGCCGAATGGCTGGAGGAAGGTGGCCCCCGCCAGGTGGGCCGCGTCATGGCCCTCTACGGAGGGGCGGTTCCATGGTGGCGCGTCATGCGCGTGGACGGCGTGCTGCTCCCGGGCCACGAACTGGCGGCGCTGGCCCACTACCGAGACGAGGGCACGCCTCTGAAGGAGGCGAGCCGAGCCTCCGAGGGGCATCTGCCGCGCGTCGACATGAGACGAGCGCGATGGGACGGCGAGCGCGCGGAAGGTCACACCTGACAGCTTCCGCCATCGGGCGGGCGGAAGGGGAACCTGTGGCCCGTACGAGGGAAACGAGGCACATCCGTGACATGCCGTACGTTCGTGGAGCGGGGGACGCACGTGGCCTGAGGGAAGAAGGGGAAGCCCTCCTTCCATGAAGGTCACCGGCGTAGCGTCGTCGGCGCGCATCCCTGTCACCCCGTGACCACCACTCTCCACACGCGGCGGTCCTCCCGCCCGTCGCCCGACCACCACCCCTCGATGACGGCGCTCGGCGCCGACAGTGACAAACCGCACAACCACCAGGACCGGCGAACCACGTGAGCTCCTCTTCTTCCACCAGGCGCCTGACGCACCCCCAGGTGCGTCAGGGGACCCGCGGCGCGTACCGACTGGTGCGTACCCCGCCGGCCCGGGTGGATCCCCCTCGTTTGGACGCGGGGCAGCGCGCGGTGGTTGACCACGGGACCGGTCCGTTGCTCGTTCTCGCAGGTCCGGGCACCGGCAAGACGACAACGCTCGTCGAGTCCGTGGCCGCCCGCATCGCACGGGACGGCGACCCGGAGCGGATCCTGGTGCTGACGTTCAGCAGGAAGGCGGCCGTCGAACTGCGCGACCGCATGGCGCTGCGTATAGGCGCCGCCCGCGCCCCCCAGGCCACCACCTTCCACTCGTTCTGCTACGCGCTGGTCCGCGCCCACCAGGACAGCGACCTGTTCGTGGAGCCGCTGCGGCTGCTGTCCGGACCCGAACAGGACGTGGCGGTGCGCGAGCTGCTCGCGGGTCAGCCCGACCTGGAGCGGCTCGGTCTCGCCCATGTGCGCTGGCCGGACGAACTGCGCGCCTGCCTGACCACCCGCGGCTTCGCCGACGAGGTCCGCGCGGTCCTGGCCCGCAGCCGTGAACTGGGGCTGACCCCCAAGGCCCTGGACGCCTTCGCCCGGCGCATCGGCCGCCCCGACTGGGGCGCGGCGGCGGCCTTCCTGGCCGAGTACCTCGACGTGCTCGACCTGCAAGGAGTGCTCGACTACGCGGAACTGGTCCACCGCGCGGTGCTGCTCGCCCGGCGCCCCGAGGTCGCCGAGCGCCTCGCCGCCCAGTACGACGCCGTCTACGTGGACGAGTACCAGGACACCGATCCCGCACAGGTGCGGCTGCTGCGCACCCTCGCGGGCGGCGGGCGCACCCTCGTCGCCTTCGGCGACCCCGACCAGTCGATCTACGCATTCCGGGGTGCCGATGTGAACGGCATCCTGGAGTTCCCCGACGCCTTTCCGCGCGCGGACGGCCGCCCGGCGCCCGTCGAGGTCCTTCGGACGTCCCGCCGCTCGGGAGCCGCCCTGCTGGCCGCCACGCGCCTGCTCACCCAGCGCATGCCGCTGACCCGCCTCCCCGCGGAGAAGGTGCGGGCCCACCGCGAGCTGTCGGCGGTACGGGACGGGGGCCGTGTCGAGGCCTACACGTATCCGACGTCCGGCACGGAGCTCGACAACATCGCGGACATCCTGCGCCGCGCCCATCTGGAGGACGGCGTGCCGTGGGGCGACATGGCCGTCCTGGTGCGCGCGGGTTCCCGCACGATTCCGACGATCCGGCGGTCGCTCACCGCGGCGGGGGTGCCACTCGACATCGACGGCGACGATCTGCCGCTGCGGCACGAGCCGGCGGTCGCACCGCTGCTGACCGCACTGCGGGCGGTGGCACAGGCGGAGCTGGGGGAGGACTTCGATGTCGAACCGGCCGTATCGGCGGAGGGCGAAGGCGAGGGCAGAGGTGAGGGTGACGGCGGAGGCGAGGGTGACGGCGCCGGAGCCCATCCCGCTGGTGCTGGTGCCCGTGCCGGTGCTGATATCAGTGCCGGTGCCGGTGCCGGTGCCGGTGCCGGTGCCGGTGCCGGTGCCGGTGCCGGTGCCAGTGCCAGTGCCCGTGCAGGTGTAACTGCCAGTGCCGAGGACCCCGAAGAGGGCACCGCCTCCGAAACGCCCGCGGAACAGGCTCCCTGGCTCGACACCGAGACCGCCCTCACCCTGCTCGCCTCGCCCCTGGCGAGCATGGACGCCGCCGACCTGCGGCGGCTGGGCCGCGCGCTGCGCGAGGAGGAGCGCGCCGCCGGCAACCTCGTACCGCCGCCGTCCGACGACCTGCTCGCCCGCGCGCTGGCCGAGCCGGAGCGGCTCGTCGCACACGACCCGGCGTACGCCCGAGGCGCCCAGCGTCTCGGCGCGCTGCTGCGCACGGCACGGGAGCGGCTCGCGGGCGGCGGGACGGCCGAGGAGGCGCTCTGGGACCTGTGGGAGGGCACACCGTGGCCGCAGCGCCTGGAGCGGGCCGCACGACGCGGCGGCGCGGCCGGGCGCAACGCCGACCGTGACCTCGACGCGGTGTGCGCGCTGTTCGCGACCGCGGCCCGCGCCGAGGAGCGCACCGGAGGCCGTGGCGCCCTCAACTTCCTGGAGGAGATCGACGCCGAGGACATCGCGGCCGACACGCTCACCCGCAGGGCCGTACGGCCCGACGCCGTACGTCTGATGACCGCGCACCGTTCCAAGGGCCTGGAGTGGCGCCTCGTCGTCGTCGCGGGGGTCCAGGAGGGCCTGTGGCCGGATCTGCGTCGCCGCGGCTCCCTGCTGGAGGCGGACCGCATCGGGCGCGACGGGCTCGCCGAACCCCTCACACCCGGCGCGCTCCTCTCCGAAGAGCGCCGCTTGTTCTACGTGGCCGCCACGCGCGCGCGTGAACGCCTGGTCGTCACCGCCGTGAAGGCCCCAGCCGACGACGGCGACCAGCCCTCACGCTTCCTCACCGAACTGGGCGTCGAGCCCAAGGACGTGACGGGCCGCCCGCGCCGCCCCCTGTCCGTCGCCGCGCTGGTCGCCGAGCTGCGCGCCACGACCGTCGACCCGCGTGTCTCGGAACCCCTCCGGCAGGCCGCGGCCCGCCGACTCGCCCGCCTCGCCGCGCTCGCCGACGAGGACGGCCGCCCCCTGGTCCCCTCCGCGCACCCCTACCGCTGGTGGGGCATGTACGAGCCGACGGAGAGCAAAGTCCCGCTGCGCGACCGCGACCAGCCCGTCGTGCTCTCCGGAAGCGCCCTCGACCAGCTCGCCAACACCTGCGCCCTGCAGTGGTTCCTGGGCCGCGAGGTGAAGGCCGACGCGCCCGCGACGGCCGCCCAGGGCTTCGGCAACGTGGTGCACGTCCTCGCCGACGAGGTCGCGTCCGGGCACACTCCCGCCGACCTCGCCGTCCTGATGGAGCGCCTCGACTCCGTGTGGAACGCGCTCGCCTTCGACGCGCCCTGGAAGTCGGCGCAGGAGAAGGAGCACGCGCGCGTGGCGCTCGAACGCTTCCTGAAGTGGCACGTCATGGACCGCACCGGACGCACGCCGGTGGCCAGCGAGCACGACTTCGACGTGACCCTCGAAGCGGGCTCCTACGAAGTACGCATCCGCGGCTCCATGGACCGCGTCGAGGCGGACACCGAAGGCCGCGCCTACGTGGTCGACTTCAAGACAGGCAAGCAGGCGCCGAGCGCCGCCGAGGTGACACACCACCCGCAGCTCGCCGTCTACCAGCTCGCCGTCCGCGAGGGTGCCGTCGACGAGGCCTTCGACGGCGTACGCCCCGAACCGGGCGGCGCCGAACTCGTCCAGCTGCGTCAGGGCGCCGCCAAGAAGAACGGCGGCGAGACCCTCCCCAAGGTGCAGGCCCAGGGGCCCCTGGAGGGCGAGTGGGTCGGCGACCTGCTCGCCACCGCCGCCGGCAAGGTTCTCGACGAGCGGTTCTCGCCGACCACGGGACAACACTGCACGCACTGCGCTTTCCGGGCATCGTGCAGCGCCCGGCCGGAGGGGCGGCACGTTGTCGAGTAACACCCCCAGGGGGTAGCACGGGGGCGGATGAGACGCCCACGGGGTGCCACGGCGGGGCGAGCGAGACGCCCACGGGGCGCCACGACTGGGCGAGTGAGAAGCCCAAGGGGCGCAACGGAATCGAGTGATGTACGGCACCACGTGTGCTGACCAGCGGTTCTTCCGCCCCGGCGGCCGAAGTGGCCCCCACTGTCAGTGGGCGCCGCTAGCCTCTCTGACGTGCCCGCCCGTATCACCGATCCCGAGCAGCTCAAGGAGCTCCTCGGCATCCCGTTCACCCCGGAGCAGACGGCCTGCATCACCGCACCGCCCGCCCCGCAGGTGATCGTGGCCGGAGCCGGTTCGGGCAAGACGACGGTGATGGCGGCGCGCGTGGTGTGGCTGGTCGGCACCGGTCAGGTCGCCCCCGAGCAGGTCCTGGGCCTGACGTTCACCAACAAGGCGGCGGGCGAACTCGCCGAGCGCGTCCGCAGGGCCCTCATCAACGCGGGTGTCACCGACCCGGACGTCATCGACCCCGACAACCCGCCGGGTGAGCCCGTCATCTCGACGTACCACGCCTTCGCGGGCCGCCTGCTGACCGACCACGGGCTGCGCATCGGGCTCGAACCGACGTCCCGTCTGCTCGCGGACGCCACCCGCTACCAGCTCGCCGCGCGCGTCCTGCGCGAGGCACCAGGGACGTACCCGGCGCTGACCCGCTCCTTCCCCGACCTCGTCGGCGACCTCCTCACGCTCGACTCCGAGCTCGCCGAACACCTCGTACGCCCCGAGGACCTGCGCGCGTACGACGCGGAGCTGCTGCGCTCCCTGGAGGGCGCCAGACTCACCAACGCCGACCTGCGCAAGGTCCCCGAGGCGGCCGCGGCCCGGCGTGAACTCGCCGAGCTGGTGGGCCGCTATCGCGCGGCCAAGCGCGAGCGCGACCTCCTCGACTTCGGCGACCAGATCGCCCTCTCGGCCACCCTCGCCCGCACCCGGCCCGAGGTCGGCGAGATCCTGCGCGACGAGTTCCGCGTGGTCCTGCTGGACGAGTACCAGGACACCTCGGTGGCCCAACGCGTCCTGCTCGCCGGGCTGTTCGGCGGCGGAACAGGCCACCCCGTGACCGCGGTCGGCGACCCCTGCCAGGCGATCTACGGCTGGCGCGGCGCCTCCGTCGCCAACCTCGACGACTTCCCCGAGCACTTCGCGCACCCCGACGGCCGCCCCGCGACCCGCCAGGCACTCAGCGAGAACCGCCGCAGCGGCGGCCGTCTCCTGGACCTCGCCAATGGCCTCGCGGAGCCCCTGCGCGCCATGCACGCGGGCGTGGAGGCCCTCCGCCCCGCTCCCGGAGCCGAGCGCGACGGTGTGGTCCGCTGCGCGCTGCTGCGCACCCACGCCGAGGAGATCGACTGGCTCGCCGACTCGATCGCCCATCTCGTACGCACCGGGAAGGCGCCCGGAGAGATCGCGGTCCTGTGCCGTACGGCCACCGACTTCGCCGAGATCCAGGGCGCCCTCGTCGCCCGCGACATCCCCGTCGAAGTGGTCGGACTGTCCGGGCTGCTGCACCTCCCCGAGGTCGCCGACCTCGTCGCTGTCTGCGAGGTGCTCCAGGACCCGGGGGCGAACGCCTCGCTCGTCCGCCTCCTCACCGGCCCGCGCTGGCGGATCGGCCCGCGCGACCTCGCCCTCCTGGGGCGGCGCGCCCGCCTGCTCGTGTCCCACGCGCGCGCGGGCGCCGACGACGACCCGGACCGCAGGCTGGCGGCGGCCGTCGAAGGGGCCGACCCGGCCGAGGTGATATCGCTCGCGGACGCGCTCGACACGTTCCTGGAGATGCCCATCGAGGCCGAAGGGGACGACGACGGGCTGCCCTTCTCGCCGGACGCGCGCGTGCGGTTCGCGCGGCTCGCCGCCGAACTGCGCGACCTGCGCCGCTCGCTCGCCGACCCGCTGATGGACGTCCTGCACCGGGTGCTCGCCGTCACCGGCCTGGAGGTGGAGCTCTCCGCGTCCCCGCACGCGCTGGCCGCCCGCCGCCGGGAGACGCTCTCGAACTTCCTGGACATCGCCGCGTCCTTCGCCGCGGGCGACGGCGAGGCGACGCTGCTGGCCTTTCTCGGCTTCCTGCGCACCGCCGCGCAGTACGAGAAGGGCCTCGACAACGCCCTCCCGGGCGGCGAGAACACCGTCAAGGTGCTGACCGCGCACAAGTCCAAGGGCCTGGAGTGGGACGTCGTCGCGGTCCCCGGCCTCGTCACCGGAACCTTCCCCAGCAGCCAGGGCCGGGAGAAATGGACCGCCCAGGGCAAGGTCCTGCCGCACGAGCTGCGCGGCGACGCCGACACGCTGCCCGACATCGACGCCTGGGACGCCAAGGGCATCAAGGCCTTCCACGAGGCCATGAAGGACCACCAGCACACCGAGGAACTCCGCCTCGGCTACGTCACCTTCACCCGCCCCCGCTCGCTGCTGCTCGGCTCCGGTCACTGGTGGGGACCCTCCCAGAAGAAGCGACGCGGCCCCTCGGACTTCCTGCACGCCTTGTACGAGCACTGCGCGTCCGGACACGGGGAGATCGAGGTCTGGGCGGACGAGCCGGCGGAGGACGAGGAGAACCCCGCCCTGCGGGAGGCGGCAGCCGACCACGCCTGGCCGCTCCCGCTCGACGACGCGGCACTCGCCCGCCGCCGGGCAGCCGCGGAGACCGTGCTCGCCCACCTGGAGCGGGTGGCGTCGCACGAGGAGGCTCACTCGGCGGCCGAGGGCGGTCGGCCCGCGGCCACGCACGACCCGGCCTCGTTCGACGACCCGGAATGGCCACCTCCCCCGGAGGACGACGAACCGCCCTACGAGGAGGAGGGTTTCTTCCCGGACGACGCCCAGTCGGCCGCCCTTCCCCCGGAGGCCGAGTCGGCCGCCCTTCCCGTCGACGCCGAGTCACCCCACTTCGCCGACGCCGATGACGCCTTGCCCGGCTTCCCCCACGACGCCGGCTCCGACTGGGAGGCGTGGACCACGGAGCGGCCCACCCGCCCCGTACCGACGCATCACGCGCGCGTGCCGCTCGCCGGGGGACCGGACGGCGACCCGCGAGGGCTGCCGATCCCGCATGCCCGCCGGCATCCCGCCGAAGCCGACCTCACCCCCGAGGAAGCCCGCACGCTCGCTTCCTGGGACCGCGACCTGGACGCGCTGACCGGCGAGCTCCTGCGCGCCCGCGCGAGCGTCACGGACGTACCTCTGCCCGCATCGCTCACCGCCTCGCAGCTGCTGCGCCTGGCCGCCGACCCGGACGGCTTCGCGCAGGAGCTGGCACGCCCGATGCCGCGGCCCCCGCAGCCCGCCGCACGCCGGGGCACCCGCTTCCACGCCTGGGTCGAGTCCCGCTTCGAGGAGCTGCGGCTGCCCATGATGGAGCCGGAGGAGCTGCCCGGCAGCGAGGCCGAGATCGCCGACGAGCGCGACCTGGAGGCCCTCAAGGACGCCTTCGAACGCACTCCGTACGCGCACCGCACCCCCTACCGCGTCGAGGCGCCCTTCCAGCTCGCTGTCGCGGGACGCGTCGTGCGCGGCCGCATCGACGCCGTCTACAGAGAGGGCGACGGCGACGGGACGACGTACGAGATCGTCGACTGGAAGACCAGCCGGGGCCGCACCGCCGATCCCCTCCAGCTCGCGCTCTACCGCCTCGCCTGGGCCGAGCAGCAGGGCGTGCCCCTGGAGTCCGTCAAGGCCGCGTTCCTGTACGTCCGCAGCGGCGAGGTGGTCCGGCCGGACCACCTCCCGGGGCGTGCCGCACTGGAGCGGCTGCTCACGGAGGACCCAGCAGGCCCACAGGAAGAGGCTCCCGGGGAACCGCCGGACGAACACGCCTCCGTGGGCGGATAGGCTCGTCAGCATGAGCAAGCCCGTTGACAACGCCGTCAGCACCGTCCGTACGTACATCCAGAACCACCGCACGGCCTTCCTCGACGACCTCGCGGAATGGCTGCGCATCCCCTCGGTGTCGGCTCAGCCCGACCATGCTTCGGACGTGGCGCGCAGCGCCGAATGGCTTGCCGCCAAGCTCCAGGAGACCGGTTTCCCGACGACGGAGGTCTGGACGACGGCGGGCGCCCCGGCGGTCTTCGCCGAGTGGCCCTCCGAGGACCCCGGAGCCCCCACGGTCCTCGTCTACGGGCACCACGACGTGCAGCCCGCCGCCCTCGAGGACGGCTGGGACACCGAGCCGTTCGAGCCGGTGATCCGCGGAAACCGTCTCCACGCGCGCGGGGCGGCGGACGACAAGGGCCAGGTGTTCTTTCACACACTCGGCGTCCGCGCCCACCTCGCCGCCACCGGGCGCACCGCCCCGGCCGTACACCTCAAGCTGCTGATCGAGGGCGAGGAGGAGTCCGGCTCACCGCACTTCCGTGACCTCGTCGAAGGGCGGGCGCAGCGGCTGGCCGCCGATGCCGTGATCGTCTCCGACACCGGCATGTGGTCCGAGGACACCCCCACGGTGTGCACCGGCATGCGCGGCCTCGCCGAGTGCGAGATCGAGCTGCACGGCCCCGACCAGGACATCCACTCCGGCTCCTTCGGCGGCGCCGTGCCCAACCCGGCGACCGCGGCGGCCCGACTCGTCGCGGCCCTGCACGACGAGCACGCGCGCGTGGCCGTGCCCGGCTTCTACGAAGGCATCACCGAACTCACCGACCAGGAGCGCGCGCTCTTCGCCGAGCTGCCCTTCGACGAGGAGCGGTGGCTGCGTACGGCCAAGTCGACGGCCACCTACGGAGAGGCCGGACACACCACCCTGGAGCGCATCTGGGCCCGCCCGACCGCCGAGGTCAACGGCATCGGCGGCGGCTACCAGGGCCCCGGCAGCAAGACGATCATTCCGTCCTCGGCCATGGTGAAGCTCTCCTTCCGGCTGGTCGCCGGACAGGATCCGGACCACATCGAGAAGGTCGTACGGGCCTGGGCGGCCGAGCAGCTGCCCGCGGGCATCCGGCACGAGATCACCTTCAGCGCGGCCACCCGCCCGTGCCTGACGCCCCTGGACCACCCGGCCCTGCAGTCCGTCGCGCGCGCCATGGGCCGCGCCTTCGAGCAGCCCATCCGCTTCACCCGGGAGGGCGGCTCGGGGCCCGCGGCCGACCTCCAGGAGGTGCTCGGCGCCCCCGTGCTCTTCCTGGGCATCTCCGTCCCCTCCGACGGCTGGCACGCCCCCAACGAGAAGGTCGAACTCGATCTCCTCATGAAGGGCGTCGAAACTACCGCCTACCTGTGGGGCGATCTGGCCGAGAACTGGCGCGAGGCACACTGAAAAGGTCATCCCCGAAGAAGGCGATCCCCGCCCTGAAGAGCGCCCCGCACAGCCGCACCGCCGTACGTCCTGCTGAACCGCCCGCCGAAATAACCGTTCCACCGGGGGAGTTGGAAGCACCCGTGACCACCTGGACCGACCACAGCGCCGACCGTCCCCTCTCGCTCACCGCCCCGAGCGGCATCGACCGGGCCGCCCACCACCGGCTCGACGAGGCCTGGCTCGCGGCGGCCTGGAGCCACCCCACCACCCGTGTCTTCGTGGTCTCCGGCGGTCAGGTGCTCATCGACGAGACGGCGGACGGCACCACCGAACTCGTGATGACCCCCTCCTTCGAGGCCCCCCTCACGGAGGCGCACCGCTACTTCCTGGGCACGGACGACGACGGTGTGAGCTATTTCGCACTTCAGAAGGACGCCCTTCCTGGCCGGATCGACCAGTCGGCGCGCCCCGCGGGCCTGCGCGAGGCCGGGCTGCTGCTTTCACCCCGCGACGCGGGACTGATGGTGCACGCGGTCGCCCTGGAGAACTGGCAGCGGCTGCACCGCTTCTGCTCGCGCTGTGGCGAGCGCACGGTCATCGCGGCGGCCGGCCACATCCGCCGCTGCCCCGCCTGCGGCGCCGAGCACTACCCGCGCACCGACCCGGCCGTGATCATGGCCGTCACGGACGACGAGGACCGCATCCTGCTCGGCCGCCAGGTGCACTGGCCCGAGGGCCGCTTCTCCACGCTCGCCGGCTTCGTCGAGCCCGGCGAGTCCATCGAGCACTCCGTGCGCCGGGAGGTCTTCGAGGAGGCGGGCGTCACGGTCGGTGAGGTCGAGTACATTGCCAGCCAGCCCTGGCCTTTCCCCTCCAGCCTCATGCTGGGCTTCATGGCCCGCGCCACCTCGTACGAGATCAACGTCGACGGGGAGGAAATCCACGAGGCCCGCTGGTTCTCCCGGGAAGACCTGCGGGCCGCCTTCGAGTCCGGGGAGGTGCTGCCTCCCTACGGAATCTCGATCGCGGCCCGCCTCATCGAGCTCTGGTACGGCAAGCCCCTGCCGATACGCGGGGCTGCCGCCTGACGTCGCTCAGACGCCGATCTTCTGCTTGACCTGCGCCAGCGAAGGGTTGGTGAGCGTCGAACCGTCGGGGAAGAGAACGGTGGGGACCGTCTGGTTTCCGCCGTTCGCCTTCTCCACGAACGCCGCCGACTGCGGGTCCTGCTCGATGTTGATCTCGGTGTACGCGATGCCCTCGCGGTCCATCTGGCTCTTCAGCCGACGGCAGTAGCCACACCACGTGGTGCTGTACATCGTCACAGTGTCCTGCATGTCGTTTGCGCTCCTTCACGGCTTCGGGGTGCGTGGTCGCTGGGAATGCAACGTATGTGACCTGGCTGCCATTCCCGTAGGGGGTACCCGAGTGCCGGGCGAGACGTGACGCGTGCCGCATGAGCGGGACGTGACGCCTGCCGCATCAGCGGGACGTGACACCTGCCGCATTAGTGCGACTGCGGGTGCCTCCCTGTGGACAACCGGCTCATCCGCCCCGGGCGACCTGGCAGCATGGCGGGGTGACAACAGCAACGCACTCCACCCTCTTCCCGCAGGTTCCGGACACGGCCGACGCGGTGCTCGACGGGCTCGACCCCGAGCAGCGCGAGGTCGCCACCGCCCTGCACGGTGCGGTGTGCGTGCTGGCAGGCGCCGGCACGGGCAAGACGCGGGCGATCACCCACCGCATCGCGTACGGGGTGCGCGCGGGGATCCTCCAGCCCTCCAGTGTGCTGGCCGTCACCTTCACCAACCGTGCCGCGGGCGAGATGCGCGGCCGTCTCCGCCAGCTCGGCGCCGGGGGCGTCCAGGCCCGCACCTTCCACTCCGCCGCGCTGCGCCAGCTCCAGTACTTCTGGCCGAAAGCGGTCGGTGGCAGCCTGCCCCGGATCATCGACCGCAAGGTCCAGCTCGTCGCCGACGCGGCGGCGGCCTGCCGCATCCGCCTCGACCGCGGCGAACTGCGGGATGTCACCGGCGAGATCGAGTGGTGCAAGGTCACCCAGACCATCCCCGCCGACTACGCGGCCGCCGCCGCCAAGGCCGGCCGCGAAGCCCCCCGCGACCCGGCCGAGATCGCCCAGGTGTACGGGACGTACGAGGACCTCAAGCGCGACCGCGCGGTCATCGACTTCGAGGACGTGCTACTGCTGACGGTCGCCATCCTCCAGGACCGGCACGACATCGCCGAGCAGGTCCGCTCCCAGTACCAGCACTTCGTGGTCGACGAGTACCAGGACGTCAGCCCTCTGCAGCAGCGCCTCCTCGAGCTGTGGCTCGGTGAGCGCGACAGCCTGTGCGTCGTCGGTGACGCCAGCCAGACGATCTATTCGTTCACCGGTGCAACTCCCGACCACCTTCTCGACTTCCGCACCCGCCACCCCGGAGCCACGGTCGTCAAGCTCGTCCGCGACTACCGCTCCTCGCCCCAAGTCGTCCACCTCGCCAACGGTCTGCTCGCCCAGGCCCGTGGCCGGGCCGCCGAGCACCGCCTGGAGCTGATCTCCCAACGCGGCCCGGGCCCCGAGCCCGTCTACGCCGAGTACACGGACGAGCCCGCCGAGGCCGAGGGCGCCGCCCGACGCATCCGCGACCTCATCGCCACCGGCGTCCCCGCGGCCGAGATCGCGATCCTCTTCCGCACGAACTCCCAGTCCGAGATCTACGAACAGGCCCTCGCCGACGCCGGAGTGCCCTACCAACTGCGCGGCGCCGAGCGGTTCTTCGACCGCCCCGAGGTGCGCAAGGCCGGCGCCGCCCTGCGCGCCGCGGCCCGCTTCGGGGGGAACGACTCGCTGCTCGACGACACCGTCGACCTGCCCTCCCAGGTCCGCGCCGTGCTGTCCGGCGAAGGGTGGACCAGCCGGCCCCCGGCCGGCTCCGGCGCCGTCAGGGAACGCTGGGAGTCGCTGGCCGCCCTGGCGAACCTCGCCCAGGATTTCGCCGCCGCCAAGGCGGGGGCCACCCTCGGCGACCTGGTGGCCGAACTCGACGAGCGGGCGAGCGCCCAGCACGCCCCGACCGTCCAAGGCGTCACCCTCGCCTCGCTGCACTCCGCCAAGGGACTGGAGTGGGACGTCGTCTTCCTGGTCGGTGTCGCCGAGGGGATGATGCCGATCACCTACGCAAAGACCGACGAGCAGATCGAGGAGGAGCGCCGCCTCCTCTATGTCGGTGTCACCCGCGCCAGAGAGCACCTCTGCGTCTCCTGGGCGCTGTCCCGCTCACCGGGCGGCAGACCCAACCGCCGGCCCAGCCGCTTCCTCGACGGGCTGCGCCCCGGCTCCGTCGCCACCGCGGGCCGCGGTGGCGGAGGGGGTGCGGGAGGCATCGAGCGCGGCATCGGAAGCAGCGGCGGCACCCTCGTACGACGGACGAGTCGCACCCCGGCCCGCTGCCGGGTCTGCGGCCGCACCCTCACCGACGCCGGCGAGATGAAGCTGATGCGCTGTGAGGCCTGCCCCTCCGACATGGACGAGGGCCTCTACGAGCGGTTGCGCGAGTGGCGGGCGGTGCAGGCGCAGCGCAGTGGGCAGCCCGCGTTCTGCGTCTTCACCGACAAGACACTGATGGCGATCGCCGAGACCGTGCCCGAGGACGAGCGCGAGCTCGCACGGATCCCCGGCGTCGGCGTACGCAAGCTCAACCGTTTCGGAACCGCTGTTCTGGCCATCTGCGCAGGCCAGGAGCTTGGAGGAGACGACGAAGGCGACTGATACAAACTCGTCGAGAAAATAGTTTGCGCATGCCCCAGCGATCCCCATAGGTTCTAAGCACGGAAACGGCGGCCTTCTCCAAGGCCCTGGTTCCGTGCTGTACTTAATAACCGTCGGACTGGTTGACCCCGGTCCCCCTAGACGCCGAGAGGAGGCGATTCCAGTGATCAGCATCAACGCCAGCTCCATCAACGCCGTCAAAATGACCGATCGCTCGGTCGTCTCCACGTGCCTGCTCGGCGTCTCGAACCTGGGCACCGGTCTGTCCGGCATTCCTGCCGTCCGTCCGGCGTCCTCCGTGTCTCTCGCGGGTCTTCCCATCCGTGAGCGCAATGAGCGACCGATCGAGGCACTGGAAGCAGCAGTAGTGGCAGAGGCACAGGCCTATGCCTCTGCGGCAGCCGGTGCCGGAGCCCTGAAGCAGACGACGCAGCACCACCACACGATGTGGGCCTTCCGTGGGCCTGAACCCTGGAGTGATCCAGCCTGATCCTCGATCAGGCCGGCGCCTTCAGGGCCGCGGAACCCCACCCGGGATCCGCGGCCCTTCTGTTTGTCCCCGACCGGGGACGGCAGAGCGAAGGGGCCTCGGGACAAGAAAAGAACCCGGTACCAGCCGCCAACCGGCCAACCGGCCGGCACGACCAGACGAGGAAGACGAACCGTGCAACTCGAAGCGCACGCCCCGTCCGTACCGCCTTCCGAAACGATCCCCCCGCCCGGCCTCACGGAGGACTCCACCTTGATTCCGCTCACTGCGCTCACCGCGCTCGACGACGCCATCGAGAACCTCGGCGTACCCGTCCCCTGCCGCTCCTACGACCCGGAGGTCTTCTTCGCCGAGTCGCCGGCCGATGTCGAGTACGCCAAGTCCCTCTGCCGCACCTGCCCGCTGATCGAGGCCTGCCTCGCCGGCGCCAAGGAGCGGCGTGAGCCCTGGGGCGTCTGGGGTGGCGAGCTCTTCGTCCAGGGTGTCGTCGTGGCCCGCAAGCGGCCGCGTGGCCGCCCGCGCAAGAACCCGGTTGCGGCATGAACATCCGAGGAACGATCGACCGCCCCCTGACGAACGACCCCAAGAAGCAGGCCCCGATGAAGCCGTCCACCAGCGAGCCCGCAGGCTCCGCGATCCCAGACTTCACCACCACCGGCGCGAACGACTCGCGTCAGAACAGGACCCGAGAGATGCAACTCATCCCAGAAGCCCTGGCTCGTGCGCATATGCACGAGCGACTGCACGAGGCCGAGCGGGAACGCCGGGCCGTGCGCCTGGCGACCGCCCGCCGGATGCAGCGTCGGGCCGAGCGCGCCTCGATGCGAGCCCGGCGCGCGCTGGCCATGGCGGTCATGCAGTAGCCGACGGCAGTCGCGGCACTACCAGCCAGTGAATCCACGCGGGGGTCGGTCCGAACGGACCGGCCCCCGCGGTGCGTTGTGCCGGGCGAACCGCGGACGACGGGGATATCGTCGCGGAGTGACGAGTCTTTCCGGGGACAGTGACCACACCGGCTCCGTACCGCGGTCCGGCGCGGAGGAGGCCCAGCGCATCGAGGCCCAGCACATCGTGTGCGCCCGCTGCGGCACTCCGGCCGACGACCCTCGGCCGACCTGGACCTGTTCCATGGAGAACGGCAACCGCCACTACTTCTGCGACAGCTGCGCCCGCACCCACCTCAGAGCGATCGAGGGCCGCCTGGACTCGGCGTGGTGGTAGGCCGGCAGGCCCGCCCGCTCACGCCTCCACCACCGACTCCTCCTCGTCCAGCAGTTCCTCGTCCGGCAGTTCCTCGTCCGGCAGGAATCCCGGCAGCCACTCCTCCAGTTCGTCCCGCAGCCGCACCGTCGCGCCCAGTTGGCACAGGACACCGATGGTGCTCAGGGTCACGCGGTGTATCAGCAGGTACGACGGGGGCAGGTTGAGCTGCTTGCCCAGCTGGTAGGCGGGGGAGCGCGGGTCGGCCACTCGGGCGGCCTGGCTGCGCATCCAGCTCCGGGTGAAGGTGAACTCGTCGGCCTGGGCGGGCTCGATGATCGGCACGAGGTAGTCAAGGACCGCGTCGGGTTCGAGGTCTATGGACTCCTTGACGAAGCCCTCCGTACAGAGCAGCTCGTAGACCGCCTCGGCATCGCCGTCCAGGGTCATACGCAGGGAGTCGCCGATCGGCAGGGGCAGTCCGCCCGGCAGGCGGTCGACCGTGCCGAAGTCCAGGACGCCCAGTCGCCAGCCGTTCTTCTCGTCCGGCAGGAGGCGGAAGTTGCCCGGGTGCGGATCGGCGTGCAGCAGGCCGGTGCGGGCGGGACCCGAGAACAGGAAACGGGCCAGCAGCTGTCCGGCACGGTCTCGCTGCTCCTGGGTGCCTCCGGTGATCACTTCGGACAAGGGCGTCCCGTCGATCCACTCGGTCACCAGGACCTGGTCGCACTGGTGGACCACCGCCGGTACGACGACATCCGGGTCGCCCGCGAACTCCTCCGCGTGGGCCGTCTGAGCCTGTGCCTCCAGTCCGTAGTCGAGCTCCTCGGACACTCGGTCGCGCAGTTCCGCGATGAGCGGCTTGATGTCCATGCCCGGGATCAGGGGGCCGAGGAGTCTGGCGAATCGGCTGAGCTGGGTCAGATCGGACAGCAGGGCCTCGCCCGCCCCGGGGTACTGGACCTTCACGGCGACGTCGCGCCCGTCGTGCCACACCGCCCGGTGCACCTGGCCGATCGAGGCCGCCGCAGAAGGCTTGTCCTCGAACTCCAGGAACAGCTCGGACCAGTCCTCGCCCAGCCGCTCCTCCAGCACGGAGTGAACGGTGCGCGTCGGCATGGGAGGTGCCGCTTCCTGCAGCTTCGTCAGTGCCGCGCGATAGGGCCCCGCGACCTCCTCGGGCAGCGCCGACTCGAAGACGGACATCGCCTGCCCGAATTTCATCGCGCCGCCCTTGAGCTCGCCGAGGACCTTGAACAGCTGCTCCGCCGTGCGTTGCTGCAGCTCGCGGCCCACGATCTCCGCGGACTTCCCGCCGATCCGTTTACCGAGTCCCCACGTCGCCCGCCCGGCGAAGCCGAGTGGTAGCGCGGCGAGTTTGGCGGTACGGGTGACCGCCTTCCGGGGAAGATCAGACATGAGCCCTCCAAGTCCCAGACAGCCGTGCCGCGTACGACTGTTGCCCGGCCATTGTCTCGTGCGGCTCGCCGTCGTCCGAGGCGCGCTCCCCCTTAGCTCTCTCCGCGGCGCCGCATGGGCATGCCGGATGCGACCAGACCGGCCTCGCGTGCCAGTCGAATCCCGGTACCGACGCCTCCCAGCGTGCCCCGGCGCTGGAGGGCAGTACACCGTCCAGGAAGGCGAGCGCATGGCCCGCGGCCACTCCGGCGACGCCGGCCGCCAGCGTGAGGTCGCATGCCGATACCCGACGCTGTTGCCCGGAGCGCCACTGTGCGACCAGACGCGGCCAGGTCGGATCCCGGTCGACGCGCCCCTGGTCCAGGCAGCCCGCGCAGCCGGTGTCGCCGGGCAGGACCAGTGGCCCGACGACACCGGTTCCCTCGACCACTCCCGCGTAGAGATGCGGTGTCCCTGAGGCGATCAGGCTCTCGGCCGCGGCCGGATCGGGTGCGTGGACGGCGACGCCGTCCCGCGGAGTGAGGATCACCAGAGACAGTCCCCGCACCTCCTCCGCCCCTTTCTCCCGCACCTTCTGCCTCTCTTTCTCCTTCTCCTTCGCTTTCGAGGATGTCCGAGGCGGGCGGTCCGGGGCCGCTCGGCGCACCGCCCGGCGGGCGGCCTCCGCGCGGCGCTCACCGATGGACTCGACGGGCAGCCCGCCCGGTGCCACGTCCCACGGCTCGACGCAGCCGACGTCGCGCACCTCGACCTCGCCGACACCCGCGCCCGCGAGCAGCGCGGCCAGGACGACTCCCACCCGGCCGGCGCCCCGCACCTGCACGTGCAGTGAGCGGCGGGCGGCCAGGCGCTCGATGGCGGCGCCCGGCGCGGGCGCGACGAGGGAGAGTGAGGCGAGGTCGGGGCGCAGCCGGTCCAGGACCTCCTTCTTCTCGCGCAACGCGTCCGCAGCCGGGCCACCTCCGGTCGTGTCGTCCAGCAGGCCCGACCGGGCCAGCCGCTCCACCAGCGCGTCGACATGACCGTCGGGCAGTCCCATCTCGCGGCCCTCCTTGCGCAGAAGTGGCATCCCGCGAGTCCCGTCGAGCAGGTCCAGGAAGCTGCCCGTCGCCGTGTCCATCGGGCCCAGCACCATCGCGTGCGCGGGCGCCATCCCGAACTGCACGGTGTTGAGATCCCGCCAGCCGCGCCGCAGCGCGGGTTTCACCATCGGATGCATGACGTGCCCCCGTAGCCCGTAGAACGTCCCCGTGTGTCGGCGGGTGTGCGTCCCGCACCGCCGATCGAATGCCAGCATGCCCGTCCCGGCCGATCCGTGCCGAAAGTTGTCCACAGGCTGCACCGTTCGTCGTACAAATCAAGCGCACGGAGTGCGGATCGGCATCGAACCGTCCCGGGGGCGGGACTTCCCCCATGTGCAGCGGGTAACGTCGGGGCGTGCCCGCCGACCCACTGCACCGCGCCGGAAAACCACTGCGCAGTACGACGAGCCCGCCGCCAAGCGGCTCGGGGGCGAGCGCGATCGAGGTTCGCAGGAGCGCGCGACGGCGCAGAACGGTCTCCGCGTACCGCGAGGGCGATCGCACCGTCGTGCTCATCCCCGCCCGGATGTCCGAGGCGGAGGAGCAGCGCTGGGTGACCGTCATGCTCGACAAACTGGCCGCCCAGGAGAGCAAGAGGGTGCTCGGCGACGCCGAGCTTGCCGAGCGTGCGGAGCGGCTTTCGGACCAGTACTTCGACGGCCGGGCCCGGCCCACATCGGTGCGCTGGGTCACGAACCAGAACACGCGCTGGGGCTCGTGCACGCCGTCCGAGGGCAGCATCCGTCTGTCGCACCGGTTGCAGGGCATGCCGGAGTACGTGGTCGACTACGTACTCGTCCATGAACTCGCCCACCTGTTGGTGCCCGGACACGGGCCGCGCTTCTGGCGGCTGCTGGAGGCGTATCCGCGGACCGAACGTGCCCGCGGCTACCTCGAAGGGGTCGTCGCCGCCGACCGCTTGCCCCATCTGCCCGCCGGGCGCGACGAGTAGCGGCGTTCCGTCCTCCTCAGAGCGATTGTGTACCGGGTCTGTACCGGCTTCGTCCACTCCCAGAGTTTGCCGTTAGCCTGACGCGACGCAATCGCATTCGGGATGGGGGACGGTCGTTACGCATGGCCAGGGAATTCCAACGCGGCCACAAGGCCAAGATCAGTGACCTCACCGCGGGCACCGATCTGTACGTAGGCGTGCAGATCACCGGCCCCGGACTGACCTTCGACATCAGTTGCTTCGGTCTGGACGCCGACGAACGGCTGTCGGACGACCGGTACTTCGTCTTCTTCAACCAGCCGAAGACTCCGGAGGAGTCCGTTCAGCTCCTCGGTGCCCAGTCGGGTGACACGGAGTCCTTCCGTGTCACGCTCGACCGGATTCCGGCACAGATCCACAAGCTGTCGTTCACGGCGACCATCGACGGCGCCGGGCAGATGTCGCAGATCGCTCCCGGTTACCTCAGGATCGTCGCGGGTGGCGAGGAGGTGGCCCGGTACTCGTTCAGCGGCGCGGAGTTCTCCACGGAACGTGCCGTGATGCTGGGCGACTTCTACCTGAAGGACGTCTGGCGGTTCGCCGCTGTGGGACAGGGCTTCGACGGCGGCCTCGACGCGCTGCTGAAGTACTTCGGTGGCGAGGTCGCCGAGGAGGAGCCCGCCGCGCAGCAGCCGCAGGCCGCCGGCGCACCGTCCTTCGCCCCGCCGGCCCAGGCAACCGCGCCGCCCGCGTTCGGTGCCCCGGCCCACGCTCCCGCCCCGGCCCCCGCTCCGCAGCCCGCCGCGCAGGGCTTCGCGCCGCCTCCCGGAGCCACGCCGCCGCCCGCCCCGGCCCCCGCCGCGCCCTCGGTACACGCCGCGCCGACCATCGTCGCGCCGCTGCACACTCCACCGGGCGGCACCGTCCACCCGCCGGGCCCCGCGCCGTACGCGCAGCCGCCCGGCCCGCCCGGCCCGCCCGGTCCGCCGCCCGGGTACGGCCAGCAGCCTCCCGGCCAGACAGCTCCGATGCCGCCCGGTTATGGCCAGCAGGCGCCGAGCGCGCCTCCCGGTTACGGGCAGCAGGCGCCGACCGCGCCCCCCGGATACGGTCAGCAGCCGCCGTACGGCCAGGCGCCCGGGCAGTACCCGGGGCAGCCCGCCGCGCCCTCGCCGTACGGCGCACCGCAGGGCGCCCCGCAGGGGGGTGCCGGTGTGGCCGCCGCGTTGGGGGCCTTCAAGGAGACGCCCACCGGTCAGCGTTGGACGCAGCAGAACAAGAAGCTCATCCGCGTCGACCTCGGCATCGGCGGCCAGCCCGTGCTGGCCCGCCAGGGCAGCATGGTGCTCTACCAGGGCAAGGTCGACTTCAGTTACAAGGGCGCGGGCTTCGCCGGCCGGATCGTGGGCAACGCGACCGGCCAGGAGATGCAGCTGATGCGCTGCAGCGGCCAGGGCCAGGTGTTCCTCGCGGAGAACGCCACCCATGTGCACCCCATCGAGCTCCAGGGCGACGCGATCTGTGTCTCCGCGGAGAACGTGCTCGCCTTCGACGAGTCGCTCCAGTACGAGGTGCGCCGGATCGAGGGGCACGGCATCCCCGGGGGCGCGCTGTTCACGATGCAGTTCCAGGGGACCGGCACGATCGTCGTGAAGACCCACGGTGCCCCCGTCGTACTGCCGGTGACGCCCACCACGTTCGCTGACTGCAACGCCGTCGTCGCCTGGTCCGCGGCCGCACAGGTGATCGTCTCCAGCCAGGTGCGGATGCGCCGGAACGCCTACCCGGGCGACACCGGAGAGAGCGTGAACCTCCAGTTCCGCGCCGCGCCCGGCAATTTCATCGTCGTTCAGCCGTACGAGGTCTGAGGGAGCCCGTCATGAACCAGCCACTCGCGGGCTTCGCCCCGGCACCCGTCACCGCCCGCATGGAGAACCACGGCAACCACATGCTGAAGGTCGCCATGCAGACCGGAAACGACCTCCTCGCGCGCGTGGGGTCGATGGTCGCCTACGAAGGGTTCGTCCAGTACGAGCCCAATCCGCCCGCCGTACGCCAGATCGCGCGCGACTGGGTCACCGGCGAGGGCGCGCCCCTGATGAAGTGCTCAGGTGACGGCCTGCTCTACCTCGCCGACTACGGGGCGAACGTCGTCGTCATCAACCTCAACGGGGACGCGATCTCCGTCAACGCGACCAACCTGCTCGCCTTCGACGCCCACCTCACCTGGGGCGTCGAGCGGGTGAAGGGGCTTGCCAAGTTCGCCGGGCAGGGTCTGTGGAACACCAAGATCTCCGGCCAGGGCTGGGTGGCGCTGACCTCACGGGGCAAGCCGATCGTCGTCGACTGCGGCGGCGGTGAGGACGAGACGTACGTCGACCCGGACGCGCTCGTCGCCTGGTCGCCGAACCTCAAGGTGAAGGGCAAGCGCAGCTTCAAGGCACAGTCGCTGATCGGACGCGGCAGCGGCGAGGCGTACCAGATGGCGTTCTCCGGGCAGGGCATCGTCGTCGTCCAGCCCAGCGAGGACAGCACCGACCGCATCCGAGTCCGGGGCTGAGGGGGAGTACGACACCATGCAGAGCCCGCTTTTCGGCTACAACGAACAGCAGACGCAGGAGCGCTACAGCCTGCAGAACTCGCAGATGCTGCGCGTGGTCCTCGAGGGTCACGACGACATCCTCGCCCGCAAGGGCACCATGGTCGCGTACCAGGGGCTGGTCGAGTTCGACGCCGAGTACCAGAACACCAGCCAGCACCGCGCGCGTGCCTACACCGGCGAGGGTCTCGACCTGATGCGCTGTCACGGGCAGGGGACGGTCTACCTGGCCAACCTCGCCCAGCATGTCCACGTCGTCGACGTGGACCAGGACGGCCTCACCGTCGACAGCAGTTACGTCCTCGCGATGGACTCCGCGCTGCATCATGAGGTCATCGCCGTCGACAGCCAGTACGGCATCTCCGGCTCCGGCAAGTACCAGCTCAACATCACCGGGCGCGGCAAGGTGGCGCTGATGACCTCCGGGATGCCGCTGATGATGCAGGTCACGCCCGACCGGTACGTCAACTGCGACGCCGACGCGATCGTCGCGTGGTCCACCAGCCTGCGCGTGCAGATGCAGGCCCAGACCCACTCCTCCGGGGTGTGGCGGCGCCGCGGCAACACCGGTGAGGGCTGGGAACTCAGCTTCATGGGCAACGGCTACGCGCTCGTCCAGCCCAGCGAACTGCTGCCCCCGCAGAACGCCGTCATCGGCCAGGGCCTGCGCGCCCAGTACGGCATGGGCCAGCACGGCGCGCATGCGCAGAACCAGGGCAACGTCTGGAGCTGACCGGGTGACGGTCCAGGACGCAAACGTAAGGGGCGACCGCTGCGGCGGTCGCCCCTTACACGTTCACAGCCGTGCGCGGGTCGCTTCCATGAGTCGTACGACCGAGGCGTCGGCTACGTCCGCCACCTCGTCGTACGCGAACCAGCGCAGGTCCAGCGACTCGTCGCTGATGGCTTCGACTGCCCCGGCCGGGGCGAGCGCCGCGTACTGCACGTCGAAGTGCCAGGCGCACGGTGTGTGATGCCGGTCGAGGCGCACCGGACCGCCGGACAGCAAGGTCAGCCCCGGGATGCCCGATTCCTCGGTGCCTTCCCGGAGGGCCGCTTCCGCCAGGGTCGCGTCGTCAGGCTCGCAGTGGCCGCCCATCTGAAGCCACATGCGCAGCTTCTTGTGGAGCGTCAGCAGCACCCGTCCGCGCTCGGGGTCGATCACCAGGGCGCTCGCCGTGATGTGCCCCGAGTGGCACGCCTTCCATGTGCCGTCCGGGTGCGCCTGGAGGTGGTCCAGATACGCCTGGCGCAGCTCTTCCTGGTCCTCGTAGCTCTTCAGTACGAGGACCGCGTCGTCGTGGAGGGTCACTCGGCGTCGTCGCCCTTGTCGTCGTCCTTGGGGGCGTCGTCCTTCGTCAGGTTCGGCTTCTCGGCGGAGCCGCCCGCCGCCTCGCCGAGCATCTTGTCGATCTCGGAGAAGTCCAGCTGCTCGCGGTGCACGAAGCCGTCCGGGTCGTCCAGGTCGGACGCGGTGGGCAGCATGTCCGGGTGGGCCCACAGACCGTCACGACCGTCCACACCGTGCGCGTCGGTGAGCGAGGCCCACAGGCGCGAGGCGTCCCGCAGCCGACGCGGGCGCAGCTCCAGACCGATCAGCGTGGCGAAGGTCTGTTCGGCGGGACCGCCTGTGGCACGACGGCGGCGCAGCGTCTCGCGCAGCGCGTCCGCGGACGCCAGACGCGGCTTGGCCGCCGAGTGCACGACCGCGTCCACCCAGCCCTCGACGAGCGCGAGCGCCGTCTCCAGGCGGGCCAGCGCGGCCTTCTGCTCCGGGGTGTCCTCCGGCTGGAACATGCCCTGCTGGAGCGCCTGCTGCAGCTCCTCGGGGTTCTGTGGGTCGAACTGGCCGACCACGTCCTCCAGCTTCGCCGTGTCGACCTTGATCCCGCGCGCGTAGCCCTCCACCGCGCCGAACAGATGCGAGCGCAGCCACGGCACATGCGCGAAGAGGCGCTGGTGGGCGGCCTCGCGCAGGGCGAGGTAGAGCCGCACCTCCTCCTGGGGAATGCCCAGGTCCTTGCCGAACGACTCGATGTTCAGCGGCAGCAGCGCGGCCTTGCCGGCCGGGCCGAGCGGCAGGCCGATGTCGCTCGAACCGACGACCTCGCCCGCGAGCACACCCACGGCCTGTCCGATCTGGGTGCCGAACATGGCGCCGCCCATGGAGCGCATCATGCCGATGAGCGGGCCCGCCATGGCCTGCATCTCCTCCGGCAGGACGTCGCCCATGGCCGCGCCGACGCGCTCGGCGACCGGGTCGACGAGCTCCTTCCACACAGGCAGGGTCGCCTCGACCCACTCCGCGCGGCTCCAGGCCACGGCGGAGCCGGCGCCGGACGGCAGCGACGTCGCGTCGTCCAGCCACAGGTCGGCCAGGCGCACGGCCTCCTGGACCGCGGTGCGATCGGCGGGGCCGACACTCGCGTCCTTGGTGCCGTCAGACGTGCCCTGGGAGACCGTCTGGCGGGCGATCTGCTTGGCCATGTCCCAGTTCACCGGGCCGCCCTCGTACGAGAGCATCTGGCCCAGCTGCTGGAAGGCGGCGCCCAGGTCATTGGGGTTCATGGAACCGAACATGGCTGCGAGCGGATTGTCGGCTCCGGGACCACCGGCGCCGGGCAGCCCGAAACCGAACGGTCCCTGACCACCGCCGCTCTCCTGGTCCTTCTTCTTGCCCTCGTCGCCGTTCTCCGGCTCCTCCGGCGGAAGGCCGAATCCGAATGGGGTGTCACTCACGGGATTCCTCGGCTGGTAAGGCCGCCGGTTCGTTCCGACGGCGACTGCCCGACAACACCACCAGCGTAGACACCACAGCCCGATCGGGCCTCGGTGCTTCGCCGACACTTGGCCTGCGGCAGGATGGATGCCACCTGGTACGTACGCCTCACGGGCGTCCGTTACTGAAGACAACCGCTGGAGACGCCCGGTGAGTTCCCCAGATCCGCAGGTTCGCGCAGCGCGAAACCACTCAACCAGCTCGCCCCTGCGCGGGCCCGTCGTCGCGGTCACGGGCGCCGCGTCCGGCGTGGGCGCGTTGCTCACCGAGCGGCTCGCCGCGTCCGAGGCGGTCAAGCAGGTCATCGCCATCGACGAGCGGCGGGGCGAGTGCGCGGGCGCCCAGTGGCACATCCTCGACGTACGGGATCCGGCGATCGCCGAGAAGCTGCGCGGCGCCGACGTCGTGGTGCATCTCGCGCTCGACCTGGATCTGGAGACGGACGCGGCGGCCCGCACGGCGTACAACGTCCGGGGGACGCAGACCGTGCTCACGGCCGCCGCCGCGGCCGGGGTGCACCGGGTCGTGCTGTGCACCTCGGCGATGGTCTACGGGGCGTTGCCCGACAACGAACTGCCCCTCTCCGAAGACGCCGAATTGCGGGCGACGGCCGAGGCCACGGGGGTCGGTGACCTCCTGGAGATCGAGCGGCTCGCCCGGCGGGCGCCGCGTGCGCATCCGGGACTCAATGTCACCGTTGTCCGGCCCGCTGTGCTGGTCGGCGGTACCGACACGGCTCTGACCAGGTATTTCGAGTCCCCGCGGCTGCTGGTGGTGGCGGGGTCCCGGCCCGCCTGGCAGTTCTGCCACGTCGAGGATCTGTGCAGTGCTCTGGAGTACGCCGTCGTGGAGAAGGTGGAGGGGGAGCTGGCCGTCGGATGCGACGGGTGGCTGGAGCAGGAGGAGGTCGAGGAGCTGAGCGGGATTCGGCGGATGGAGCTGCCGTCCACCGTCGCCCTGGGGGCGGCCGCTCGGCTGCACCGGATTGGGCTCACTCCTTCGCCCGCCGGGGATCTGGCGTACACGATGTACCCCTGGGTGGTGAGCGGGAGCCGGCTGCACGACGCCGGGTGGCGGCCGCAGTGGACCAACGAGGAGGTTCTCGCGGAGCTGCTGGAGGAGGTCGCCGGGCGGCGTACGGTCGTGGGGCGGCGGTTGGGGCGCAAGGACGCGACCGCGGCGGGAGCCGCGGGGGCGACGGTCGCTCTGTTGGGTGCGGCTGCCGTGGTGCGGCGGGCGCGGAAGGCGCGGCGTCGGATCTGAGCGTCTTTGCCAGAGCCTTGCCAGGGCCGGCGCCCGTTCGGGGGGGGCGTTGCCGGGCCGCCCCCTGTTCCCGGGCACCCGGCGCCGGTGTGCACCGCGGCCTTTTCGCCCGCTCCGCCCCTACTCGTCCCGGTCTGGGGACGCCGCTCCCAAGTCCCCCGGTTCGGCCGGGACGGCCTCGTCCTCAAGCGCCGGGCGGCTGCCGGCTGTAGGAGGCTCCAAAGCTGCACGCGCGTGTGCCGGGGGAATGGTCTATTTCTTGTTGTCAGTGGTGTGGGGCACGATGGGGGCATGGCACCCATGAACGACCATCCCGGTGAGCAGGCGGCGCAGGACGCGATCAAGTTGATCGCCATCCGTGAGACGCCGTTGTCCCTGGACGAGGTCTTCAAGGCCGTGGGGGACGACGCCTCCGGAGGGACGGCGCTGTTCGTCGGGACCGTGCGAAATCATGACGGTGGTGCCGACGTCGACGAGCTGGGGTATTCGTGCCACCCCAGTGCCGAGGCGGAGATGCGGCGGATCGCCGAGAAGGTGGTCGCCGACTATCCGGTGCGGGCGCTGGCCGCCGTTCACCGTGTCGGTGACCTTGGTATCGGGGACCTCGCTGTGGTCGTCGCGGTCTCGTGTCCGCACCGTGGTGAGGCCTTCGAGGCGTGTCGCAAGCTCATCGACGATCTCAAGCACGAAGTGCCCATCTGGAAGCATCAGAAGTTCTCCGACGGTTCGGAGGAGTGGGTCGGAGCCTGTTGAGGCCGACCACGTCTTCGGTGTGAGGGCCGACCAGGTCTTCGGTGTGCTGGTCGGTCGACCGGGCATTCGGTGTGAGGGTCCGGCCCGTCTTTCGGCCTGAGGAATCCGCCGGGCATTGGGCCTTGAGGGTTAACCAACCTCTCACCTGGCCTCCGGTTGCGTAACCGGGGCCCTGCCGTGAGCGTTAACACTGCGGATGGTTAATCTGCTGATCAGTCAGTTGCGGTCGCTCTTGGGGTTGGGAGGTCGACATGGCGGCGCTCGCCTGGTTGCTGATTCCGCTTATCGCCGCGATCGGTGCAGGGCTGTGGGGCAGTTGGGCCGGCCGGAATCGCAAGGCGGCGGGAGACGGCGTGGAGCTCGCGGGGTACACCCGCTTCCGCGAAGCCATGGAGAGGTCCGAGTCCATGGAAAGGCGACCCACGGACAGGGAGAAGTCCCCCTCCGACGCCGTCTGAGCTCCGCGTCCGACGCTGACCTAGTCACCGTGTTCGAGGCCGTCTGAGCTCCGTGTCCGACGCCGACTGAGCCAACGTGTTCGAGGCCGTCTGAGCTCCGTGTTCGACCCCGTCTGACCCTCGTGTTCGACGCCGTCCGATTCTCCCGCGCTACGGTCCCGAGCCGAGGCATCCCTCCGACCTGCGCGCACGGCCCGTGGGCCCCCGTACGGACGGCCCGGACGGTGCGCTGACAGCACCGTCCCGTACTGTCGTTCCATGCCACGCCGCACCGCGACGATGCTCGCCTCCACTCTGATCCTGATCGCGCTTCTGTGCGCGGGAGTGTTCATCAAAGTGCCGTACTCGGAGATGTCACCGGGTCCCACGGTGAACACGCTGGGCGAGCACGACGGCGAGCCGGTGCTGCAGATCTCCGGGCACAAGACGTATCCGACCACCGGCCACCTGAACATGACCACGGTCCGGGTCACCAGTGCCGACTACAACATGAACCTCGTAGAGGCCGTGTACGGATGGCTCGCGCACGACAACAAGGTCGTGCCGCACGACACCCTCTACCCGGACGGCAAGACCGAACAGCAGTCGACGCAGGAGAACGCCGAGGAGTTCAGCCAGTCCCAGGAGAGCGCGAAAGTGGCCGCTCTGAAGGAGCTGAACATCCCGGTGAAGTCCTGGGTGATCGTCTCCACCGTCCTCAAGGGCTCCCCGGCCGAGGGCAGGCTGCACGCCGGAGACGTCATCAAGGCCGTCGACGGTACGACGGTGAAGGCGCCCGGCGACGTCGCGAAGCTGGTCACCAAGCACAAGCCGGGCGACAAGGTCGTCTTCACGATCGTGCCCGCCAAGGACCAGGCCGCCGCCGAGAAGGAGAACAAGACGGCGACCGCCACCAAGGACGTCGCGATCACCACGACGAAGTCCAGCGACGGCGGTACGGACCGGGCGATCGTCGGGATCTCGGCCGGGACCGACCACACGTTCCCGTTCGGCATCGACATCAAGCTCGCCGACGTCGGCGGACCGAGCGCCGGCCTGATGTTCGCGCTCGGCATCGTGGACAAGCTCACGCCGGGGAACCTCACCGGCGGCCACTTCGTGGCCGGAACCGGCACGATCGACGACAGTGGCAAGGTCGGCCCGATCGGCGGCATCGAGATGAAGACCGTCGGCGCGCGCGAGAAGGGCGCCCAGTACTTCCTGACGCCCAAGGACAACTGCTCCGCCGCCGCCAAGGACACCCCCAAGGGCCTCACGCTCGTCAAGGTCGACACCATCGACGACGCGATGAGCGCCCTCAAGGACATCAGCGCCGGCAAGACGGCCGATCTGCCGAAGTGCACGTCCTAGGCTGAGCCGAGCCGCTCGCACGTCGAGGGGGGCGCGTCCGAAAACGGGCGCGCCCCCCTCGACGTAGCCGCAGAAGTCAGTCCGCGAACGTCGCCGACAGCGCCTCCGCCAGGCCCGGCACCAGCTCCGACCCCGTGAGCACCTCGGTCGGCGCGTCCTTCTCGCGCAGGCGCAGCGCCGAGTCGCGGGTGCCGTCGCGCAGCACGCCGACCGTCATCCGGACCTCCTGGCGGTCCGGATGCTCGGCGACCCACCGCGCGAGCTTCTTGTCGCTCAGGCCCTCCGGGACGGAGGCCTCCGCGGACGGCGGCAGCATCAGCCGCTCCACGGTGAGCGCGCAGCCGACCACGGCGTCGGGCCAGGCGATGGTGCCGAGGAACTCGTCCAGCGGCTTGTCTGCAGGGATCTCGTCCTGCTCGATGGGGGTGAGACCGGTGGTCTCCTGCTCGTCCTGCAGGCCGAGCTGGGCGGCGAGGCCCGGTTCCTGGGCCCGCAGCCGTGCGGTGTCTACGAGGGCGAAGAGGCGAGCGGGCTGGTCCCAGCCGAGGCCGGAGGCGTACTCGTCGATCTCGAGTACGGCCCGGGTGAGCGGGCTCGCTGCCATGGGAGTGTTGGACATGGTCACAATCCTGCCTCGTTCGTACCCGGAACCGGGAACCGAGTAAAGCGTGAGTAAGTTGCATAGATGAGGCTCCACGATCACGGAGCCTTACGGACGGTCCACCATCACGGGGACCTGACGGATCAACAGCGAACTTCGAGGTGCGCACCTTGGCTTTCCAGATGCCGGACCGCGGCGGAGGCCCGACGGGGCCACGGATCAGAGTGGGCCGACCGTCCCGGCGGGTCCGGACCCTGCTCATGACACTGGGCGTGCTGGCCGTGCTGGCCATGGCCTTCGTCATGTTCGCGGGGTTCTGGACGGACTGGCTTTGGTACCGGTCGGTTCACTACTCGTCCGTGTTCACCACCACACTCTGGACCAAGATCGGGCTCTTCTTCGTCTTCGGTCTGCTGATGGCGGCGGCGGTCGGCGTGAACATCTGGCTGGCGCACCGGCTCCGCCCGCCGCTGAGCGCCATGTCGATGGAGCAGCAGAGCCTCGACCGGTACCGGATGGGCATCGCGCCCTACAAGAGGTGGCTGCTGTTCGGCATCACCTCCCTGGTCGGGCTGATCGCCGGCGCGTCCGCCTCCGGCCAGTGGCGCACATGGCTGATGTGGGTGAACGGGGTGCCCTTCCACCAGAAGGACCCCCAATTCCACCTCGACGTCGCCTTCTACGCCTTCGATCTGCCCTGGTACCGGTTCCTGCTCGGCTTCGGCTTCGCCGCCGCCGTGCTCTCGCTGATCGCCGCCGCGCTCACCCACTACCTGTACGGCGGACTGCGGATCACCAGCCCCGGGGCGCGCGCCACCGGGGCGGCCACCGGTCATCTCTCCGTGCTCCTCGGCATCTTCGTCGCGCTGAAGGCGGTCGCCTACTGGCTCGACCGGTACGGACTCGCGGTGAAGTCCAGTGACTTCAAGGCGACCGGCAACTGGACGGGCCTCAGGTATGTCGACGCGAACGCGTATCTGCCGGCCAAGACGATCCTGTTCTGCATCGCCGTCATCTGCGCGCTGCTCTTCTTCGCCACCCTGTGGCGGCGCACCTGGCAGCTGCCCGTCATCGGCTTCGGCCTGATGGTGCTCTCGGCGATCCTCATCGGCGGTCTGTACCCGGCGATCGTCCAGAAGTTCCAGGTCCAGCCGAACGAGCAGGCCAAGGAAGCGCCGTACGTCGAGAAGAACCTCAAGGCGACCCGCGAGGCGTACGGGATCGACGGCACCGACGTGACGGACTACTCGGGCACGAGCGACACCACGGACAAGACCAAGCTGCGCGACGACGCCGACACCGCCGCGAGCATCCGGCTGATGGACCCGAACGTCGTGTCGCCGACCTTCCAGCAGCTCCAGCAGGTGCGGAACTACTACGGCTTCCCGTCGAACCTGGACGTCGACCGCTACACCAAGGACGGCAAGGACCAGGACACGGTCATCGGACTGCGCGAGCTGAACCTCGCCGGCATTCCGAAGAACAACTGGATCAACGACCACTTCCGCTACACACACGGATACGGCGTCGTCGCGGCCAAGGGCACCACGGCCGACAGCGAGGGACGCCCGGTCTTCACCGAGTACAACCTGCCGTCCAAGGGCGACCTGGGCACGTACCAGCAGCAGATCTACTACGGCGAGAAGACCACCCAGTACTCGATCGTCGGCGGTCCCCAGAAGGAGATCGACTACTCCGACGACAGCGGTGAGAAGACCACCAGCTACAAGGGCAACAGCGGGATCAGCCTCTCCAGCCCGATCAACCGGGCCGCGTACGCGGTGGCGTTCGGCGAGCCGCAGATCCTGTACTCCGGCGCGATCGGGGAGGGCTCGCGGATCCTCTACAACCGCACCCCCAAGGAGCGGGTCGAGGCGGTGGCCCCCTGGCTCACCATCGACGGCGACGCCTACCCGGCCGTGGTCGACGGGAAGATCCAGTGGATCGTCGACGCCTACACCACCACCAACGGCTATCCGTACGCCTCCCGTACGACCCTGGGCGACACGACGGCCGACTCGTTGACCGCCAACAACAACCAGCGCGCGGTGGTGGCCCAGCAGAACCAGGTCAACTACATCCGCAACTCGGTGAAGGCGACCGTCGACGCGTACACCGGTGAGGTCAAGCTCTACCAGTGGGACACCAAGGACCCGGTCCTGAAGACCTGGATGAAGGCGTTCCCGAACACGGTGAAGTCCAAGAGCTCGATCTCACCGGCGCTGATGGCCCATCTGCGGTACCCGCAGGACCTGTTCAAGGTCCAGCGCGAGCTGCTCACCCGCTATCACGTGAAGGACGCCCAGACGTTCCTCAGCGGCAGTGAGGTGTGGCAGATCCCGGACGACCCGACCAACAAGTCGGGCGACGCAGTGCCGCCGTACTACCTGAGCATGAAGCTGCCGGGCGAGACGTCCCAGGTCTTCTCGCTGACGACGACGATGACGCCGAACGGCCGGGACAACCTCAGCGCCTTCATGTCCGTCAACGCCGAGGCGGGCACGAGCGACTACGGCAAGATCACCATTCTGAAGCTGCCGACGGGCAAGACCATCGACGGACCCAAACGGGTGGCCAGCCAGTTCAACTCCGAGCCGTCCATCGCCGAATCGATCAGCCTGCTGGAGAGAGGCGACTCCAAGGTCGAGTACGGCAATCTGCTGACGGTTCCCCTCGACGGAGGACTGCTCTACGTGGAGCCCGTCTACGTACGCGGTGGTGACCTCAAGTACCCACTCCTGCGCAAGGTGTTGGTCACCTACGGCGGCAGTACGGCCTTCGAGAGCACGCTCGACGAGGCGCTCAACAAGGTCTTCGGGACGACCAGTTCGACCAGCCCGCCGGCCGACGAGGGCACGAAGAATCCACCCACGTCGAGCAACCCGACGGTCCAAGAGGCGCTGACCGACGCCCAGAAGGCCTTCGATCAGGGACAGGAAGCCCTGAAGAAGGGCGACTGGAAGGCGTACGGCCAGGCGCAGAAGGATCTTGAGGACGCGCTGAAGCGGGCCGAGGACGCGCAGGCCAAGGCCGGCAAGACCAGCGGAAACGGTGGCAGCGGCAACAGCAAGTCCAGCGACAAGAGCTCCGGCGGCGGCTGAGTCAGGAGCCATCCCGCGCCGTGGTACGGTTGCAACACAACGGCGCGGGGTGGAGCAGCTCGGTAGCTCGCTGGGCTCATAACCCAGAGGTCGCAGGTTCAAATCCTGTCCCCGCTACTGAAGTCGAAGGCCCGGATCCTGATCAAGGATCCGGGCCTTCGGCATGTGCGAACGACGCGCCGAGCCACCCTTGGTGACCTGGCGACTCATGTGAAGTGCTGTTTCATGCGGGGGGAGTTGGGTGATCTGTGTTTGACTTGTCTCTCTGTGGGCATGTCGACAAAACGCTGAAGTGACCTCACTGACTGCGGTATACCAGGTGTACCCAGGTTGCAGGTGGTGCGACGATGGACGTTATGGGGGACAAGGCAACTCTGTTGGATACAGGGCGGTTTGCGCAGCCTGCCGACTTTGTGCAGCCTGCGGATCTCACGCAGCCTTCCGACCGGGACGAAACCGGCGAGGCTGCCGAGGAAGCACGCCAGCGGCTCGCCGCCGAAGCCGGCGACGTCGAGGCGATGAGCGTCCTCGGCGCCATGCTGCTGCGCCGCGGCGATCTCGACGGAGCCGAGCCCCAGCTGCGCGCGGCCACCGCCGCCGGTGACCGCGCCGCCGCCAACAATCTGGGTGTCCTCCTGCACCAGCGCGGTTACCCCGACGAGGCCGCCGGGTGGTGGCGGATCGCCGCCGTCGCGGGCTCCGCGGCCGCCGCGCACGCGCTCGGACGGCACCACCGTGAGCGCGGCGACGAACCGGCCGCCGAGTACTGGCTGCGCCAGTCCGCCGAGCAGGGGCACGCCCTCGGCGCGTACGCGCTCGCCGATCTGCTGGAGCACCGCAGTGACGTGGGCGCCGAGCAGTGGATGCGGGCCGCCGCCGAGCGCGGGCACCGCGAGGCCGCCTACCGACTGGCGCGGACGCTTGATCGCAAGGCCGCGGACGCGGGGCCGACCGGTGCCGACAACGGTGTCATGGGTGTCATCGGCGCCGCCGGTGAAGAGGCCGAGCAGTGGTACCGGCAGGCCGCCGCACGCGGGCACCGGCGGGCCGCGCTGCACCTCGGGGCGATCCTGGAGAAGCGCGGCCACCTCAAGGAGGCCGGCCGCTGGTATCTGACGTCCGCCAAGGACGGCGAGGCGCGGGCCGCGTGCGCGCTCGGGTTCCTGCTGCGGGACGCGGGGGACACGGAGAGCGCGGCCGTGTGGTGGCTGCGGGCCGCCCAGCACGGTGACGGCAACGCCGCCAACGCGCTGGGGGCGCTGCACGCCGAGCGCGGTGAGACGCAGACCGCCGAGCGCTGGTACCGGGCCGCGATGGACGCGGGCGATGTGAACGGGGCGTACAACCTCGGGCTGCTCTGTGCCGAGCAGGGGCGGACCGCGCAGGCTGAGCAGTGGTACCGGCGGGCCGCGTACGCGGGGCACCGGGAGGCGGCGAACGCGCTGGCCATTCTGCTGCTTCAGGTCGGGGACTCGGCCGGGGCCGAGCCGTGGTTCTCCAAGGCCGCGGAGGCCGGGAGCGTCGACGCCGCGTTCAACCTCGGGATCCTGCACGCCGGACGCGGGACCGAGGAGGACGACGCGGCCGCGCTGCGGTGGTACGAGCGTGCCGCCGCCGACGGGCACACCGAAGCGGCCCTCCAGGTGGCCATCGCGCTGCTGCGGGAGGGGGACGAGGCGGCGGCCGAGCGGCATCTGCGGTGCGCGGCGGGGGGTGGCAGCGCTGAGGCCGCCTACCGGCTCGCCGCTGTGCTCGACGCGCGCCGGCCGCCGGCGCCCGCGCATGAGCTGGGGGAGCCCGCACAGGAGAAGAGCGAGTGCGAGGAGTGGTACGAGCGGGCGGCGTCCCAGGGGCACCGGCGGGCGCAGGTGCGGGTCGGAATGCTCGCCGCCGCGCGGGGCGATGTCGTGGAGGCTGCCCGGTGGTACCGGGAGGCGGCGGAGGCCGGGTCCCGGAACGGGGCGTTCAACCTCGGGCTGCTGCTGGCTCGGGAGGGGAGCGAGCCCGAGGCCGCGCTGTGGTGGACGCGGGCCGCGGACGCGGGGCACGGGCGTGCGGCGCTTCGGCTGGCGCTGGTGTACGCGCGGCGGGGGGAGCTGGCGGAGGGGCAGCGATGGGCTGACCGGGCCGTATCGCTCGGGCCTGCCGAGGTGGCTGAGCGGGCCGCTCGGCTGCGGGATGCCTTGCGGGAGGAGCTGTCGGCGTGACGATTGCTCTGCGCTGGGTGCGGGGCGGGGTTGAGCTGGGCTGAGCCGGGCTGAGGTTGGTCGGGGCTGAGCCGGGCTGAGGTCGGGGCTGAGCTGAGGTTGGCTGGCCGGGCTGAGCTGAGGTCGGGGTCGGGGCTGGGGTTGTTCGCCCCCTCCGCCCCTTCCCGTCCCGTGTCTGGGGGCTCCGCCCCCGGGCCCCCGTGCCGGCCTGGCTGCCTCGTCCTCAGGTGCCGGACGGGCGTCACTGGACGGGCTTCAAGGGATTTGCGCTGGTCGGCACGGTTGACGTAGTGTTCAGTTTGTCGACGCGGGGTGGAGCAGCTCGGTAGCTCGCTGGGCTCATAACCCAGAGGTCGCAGGTTCAAATCCTGTCCCCGCTACTGAAACCGAAGGCCCGGATCCTGATCATGGATCCGGGCCTTCGGCATGTTCGGTGCCGGTGCCGGTGCCGGTGCCGGTGCCAGTGGCAGTGGCAGTGGCACCGGCAGTGTCGGTGTGCGGACGGAGCCGGCGGCGGCAGTGAAAAGCCCCGGCATCTTCGGATGCCGGAGCTTTCTCGTGGTTCCCGCGCCCGCGTCTTACGCTGCTGCGCAGTTCGGGCAGACGCCTCGGTAGGTGACCTCTACGTCCTTGACCGCGAAGCCGAAGCGCTCCGAGTCGGGGAGGTCGGCCAGCGGGTTGCCGTTCGGATGGACGTCGCGGATCGCGCCGCACTGGGCGCAGACCAGGTGGTGGTGCGGGCGGTGCGCGTTCGGGTCGTACCGCTTGGCGCGCTTGTCCGTCGCCACTTCCAGCACCTCGCCGAGCGAGACCAGCTCACCCAGCGTGTTGTAGACGGTCGCCCGGGAGATCTCGGGCAGCTTGGCCACGGCCCTCGCATGCACCTCGTCGGCCGTCAGATGGACGTGCTCGCCGTCGAGGACCTCGGCCACGACACGCCGCTGTGCGGTCATGCGCCATCCGCGTCCGCGCAGTCGTTCCAACAGGTCACTCATACAGACCAGCCTAACAGCAAGGGGACCAGATCCCGAATGGGTGTGACTTTGGAGCTGTACTTGACTTAGACAAAGTCCATTGTAGGATCGAGTTCGGCATTGGCCGAGGACAGGACTTGCACGAATGACGCAGGAGGCGCACGTGACGCAGGGACCGCTTACGACGGAGGCCGGCGCGCCGGTTGCCGACAATCAGAACAGCGAGACCGCGGGCGTCGGCGGCCCGGTGCTCGTTCAGGATCAGCTGCTTCTCGAGAAGCTCGCCCACTTCAACCGTGAGCGCATTCCGGAGCGCGTCGTGCACGCCCGTGGCGCGGGCGCCTACGGCACCTTCACGGTCACCGCCGATGTCACGAAGTACACGCGCGCCACCTTCCTCTCCGAGGTCGGCAAGCAGACCGAGACCTTCCTGCGGTTCTCGACCGTGGCCGGCAACCTCGGTTCCGCGGACGCCGTCCGTGACCCCCGTGGCTGGGCGCTGAAGTTCTACACCGAAGAGGGCAACTACGACCTCGTCGGCAACAACACCCCGGTGTTCTTCATCAAGGACGCCATCAAGTTCCCCGACTTCATCCACACGCAGAAGCGCGACCCGTACACCGGCTCGCAGGAAGCCGACAACGTGTGGGACTTCTGGGGGCTGTCGCCCGAGTCCACGCACCAGGTGACCTGGCTCTTCGGCGACCGCGGCATCCCCGCCTCGTACCGCCACATGAACGGGTACGGCTCGCACACGTACCAGTGGAACAACGAGGCCGGCGAGGTCTTCTGGGTCAAGTACCACTTCAAGACCGACCAGGGCATCAAGAACCTCACCCAGGCCGAGGCCAACGTCCTCGCCGGTGAGGACCCGGACAGCCACCAGCGTGACCTCCGCGAGGCCATCGACCGGGGCGACTTCCCGTCCTGGACCGTGCAGGTGCAGATCATGCCGGCGGCCGAGGCGGCGAACTACCGCTTCAACCCGTTCGACCTCACCAAGGTGTGGCCGCACGAGGACTACCCGCCGATCGAGATCGGCAAGCTGGAGCTCAACCGCAACCCGGAGAACGTCTTCGCCGAGGTCGAGCAGTCCGTCTTCTCGCCGGCGCACTTCGTGCCGGGTATCGGACCCTCGCCCGACAAGATGCTGCAGGGCCGGCTCTTCGCCTACGGGGACGCGCACCGCTACCGCGTCGGCATCAACGCCGACCATCTGCCGGTGAACCGCCCGCACGCCACCGAGGCGCGCACCAACTCACGGGACGGCTTCCTGTACGACGGCCGCCACAAGGGCGCCAAGAACTACGAGCCGAACAGCTTCGGTGGCCCGTTCCAGACGGACCGGCCGTTGTGGCAGCCGATCCCGGTCACCGGTGTCACCGGCGACACCGCGGCGCCGGTCCACGCCGAGGACAACGACTTCGTGCAGGCCGGCAACCTCTACCGCCTGATGTCCGAGGACGAGCAGGGGCGTCTGATCGACAACCTGGCGGGCTTCATCGCGAAGGTCTCTCGCGATGACATCGCCGACCGCGCGATCAACAACTTCCGCCAGGCGGACGGTGACTTCGGCAAGCGGCTGGAGGCCGCGGTCCAGGCCCTGCGCGGCTGACATCCGGCACCGGAACGCTGGAACGCTTGTCGTAGGTGGCGGGCCGGGATCCCTCGGGATTCCGGCCCGCTTGCGTGCTCAGATGGTCCGGTAGTCCGGCGTGCTCGGACTGCCTGGCGTGACCAGGCCGGCCGGCGTGCTCAGGCCGGTACGTGCTGCCGCACCGGTGCCCAGCAGCGGATGATGTCGCGGACCGAGACGATGCCGACCGGGCCGCTTCCGTCGAGCACGATCAGGTGGCGGAAGCCACCGTGCGACATCGCCGTCGCGGCCTCCTCCAGGGTCCAGGCGGGGGCGGCGAAGACGACGTCGGTGGTCGTGTGGGTGCCTGCTGTCTCGGTGTCGGGGTTCTGGCCCAGGGCGAGTGAGTTGAGGATGTCGCGTTCGGTGAGGATGCCGAGCCCCGACGAGTCTTCGTCGTAGACGACGGCCGCGCCTACGCGGCGCGTGGACATCAGGCAGGCCGCCTGGCGGAGGGTGTGTGCCGGGCCGATGGTGAGGACCACCGTGCTCATGGCGTCGCGGACGAGCATGGGCTGGAGCCACCTCCTTGGTGAAGCGCCAAGAGAAGCGATTCACAAGTTCACAAGTGGGGGGACTTTCAGGGTCGCAGTTAAAGGGAGAGTCAACAAGGGGGCGCGTGCGGTGACTTCGGGGGCGTGCGGGGGTTACTCAGGAGCCGCAGGTCAGTGGGGGGTGCTCACGAGGCCCCTGTGCGGTTCGTCGCGATCGGTGTCGGTCTCGTCGCGATCAGTTGCCGGTCTCGTCGCGGTCAGTACTGATCAAACGTCGCTCAGTGCCGAGTAGGTCGCGTTCAGCGTTGAGTACGCAGGACGACCCGCACAGCGGTGAGCACGTACGACCCGCTCGGCGGTGAACGCGTACGACCCGCTCGGCGCTGAGACCGAGCCGCGTTTCGCGCTCGGTACCGCTGCCCTCAGTACCGCTGGTTGAGATAACCCAGCATCTCGTCGTGGAGGATGCCGTTCGACGCGGCCGCGTTGCCGCTGTGCGGGCCCGGGCGGCCGTCGAGGCCGGTGAAGGAGCCACCCGCCTCGGTCACGACGATCGCGTTCGCCGCCATGTCCCAGAGCGAGAGCTCGGGCTCCGCGCAGATGTCGACCGAGCCCTCGGCGACCATCATGTACGGCCAGAAGTCGCCGTATCCGCGGGTGCGCCAGACGGCCTTCGTGAGGTCGAGGAAGCCGTCGAGGCGGCCCTGGTCCTCCCACCCGGAGAGCGACGAGTACGCGAACGACGCGTCGGCCATCCGCGAGACACGGGAGACCTGGAGGCGGGACGCGGAGGAGAGGCTGCGTCCGGTGAACGCGCCGTGCCCCTTCGAGGCCCACCAGCGGCGGCCCAGCGCGGGGGCGGAGACGACGCCGACGACCGGCTGGTAGCCGCCCTCGCTCGCCTCCATCAGGGAGATGAGCGTGGCCCAGACGGGGACGCCGCGTACGTAGTTCTTGGTGCCGTCGATCGGGTCGATGACCCAGCGGCGGGGGCCCGTGCCCTCGATGCCGTACTCCTCGCCGAGGATCGCGTCGCGGGGGCGCGCTCGCTGGAGCTGGCCGCGGATGAGTTCCTCGGCGGCCTTGTCCGCCTCGCTCACCGGCGTCATGTCCGGCTTGGTCTCGACCTTGAGGTCGAGTGCCTTGAACCGGGCCATCGTCGCGGCGTCGGCGGCGTCCGCCAGGACATGGGCGAGGCGCAGGTCATCGCGATAGTCGGGCATGAGTGAACCGTATCTGCCCGGCTCACGCCACGGCCACACGGCCTCGGGATCATCCTGGACACGTTCGCGGGGCGCACGGCCTCGGGATCATCCAGGGCACGTTCGCGGGGCGCACGGCCTCGGGATCGTCCTGACCGCGTGCTCGCGGCGCACGGCCTCGGGATCGTCCCGGACGCGTTCACGGGCCGCCGGCCTCGGGATCATCCTGGACACGTTCGCGGGGCCGGTTCGGGGCGGCCGGGCCGCGCGCGCGGCCCGGCGTACGCCCCTCCGTGACGCCGCGAACCCTTGACAGTGACTCTGTGCGCGTCAAATCTGAGCTGCAGAGTCGCTCGCCCAGGGAGGCGATGATGCCTGCAGCGCGGGAATCCCTCTTGGACGCCGCCTATACGGCGCTTGCGCGTCGGGCGTGGTCTGCGGTGCGGATGGTCGATGTGGCCGCCGTGGCCGGAGTGTCACGCCAGACGCTCTACAACGAGTTCGGGAGTAAAGAGGGGCTTGCGCGGGCCCTGGTGCGGCGGGAGGCCGACGCCTATATCGCGGGGGTCGAGCGGGCGCTCGCCGCGCACGCCGACGCGCGGGAGCGGCTGGTCGCGACCGCCGAGTGGACCGCTTCGGCGGCGCGCAGCAATGCGCTGGTACGTGCGATGCTGACCGGCTGCTGGAGCGAGCGGCTGCCGTCGCCGACGCTCTCGCCGGTGCCGTCCTCGTCCGCGGTGCCCGCGCAGCGGCGGGCCGACGGGCCGTTGCCGTCGCCTGCCGACTTCGTGGCACTGGTGCGCGACCGGGCGGTGGCCTCGCTCGCCCCGTCCACGGCGGACGGGGCGGAACTGGCCCGTTCCTGCGAGCTCGTCGTCCGTCTGGCGCTGTCCTGTGTGGCGGCGCCGCCGAGTGAGGGCGGGGTCACGGACCTGGTGAAGGCCGCGCTGCCCCCGCCCCGCCGGCTCGGTGTCTGAGGCGTTTGGGGCGTCTGAAGCGTCTGAACTCACCGCCTCACTTCTTCAGCCAGCCGACCTTCGTGAAGGCGTCGTCGGCGAGCCCGCCCGCGCCGTAGTTGGCGAGGTTCGAGCGGACGGCGAGGACCTGGGGCCGCTGATAGAGCGGGATGGAGTGGCCGAGGGCCCAGATCTTGGTGTCGGCCTGGTTGTAGAGCTTGGCCTGCTCGGTCGGGTCGGTGATCTCGCCCGCCTGCTTGAGGAGGGCGTCGATCTCCGGTGAGCCGACCGAACCGTAGTTCTCGTACAGGTTCTTGCCCGCGGCCTGGCGGTAGATCGGGTACGCCTCGGAGCGGAAGACCTGGTCGACCCAGCGGAAGCTGACGAGGTCGAAGTTGCCGATGGTGACGTACTTGGAGAAGTAGTCGTTCGACGGGACCTTTTTGATCGAGATCGTGATGCCCACCGCCGCGAGCTGCGCCTGGATCAGTTCGGCCTGGTCCTCCTGGGCGGAGGTGCTGCCCGCGCTGAGGGTGTAGGTGAGGGCGAGCTGCTTGCCGTCCTTCGCGCGTGTGTCGCCCTTCAGCTTCCAGCCGGCCTCGTCGAGGAGCTTGCCGGCCGCGGCGGTGTCGTACGTGCCGTACTTCCCGGAGTTGTCCTGGTAGCCGGCCTGGTTGGGCATGAAGAAGTGGCTGCCGTACGTCTTCAGTTGGTCCGGGAGGTCCTTGCCGAAGGCGGTGGCGACGGCCTTGCGGTCGATGGCGTGCTGGATCGCCTGGCGGACCCGGAGGTCCTTGAGCGGGCCGCGAGCGCCGTTCAGCGTGATGTGCACCTCGTCCCAGCGGGCGCCGGTGCGGATGTCCGTGCCGACGGCCTTCGCGAGCCGCTTGTAGTCCTCGGGGAGGATCGCGGAGGCGTAGTCGATCTCCTTGTTGAGGTACGCGTCCGTCCAGGCCGTGTAGTCCAGGGCGCGGAAGACGATCGAGTCCAGCTTGGGCTTCGTACCCCACCAGTTCGGGTCGGGGACCGCGGTGATCGTCTGGGCCGTCTTGTCGTACGAGGAGATCCTGAAGGCGGCTCCGGTGACCGGGATCTTCCGATCGCGGGGACGGCCGACCGGGTGGCGGTCATGTACGAGGGCAAGGTGGTGGAGTCGGGGGCGGCCGTCGACGTCTTCGGCCACCCCCGGGAGCCGTACACCCGGAAGCTGCTCGGCGCCGTGCCCCGGCTGGACGACGCCCGGCCCCGTGCCGAACTTCCCCCCGGCGAGCCGGTGTTGAAGGTGCGCGGGCTCACCAAGACCTTCCCGCTCCTCAAGGGTGGCGTCTTCAAGCGGCGGGTCGGCAGTGTGTACGCCGTCGACGGCGTCGACCTCGACATCCGGCGCGGGGAGACCCTCGCCAGCCGGGGACCAGCCGAGTCCGACCGAGCGGCACGAGGGGTGCCCGTTCCGGGCGCGCTGCCCGCTGTACGCCGAACTCGCGGACGGCGAGCGCAAGCGGTGCGTCCATGACGTGCCCGTCCTCGAAGGGGACGGGGCGGCGTGCCACTTCCCGCAGGTACGGGAGGTGATCTGATGCGGCGTCGGCGTGCCGAGTCCAGCCGTGTCCAGCGGACTCAGTGGGCGGAACCCGACAGCTGCAGCCCGATGACGCCCATGATGACGAAGCTGATCGAGACGATCTTGAGCGTCGACACCAGGTCGCCGAGGAAGATCATGCCGTAGATGGCGGTGCCGGCCGCGCCGATGCCGGTCCACACGGCGTACGCCGGGCCGACGTCGAGCTTCTTCAGGGAGAGGGTCAGCAGACCGAAGCTGCCGAGCGCGAAGACGCAGAACGCGACCGTCGGCCAGAGTCTGGTGAAGCCGTGCGAGAGTTTCAGACAGACGGCGAAGCCGGTTTCGAGCAGTCCCGCCACAACGACCAGCAGCCACGCCATGTCTTGTCCTCCCGCGTCCGCACGTCGACTGCTTCGTCTGGCTCTGGTCTTTTGCCTCTGGCCTCGGTCCGGCTTGGTGCGATTATGCATTTACCGACAGGCGGCGGACGCAAACAACGCGGAGGTCAGGCGGAGACAGTCGGTGTCAGTCGCCCTCGTGCCGCTCCCGCGTCGCGAGCAGCCTGCGCAGGGAGTAGAGGCGGGCGGGGTCCGCGTGACCGTCCGCCACCCACTGGTCGAGCGCGCAGTCCGGCTCGTCGTGACTGCACGCGCGCGGGCAGCCCTCGGTGCCGGGCTCCAGGTCCGGGAAGGCCTTGATGACACGGGACGGGTCCACGTGGTGCAGGCCGAAGGAGCGGACGCCCGGGGTGTCCACGACCCAGCCGGCCTCTTCGGGCAGCGGGATCGCGCGCGCCGACGTGGTGGTGTGCCGGCCGCGCCCGGTGACGGCGTTGACGACTCCGGTGCTGCGCCGCCTGTCCAGCGAGACCAGCGCGTTGACCAGCGTCGTCTTGCCGACGCCCGAGTGCCCGACGAACGCCGTGATCTTGCCGTCCAGCTGCTTGCGTACGCGCTCCACCGCCTCGCCGCTCTCCAGCTCCTCGCGGCTGGTCACGACGTAGGGGACGCCCAACGCCCCGTACATCTCCAGGAGTTCGTCGGGCGGGGCCAGGTCCGACTTGGTGAGGACGAGGAGCGGGCTGAGGCCGCCGTCGTACGCGGCGACCAGGCAGCGGTCGATCAGGCGAGGGCGCGGCTCGGGATCGGCGAGCGCGGTGACGATGGCGAGCTGGTCGGCGTTGGCGACGACCACGCGCTCGTACGGATCGTCGTCGTCGGCCGTGCGGCGCAGCACGGAGGTGCGTGGCTCGATGCGGACGATGCGGGCGAGGGTGTCCTTCTTGCCGCTCAGGTCCCCGATGATGGCCACCCGGTCGCCGACCACGGCTGCCTTGCGGCCCAGTTCGCGGGCCTTCATCGCCATCACGACGCGGTCGTCGACCAGGCAGGTCAGACGGCCCCGGTCGACGGTGAGGACCATGCCCTCGACCGCCTCCTCGTGCTTGGGGCGGATGTTCGTACGCGGACGGTTGCCCTTGCGGTTGGGGCGCTGGCGGATGTCGTCCTCGTCGGTGTGCTTGCCGTAACGGCGCATGATCCCGGTCCGCCCGTCAGTTCCCGAGCATTCCGGCCCACATGTCCGGGAAGTCCGGCAGCGTCTTCGCCGTCGTCGCCACGTTCTCGATCTGTACGCCCTCCACCGCCAGGCCGATGATCGCGCCGGCGGTGGCCATGCGGTGGTCGTCGTACGTGTGGAAGATCCCGCCGTGCAGCCGGCGCGGGCGGATGTGCAGGCCGTCGGCGGTCTCGGTGACGTCGCCGCCGAGCTCGTTGATCTCCTTGGTGAGCGCGGCCAGCCGGTCCGTCTCGTGCAGGCGCAGGTGGGCCACGCCGCGCAGGGTGGACGGGGAGTCGGCGAGCGCCGCGACGGCCGCGATGCCGGGGGTCAGCTCACCGACCTCGCCGAGGTCCACGTCGATGCCGTGGATCGCACCCGAACCGGTGAACTCCAGTCCGCTGTCGGTCAGTTCGCAGGAACCGCCCATCTCGGTGAAGATCTCCCGCAGCTTGTCACCGGGCTGGGTGGTGCGCGCGGGCCAGTCGGGGACGACGACCGTGCCGCCGGTCACCAGGGCCGCCGCCAGGAACGGCTGCGCGTTCGACAGGTCCGGCTCGATGATCAGGTCGCGGCCGAGCAGGGCGCCCGGTGTGACCCGCCAGACGTTCGGCTCGCCGCCCGACTCCGGGGTGTCCACCTGGGCGCCGACCGCGCGCAGCATGTCGACCGTCATCCGGATGTGCGGCATGGAGGGAAGGGTGGAGCCGATGTGGCGGACCTCCACCCCCTGGTTGAAGCGCGGTCCGGACAGGAGGAGGGCGCTCACGAACTGGGACGAGGAGGACGCGTCGATCTCCACCGGGCCGCCGTCCAGGGCACCGCCGCCGTGCACGGTCAGCGGCAGCGCGCCCCGGCCGTCGTCGTCGATCCGGGCGCCGAGCAGACGCAGCGCGTCGATCACGCCGTTCAGGGGGCGCTCGTACGACCGCGGGTCGCCGTCGAAGCGGATGGGGCCGTCGGCGAGCGCGGCGACCGGGGGCAGGAAGCGCATCACGGTGCCGGCGTTGCCGACGTCGACCGTGGCCGGGCCGTGCAGACCCGAGGGGATGACCCGCCAGGCCTCGCCGGAGGCGTCCGGGCCCACCGCGACCGTGGAGCTGGACGCCACGGTCTCCTCGATGCCCACGCCCATCGCGCGCAGCGCGCCCGCCATCAGCAGCGTGTCGCGGGAACGCAGCGGGCGGCGCAGCCAGCCGGGCTCGGAGGCCAGGGCGGCCAGCACGAGGGCCCGGTTGGTGACCGACTTGGAACCCGGCACGTGGACCGTCGCGTCGACGGCTCCGCTCGCGTGCGGGGCGGGCCAGAGGGCGGTGTGGGCGGGGTTCGCGGTCATGGGCCCCACTTTAGTGGGGGTTCGCTCGGCGGCTCGCTCCGCTGTGTCCGGACAGGGAACGGGGGCGTTTCCTGGGCGCGGGTCCGTTGTGGCTGGTGGGGGAACGGGGGCGTTTCCTGTCCGCTGGTCCGTTGTGGCTGGTGGGGGAACCGGGGCGTTTCCTGTCCGCTGGTCCGTTGTGGCTGGTGGGGGAACCGGGGCGTTTCCTGTCCGCTGGTCCGTTGTGGCTGGTCGGGGACTGGGGGCGTTTCCTGTCGCGTGTCCGTTGTGTCTGGTCGGGGACCGGCGGCATCTCCTGACCGCCCGTCCGTTGTGGCTGGTCGCGGAACGGGGGGCGTTTCCTGGTCGCCGGTCCGTCGTGGCTGGTCGCGTGCGGCTGGTCGCGGCTGCGCGGCGTAGCCGCGTGTGCCGCAGCCCCGCGCCCCTTCGGGGCGTTCCTGTGCGGGGCGCCTCAGACGTCCAGGAGCCACCTGCCCCCACCGAGCAGCGAACACAGTGACACCGCGTGGAACAGGAACAGCCACAGCCCCGCCGGTACGTGCGTCAGGCGCGACAGCTGGTCCGCGTCCGAGTCGCCCGCGCCGCCCCGCATCCGCTTGGCCTGGAGTTCGAAGGCCGGGCGGACGCCTCCGAGCAGCAGGAACCACACCACGGCGTACGCGAACGCCGCCTGCACCTGGGGACCGGCGAGCCAGGAGACCAAGAGGAAGATGCCGCCGGTGACGATCACGGTGAGTGCCCCGTACGCGTTGCGGATCATCACCAGCATCACGATGAGCAGGGCCGTGGCCAGCCACAGCAGCAGGGTGATGCGGCCCGCGCCGAGGAGGGCCGCGCCGCCCAGGCCGAGCAGCGGGGGAGCGGTGTAGCCCGCGGCGGCGGTGAGGATCATGCCGAGGCCGGTGGGCTTGCCACGGCTGACGGTGAGGCCGCTGGTGTCCGAGTGCAGCCGTATGCCACTGAGGCTGCGACCGGTGAGCAGGGCGACCAGGCCGTGGCCGCCCTCGTGCGCGATGGTGATGGCGTTGCGGGAGACGCGCCAGACGCCGTGCGGGACGATCACCGCGAGCGCGGCGACCATGGTGGCGATCACCACCCACAGGTCGGGGTCCGGCTGAGTGCCGGAGACCTGGTCCCAGAGGCTCGCCAGCGAGGTGGATGCGGTGCTGCCCATTGTCGTCGGTGGCTCCCTCTGTGGTCGCGGAATCTGGCAGTGTGGCACGTATGTGCGGACGGTATGCAGCGAGTCGTGGGCCCGAGGATCTCGCAGGAATCTTTGAGGTCGAGAAGTGGGAGCCCGAAGAGACCTTGGCTCCCGACTACAACGTGGCCCCGACCAAAGAGGTCTACGCCGTCCTCGACCGCCCCCTCAAGGACGCGGACAGCCCGAAGCCGGTTCGCCAGCTGCGCACGCTCAAGTGGGGGCTCGTCCCGTCCTGGGCCAAGACGCCCGAGGGCGGCGCCCGGATGATCAACGCCCGAGCCGAGACCGTGCACGAGAAGCCCTCGTACCGCCGGGCCTTCTCCACCCGGCGCTGCATCATCCCCGCCGACGGCTATTACGAGTGGGTCACCGGGGCCGACGAGCGCGATCTGGAGGTCGAGGGCAAGAAGAAGCGGCCGCGCAAGCAGCCGTACTTCGTGACGCCTGCGGACGGTTCGGTCTTCGCGATGGCCGGCCTGTACGAGTTCTGGCGGGACCGGACGCTGCCCGACGATCATCCGGGGGCGTGGTGGGTGACGTGCTCGGTGATCACGACCGAGGCGGAGACGTCGCCGCTCGCGGTGGCGCCGGCGGAGGGGCCGCATGCCTTGGCGGACATTCATCCTCGGATGCCGCTGATGCTGACACCGGACCGGTGGGACGCGTGGCTCGATCCCTCCCGCACGGACGTCGACGACCTCCGTGGGCTGCTTGTGGCGCCCCCTGCCGGACTGATGCGGGCGTACCCCGTCTCCACGGCGGTCAGCAACGTCCGTAACAACGGGCCGGAGCTTCTGAAGGAGCTGGAGGGGCCGGAGGCGGGGACGCTGTTCTGAGGGTGCGGGTCGCCGTAGGCGTGGGGCCTGAAGTCGGGGTGGGGCGCGTGCCCGGCACGGTTCGGGGTGTCCTGTACCCATCCGTGCCGCCCCAGGGGCGCGATGGCCCACAGCCGCGACGGCTGCGACACCATGGTTGTGTGACGCACACCGAGACAGTCGAAACCGACGCGGGGAGCGCCCGTGTCACCTGGCACGCCGCCGAGAAGGCGCGGCTTGTCCTTGCCGTCGGTCATGGGGCCGGGGGCGGTGTAGAGGCGCGGGATCTTCAGGCGCTGGCGGCGGTGATGCCCGGTCACGGCGTGAGTGTCGCTCTCGTCGAGCAGCCCTGGCGGGTGGCCGGGAAGAAGGTGGCGCCCGCGCCGAAGACCCTGGACGTGGGCTGGCGGGGGGTGTGGCCCGCGCTGGTGAAGCCCGGGCTGCCGGTGGTGTCGGGCGGGCGGAGTGCCGGGGCGCGGGTCGCCTGCCGGACCGCCGGCGAACTCGGTGCCGTCGCCGTCCTCGCGCTCAGCTTTCCCTTGCATCTGCCCGGTAAGCCCGAGAAGTCCCGCGCCGACGAGCTGCTCGGGGCCGGGGTGCCTACGCTGGTCGTACAGGGAGGCAATGATCCGTTCGGGAAGCCGGAGGAGTTCCCGAAGGGGGCGTACGAACTGATCGAGGTGCCGTACGGCGATCATGGCTTCGCCGTTCCGAAAAGGGCCCCGATCGGGCAGGACGAGGCCCTGACGATCATCACCGACGGTGTCGTGAAGTGGACCGCGTCACTCGGGTGACACCCGGGAATGTGGAGTGACGGACATCTGTTGTGCCGAGCAGACAGCACGGAGCGTGCTGGACCGTTCGTACGAGAGGAAGTCCGCCGCATGGGTTCGACCATCTGCCCGAGCCGCAGTAGCCGCGCTGACCTGGACTGGACGGTGCTGCACGCGGCCAAGAACGCCCCTATTCGGGCGGCGGGTGGACCGGATGTTCGTCTATCCTCCGATTCCAGTGGGACCGGTCTCGGTCTCACGACAACGCTGGAGGAGGTGGGTCCGGTCACTGGGACCGACGCAGGGACCGAACACGGCCAGGCGGAGCAGCCCGAGGGCCAGGGCACGAGCACGGAGTCGTCCGCCGAGCGCACCGCGCGCTTCGAGCGGGACGCGCTCGAATTCCTCGACCAGATGTACTCGGCCGCCCTGCGCATGACGCGCAACCCGGCCGACGCCGAGGACCTGGTGCAGGAGACGTACGCGAAGGCGTACGCGTCCTTCCACCAGTTCCGCGAGGGCACCAACCTCAAGGCGTGGCTGTACCGCATTCTCACCAACACCTTCATCAACTCGTACCGCAAGAAGCAGCGCGAACCCCAGCGCAGCGCGGCCGAGGAGATCGAGGACTGGCAGCTGGCGCGTGCCGAGTCGCACATGTCGACGGGTCTGCGCTCCGCCGAGTCGCAGGCGCTCGACCACCTGCCTGACTCGGACGTGAAGGCTGCGCTGCAGGCGATCCCCGAGGAATTCCGCATCGCCGTCTATCTCGCGGACGTCGAGGGCTTTGCGTACAAGGAGATCGCGGACATCATGGGGACACCCATCGGTACGGTGATGTCCCGGCTCCACCGTGGACGTCGCCAACTGCGCGGCATGCTCGAGGACTACGCGCGTGACCGCGGGCTGGTTCCGGCCGGCGCCGGAGAGTCGAACGAAGCGAAAGGCTCGGGCTCATGAGCTGCGGAGAGCCGCACGAGACGGATTGCAGTGAGGTACTCGACCACCTCTACGAGTTCCTCGACCATGAGATGCCGGACGCGGACTGCACCAAGTTCGAGGTGCACTTCGAGGAGTGCTCCCCGTGCCTGGAGAAGTACGGCCTGGAGCAGGCCGTGAAGAAGCTGGTCAAGCGCTGCTGCGGGCAGGACGACGTGCCCACGGATCTGCGCGCCAAGGTCATGGGCCGCATCGATCTGATCCGCTCCGGACAGGTCGTGCCGGAGCATGACGTGACGGCTACGGCACACGAGTCCTGAAGCCGGCGCGGGGCTCCCCAACTCCGGTTGCGGATCGTCCGCTTATCACCCGAACGTGCTAATCCGCGGGCTCTGACCCCGCGGATTCGGCCATACCCGTCCCCGTGCCGCCCCCGCCGTCCTAGGCTCCGGAGCCTGATGTCGGGGAGGGGACGAGGAGATGGGGTCGGTGCCGGCCGGGGCCCGGGTGTACGTGGCCTGTGTCGTTCTCGGGGCCCTCGCCTGTCTGGCTCCCCTGCCGCACCTCCGCGTTCCGTGGTGGGTGGTCGCACTGCTCGCCGTGCTGTACGCAGGGTGCGAACGGATCACGCTGCCCCGTGGGCCCAGGGGAGCGGGCGCCCCCGGCCGGGACGTCGGTGACGCCCCCAGGGGTATGGGCACCTTCCTCCCCGTGCTGCTCGCCGGGGCCTTTCTGCTGCCGCCCCCCGCCGCCGCGCTCGTCGCCCTGCCCGGGGCCCTGCTCACCCGGGTCGAACAGCGGCCGCGCCGACTGCGCAGGGTCTGGCGTGCGGCTCAGCTCGCCGTCGCGATCTGGGCGGCCTCCCGGGTGCACTGGGCGCTGGACGGCCGGAACGCGGTGGTCGCGCCGCACTTTCCGTACGCGCTGCTGCCCGCCGGGGCCGCCGTGCTGACGTTCTGCCTGGTGCTGGCCGTCCTCGACGGCGGGATCCTGGCGCTCGCCGAGCGGGTGCCGGTGCGGAGCGCCTGGCGCGGGCTCTTCGCGCGCTCCCTCGCTCCCGTCGCCGTGCACGGGCTGGCCGGCCTGATGATGGCGGTGCTGTGGCGGAGCCCCTACGGGCCCGTCGCCGCGCTGCTCGTGCTGTTGCCGATGTACGTGTCCTGCTGGGTGTTCGCGCAGTACCACCGGGAGCGGGCCGCCCACCAGGCCACCATTCGCGCGCTCGTCCAGGCCGTCGACATCAAGGACGGATACACCCGCGGGCACAGCGAGCGGGTCGGGCAGGCGTCCATGATGATCGCCCGGGAACTGGGCATGGACGACGAGCGCGTCGAAGTGCTGCGCTTCGCCGGGATTCTGCACGACGTGGGCAAACTGGGCGTCCCCACGCGGCTGTTGCGCAAGGACGGCCCGCTGACCCCCGAGGAGCGGCGGGTCATCGAGCTGCATCCCGAGTACGGGCACGAGATGGTGCGGGGGATCGGATTCCTCGGGGAGGCCCGGTCGGCGATCCTCCATCACCACGAGCGGCTGGACGGGAGCGGATATCCGTACGGGCTGGTGGGGCGGCAGATCCCGGAGTTCGCCCGGGTGGTGGCCGTGGCCGACGCGTTCGACGCGATGACGTCCACGCGGTCCTACCGGCGGGCTCGGCCGGTGCCCGCCGCGCTGGAGGAGCTGGAGCGGTGTGCCGGGGCCCAGTTCGATCCCGGGATGGTGCGGGCGCTGGCGCGGGCCTTGTCGCGGTGGGGGTGGCGTCCCGCCGTCACGGCGGACAGCTGTACGCCGCCTCGCGACGAGGTCTACCCGCCCGCTCCGCCCCTTCCCGGTCGGCTGGAAGGGCGTCCGACATGAGCAGCGCCGCTTCGCCGCGAGGGTTACCCGCTCGCTCCGCCCGTTTCCGATTGGCCGCGAGGGCACCCGGAATCCTCACCTCCGTCCGTGCCTTCACCCTTCTCCTCACCCTCCTCGCCCTCGCCGACACCCTCTGGCACGGCCTCGACGAGCGTGGGACCGCCCTTGCCTTCGGGCTCCTCATCGCTCTCGGCGAGCTCACCCGTTGGAGTGGTGCCGAGGAGCGGGAGTCGGCGCCGCTCGGCGCCGCCGGGGCGCTGTCCTACGCGTTGCTCGGGGAGAGCGCCGGGCAGCCCACGCACCACGGGGTTCTGCAGGTCGTCGCCGTCGTCGCCGCGGCCGCGCTGCTGGGATGCGTGCCGCACGTGGCCGGCGGACGGGGACCGACCGTCGACCACCTCACCCGACGGGTGCTGACCGTCGCGTTCGCCGCCGTCTGCTTCCAGCCCCTCTACAACCAGGGCAGGTTCCAGGAGTGGGGCGGTCCGGCGTACGCGCTGCTGGTGGTGACGCTGCTGATGCTCACCGCGCTGTGCGACGCGGTGCTCGCAGCGGCGATGGCGCACGCGCGGACCCGGTGGCCGTTCGGGCCGCTGCTGCGGGACGAACTGCGGGCACTGCTCGGGATCGGGTCGGCCGTGTGCGCGACCGGGGCCGTGATGTCGCTCGCCGTGGCGGTGGTCGGGCTCTGGGCGCTGCCCGTGTTCTCACTGCCCCTGCTTCTCACGCAGCTGTCCTTCCGGCGGTACGCGGCCGTGCGGGTCACCTACCGGCAGACCATCGCCTCCCTCGCACGGGCGACCGAGATCGCCGGGTACACCCCCGCGGGCCATGCCCGGCGGGTGGCCGTCCTCAGCGGGGAGGTCGGTCGGGAGCTGGGCCTGTCGGAGCCCGATCTGACCGTCCTGGAGTACGCGGCCCTCATGCACGACATCGGACAGCTGAGCCTGGTCGATCCCGTCCCCGCCGGGGCCACCTCCCCGCTCTCCGCCGACGAGCAGCGCCGGATAGCGCTCCTCGGCGGCGCCGTCGTCCGTCAGACCGGGGTGGACGCCGAGGTGGCCGTGGTGGTGGAGCGGCAGGCCGACCCGTACCGGGAGCAGCCGGTCACCGCGCGGATCGTGCGGGTCGTGAACGCATACGAGGAGATGGCCAGGGAAGCAGGCCCGGGAGGGCCGCTGACCGCCCTGGAGCGGCTGCGGCTGGGGACGGCCCGCGACTATCAGCCAGAGGTCGTGGAGTCCCTGGCCAGGGTCCTGTCGCGGCCCGGTCTGACCTTGCCTTCGGCTGGGTAACCCATGGGTAATGAGCGCCCGTCCGACCGTCCGTGGTTGGATGCCAGGGAGAGGGTGTTCGGGGGCACGGGCCGGCTCGTGGCTGCACTGTCTTCAAGGGACTCTTCAAAGGACCGGCAGGCGGGAATCGCAAGGAACTGGCAGGCGGGAATCGTGAGGATCTTCGGCAAGGGACGACACCGGCCCTCCGCCTCATGGCGGCAGGCCACCGACCGTGCGTTCACGCTGATCGGCGACGGCCGGTACGAGGACGCGGGAGCGCTGCTGACGCGCGCGGCGGACCTGGAGCCGTGGCTGTCCGAGTCCTGGTTCAACCTGGCCCTGCTGCACAAGTTCCGGCACGACTGGGAGCAGGCCCGCGCGGCGGGTCTCAGGGCCGTCGCGCTGCTCGACCGGGAGGCCGGAGCACCTGACTGGTGGAACGTGGGCATCGCGGCCACCGCGCTCCAGGACTGGCCGCTGGCCCGGCGCGCCTGGCAGGCGTACGGGCTGCGGGTGCCGGGCGGCGCCGCCGTCTCCGGTGAGCCCGTGGGCATGGACCTGGGCAGTGCGGCCGTACGGCTGTCTCCCGAGGGCGAGGCCGAGGTGGTGTGGGGGCGCAGGCTCGACCCCGCCCGCATCGAGGTGCTGTCCATTCCGCTGCCGTCCTCCGGGCGCCGCTGGGGCGAGGTCGTGCTGCACGACGGGGTCCCGCACGGCGAGCGGACCACCGCGGCCGGGCACGCCTACCCCGTCTTCGACGAGATCGAGCTGTGGGCGCCGTCACCTGTGCCCACCTGGGTGGTCCTCCTCGAGGCGGCCACCGAGGACGACCGGGACGCCCTGGAGCAGCTCGCGGCCGACGCCGGCTTCGCCGCCGAGGACTGGTCGTCGTCCGTACGGCTGCTGTGCCGGATGTGCTCCGAGTCGCGGATGCCCTCCGACGAGGGTGACGGCGAGCACCTCGACCCGCACGACCACAGCGAGCCCGGCCATCCGGGGCCGCTCGGCCACCGCACGGACGGGCAGTTGTGGGTGCCCGAGCGGGAGTGCGGGATCGCCGCGCCGGCCTCTCTGGTGCGCGGCCTGCTCGACGGCTGGGTCGCGGACAGCCCTGACTCCAGGGACTGGCGGGACCTCGAAGAGGTCTGTTAGCGCGGAGGCCTGCTGAGCGGTCCCGCAGCCCCCGTAGGCTGTATGGGCACCACACTCATGGATTCCAGGAAGGCATACGTCGGTCATGGCGCAGCAGGACACCGATCAGCAGCACGCGGGCGTGCTCCCCGTGGACGACGAGGGCTTCGTCATCGACACCGAGGACTGCGAGGAGCGCGAGGCGGCCTTCCGCGAGCGCGGCACCTCGCGGCCGATCACGGTCGTCGGGAACCCGGTGCTGCACAAGGAGTGCAAGGACGTCACCGAGTTCGGCGGCGAGCTGGACCAGCTGGTGGCCGACATGTTCGCCAGCCAGCGCACCGCGGAGGGCGTGGGCCTGGCCGCCAATCAGATCGGCGTCGACCTGAAGGTCTTCGTCTACGACTGCATGGACGACGAGGGCAAGCGGCACGTCGGTGTCGTCTGCAACCCCGTGCTGGTCGAGCTGCCGGCAGAGCAGCGCCGTCTGGACGACAGCAACGAGGGCTGCCTCTCGGTGCCGACCGCGTACGCGCCGCTGGCCCGCCCCGACTACGCCGAGGTCACCGGGCAGGACGAGAAGGGCAACCCGATCAAGGTGCGCGGCACCGGCTACTTCGCCCGCTGCCTCCAGCACGAGACGGACCACCTGTACGGATACCTGTACATCGACCGGCTCTCCAAGCGCGAGCGCAAGGACGCGCTGCGGCAGATGGCCGAGAACGAGCCCCGCTACCCCGTGGTCGCCAACGACTGAGTCAAAAAACGACAGTTGGGGCTCACGATCACTTGTGAGCCCGCGCCGACGGCGCCTGGTCAGGGACCCTCCTGACCAGGCGCCGTTCGTGTGTACGTCGCACGTTCGATCCCTTGTGCTCCCGTAGTGATCCAGATTCAGTCACACAAGGGGAGATTCTCGGCACCTTGAGGTAGCGAGTGGAGCAAATCCGTTCCCAGAACGGTCAGTTGTGGTGCTGAATGGGAAGTGCGGGGATACGCAACGGCGCACGCCCGGCACGGCGGGAGGGGTGTAGCGCCAACAGGCGGCTGAGAGGGGTTTGTCCGTGCATGCTTTCTCACAGAGCACTTCATCGACACCAACAGCGGTCGCGGTTCCACCGGCGCTCTCTCTCCCGGTGATCGAGGCAGAGTTTCCCCGTCAACTGCACCCGTATTGGCCGAGGCTCCAGGAGAACACCAGGACCTGGCTCCTCGAAAAGCGGCTCATGCCGGCGGACAAGGTCGAGGAATATGCCGACGGCTTGTGCTACACGGACCTCATGGCGGGCTACTACATCGGTGCTCCCGACGAGGTCATGCAGGCGATAGCCGACTACAGCGCATGGTTCTTCGTCTGGGACGACCGTCATGACCGTGACGTCATCCACGGCCGTAAGGACGCCTGGCGGAGGCTCAGGTTCCGGCTGCACGCGGCCCTCGATTCACCCAGGGACCATCTGCACCACCAGGACCCGCTGGTCGCGGGGTTCGCGGACAGCATGGTGCGGCTGTACTCGTTCCTCGGCAAGAAGTGGAACGAGCGGTTCGCGCTCCACTTCCACGCGGTGATCGAGGCGTACGACAGCGAGTTCCGCAACCGCGTCTCGGGCACCGTGCCCACGGTCGCGGAATATCTCGAACTCCGTCGGCTCACGTTCGCACACTGGATCTGGACCGACCTCCTGGAACCCAGCGCGGGATGTGAACTCCCCACCGTGGTGCGGAAACACCCCGCATATCAGCGGGCGGCACTGCTCAGCCAGGAATTCGCGGCCTGGTACAACGACCTGTGTTCGCTCCCCAAGGAAATCGCGGGCGATGAAGTCCACAATCTCGGAATCAGCCTCATTCACCACGAGGGGCTGACACTCGAAGAGGCCGTGACAGAAATACGGCGGCGGGTCGAGGAATGCATCAATGAATTCCTCGTCACCGAAAAGGACGTCTTATACCTCGCGGAAACCCTCGCGGACGGGACCGTGCGGGGCAAAGAACGCAGCATCGCCGTGAAGGCATGTCTCGGCAATATGCGGAACTGGTTCAGCTCCGTGTACTGGTTCCACCACGAGTCGGGCCGGTACATGGTCGACAGCTGGGACGACCGCTCCACACCCCCGTACGTCAACAATGAAGCGGCAGGTGAGAAATGACCGTCGAGTCAGTACGGCCTGCGATACCCCAGGCACTCGAACTGTCCGCCCCGCCCCTCGCGGGAGGCGGTGTGCCGGGCCTCGGCCACGGCTGGAAACTGGTCCGCGACCCACTGGGCTTCCTGGCCCAGCTGCGCGACCACGGCGACGTCGTCCGGCTGAAACTGGGCCCGAAGACGGTGTACGCCGTCACCACCCCCGAACTCACCGGGGCGCTGGCGCTCAACCCCGACTACGAGATCGGCGGCCCGCTGTGGGAGTCCCTCGAAGGGCTGCTCGGCAAGAAGGGGGTCGCCACGGCCAACGGGCCGCAGCACCGGCGTCAACGGCGGACGATCCAGCCCGCGTTCCGGGCCGACATCATCCACGAGTACGGGCCGATCATGGAGGAGGAGGCCCGGTCGTTCGCGGAGCGGATGGTGCCGGGCGAGACGATCGACTGCACCTCGGAGTCGTTCCGGGTCGCCGTGCGCATCGCGGCCCGCTGTCTGCTGCGCGGCCAGTTCATGGACGAGCGCGCCGAGCGGCTGAGCATCGCGCTCGGCGCCGTGTTCCGCGGGATGTACCGGCGCATGGTGATCCCGGCGGGACCGCTCTATCGGCTGCCGCTTCCGGCGAACCGCGAATTCGACCGCGCATTGGCCGATTTGCATGACCTCGTCGACGAGATCATCGACGAGCGGCGGGCATCTGGTCAAAAGCCGGACGATTTGCTGACAGCATTGCTGGCAGCGAAGGACGACAACGGCGACCCCATCGACGAACAGGAGATCCACGACCAGGTCGTTGCGATACTCACCCCCGGCAGCGAAACCATCGCGTCCACGATCATGTGGCTCCTGCAAGTACTCACCGAACACCCGGAACAGGCGGACAAGGTGAGCAAGGAGGTCGAATCCGTCGCCGGCGACCGGCCCGTCGGATTCGGCGACGTCCGGAAGCTGTCGCACACGAACAATCTCGTCGTCGAGACGATGCGTTTGCGTCCCGCCGTATGGATATTGACGCGGCGCGCGGTGACCGAAACCGAGCTGGGCGGCTATCGCATTCCGGCCGGAGCCGACATCGTCTACAGCCCGTACGCGATCCAGCACGATCCCCGGTCGTACCAGGAGCACCTGGTTTTCGATCCCGACCGCTGGCTTCCGGAACGGTCCAAGGACATACCGAAGTACGCGATGCGCCCGTTCAGCGTGGGCAACCGGAAGTGCCCGAGTGACCACTTCTCGATGGCCCAGCTGAGCCTGATCACCGCGACCGTGGCATCCCGCTGGCGCTTCCGGCAGGTGTCCGGCTCCAACGACGCGACCCGCGTCGGCATCACCCTGCGGCCGCACAAGCTGCTGCTGAAGGCCGAGCCGCGCTGATCCCGCGCGCCTACTGGCGCACGTTCAGGCCGCCTGCGGGCCCCTGAACGTGCGCCGGTACGCCTGCGGGGTCGTCCCCAGACTCCGTACGAACTGATGGCGCAGCGCCGCCGCGTTGCCGAACCCGGTGCGGTCCGCGATCGCGTCCATCGTCTCGTCCGTGCCTTCCAGCAACTCCTGTGCCAGCAGCACCCGTTGGCGCAGGATCCAGCGGTACGGCGTGGTTCCCGTCTCCTGCTGGAAGCGGCGCGCGAAGGTGCGCGGGGACATATGGGCGCGGGCCGCGAGCTGTTCGACGGTCACCTCCTCGTCGAGGTGCCGCTGCATCCACACCAGCACCTCGCCGACCGTGTCGCACCGGGACCGGGGCAGCGGGCGTTCGATGTACTGGGCCTGGCCGCCGTCGCGGTGCGGCGGTACCACCATGCGGCGGGCGACGGCGTTGGCCACCTCCGGCCCGTGCTCCTTGCGCAAAAGGTGGAGACAGGCGTCGATCCCGGCGGCGGTGCCCGCCGAGGTGATCACCGGGTCCGCGTCCACGTACAGCACGTCCGGCTCGACGATCGCGCGCGGATACTGCCGGGCGAGCGCCTCCGCGTGGTGCCAGTGCACCGCGCAGCGCCGCCCGTCCAGAAGCCCGGCCGCGCCCAGCACGAAGGCGCCGGAGCAGACGCTGAGCACCCGGGCGCCACGCTCGACGGTCCGGCGCAGCGCGTCGAGCAGCTCGGGCGGATATCCGCGCACGGCATAGGTGTCGCCGGCCGGGACGACGACCAGGTCGGCGGCGTCGAGCCGGTCGAGGCCGTGCGGCGTGGAGACCGTGAACCCGGAGACATGGGTGCCGAGCGTCGGCCCCTCGGCCGAGGCGATCGCGAAGTCGTACACGGGAAGGCCCTCGTCGCTGCGGTCGAGGCCGAAGACCTCGCAGACGACACCGAGTTCGAAGGGATGCACACCGTCGAGCAGGACTGCGGCCACGTTCGTCAGCATGCCGTCCAGTGTGCCTCGTCAGTGGCAGTAATTCGAGGGTGTGCGGCAGTCCTGCCACTGACGGTAAGGAGCAATCGGCGCGACAGTGGTGTCCATGAACACACTCATGGACAACCTCGTCGGCCTCCTGACCGTCCTTGGGATCTTCGCGGTCGTGGCCTTCCCGTCACTGGTCGGCCTGGCGCACGAGCGGCGCGTCGACCGTCAGCTCAGGACGGCCCGCGCCTCCCGCGAGCAGCCGTCGAAAGCCTCGGACGCCGAGGGCCCCACGCGCTCTCACGCCTTCGTCACCACCACCGTGACCGTCCACTCCTGAAGGCCCTTGCACGAGACCCGCGCCGGGTCGCTGGGGCACAGCGGGCGCGACGAGGTGAGCTGCGTGGTTCCGGCCGAGACCGCCTTGAAGGCGGAGGAGGCGTCGCCCGCCTGGAGGACGACACCGCTGTTGGTGGCCTCGAGGCCGCTGCCGCCGAGCTTGACGGGCGCCCAGGGCCTGCTGGTGGTGCCGTCCAGGTTGATACGGATCACGTCACCCGTCGTCAGGCAGAACGTGTGGCCGGTGTCGGCGGCGCCCAGCTCCGCCTTGGCCGCGGCGCAGCCCGGGTGGCTCGTCGTGGGGGACGGCGACACGGTGCCGCTGCCGCCCGCGCCGTCGCCGCTCTGTGTGCCGCAGCCCGCCGCGAGGAGAAGGGTCAGCGCCGCCAGGGCGACGGTCCGGTGATGGGTCGTTCGGTGCATGGGGTGACCTCCTTGCAGCTTGGACGTGTCACCCCCGCATCAGGATCCCCATGGGAGCGGGAAGGCCCTGGCCGTGTCCCCATCGGAGCGGCAAGGCCCTGGCCGAATCCCCATCGGAGCGGGAAGGCCCTGGCCGAATCCCCATCGGGGCAGGAAAAGGGCCCTGGCCGCGACGGCGGCCAGGGCCCGCGTAAGTCAGCTGGTCGTCACGGCGGTGTCGTCGACGACGAAGCTGGTCTGGAGGGAGGAGTCCTCGACGCCGCTGAACTTCAGCGTGACGGTCGAGCCGGCGAACGAGGACAGGTCGAAGGTCTTCTGGGCGTACCCGGTGGCCTTGTTGAGGTTGGAGTAGGTCGCCAGAGTGGTCGATCCGGCGGTGACCGTCAGCTTGTCGTACTGGCTGCTGGTGGTCGTCTCCGCCGTGTCGATGTGCAGGTAGAAGGTGAAACTGGCCTTGCAGCCGGACGGGATCGTCACCGACTGGGAGAGCGTGTCGGTGTGCGTCGAGCCGTAGCCGTCCAGCCAGGCCTTGTACGAACCGGCGTGCGCCGCCTCACCGCTGGAGTTGGTGATGACGCCGCTGCTCGCGGTCCAGGTCGTGTTGCCCGACTCGAAACCCGGGTTGCCGAGCAGCTGCGCCGGGGTGCAGGTGCCGCCGCCGGAGGTGCTGACGGTCCAGGTGAAGGAGGCCGAGCCGGAGGCGCCCGTGCTGTCGGTCGCGGTCACGGTGACGCTGTAGGTGCCCGCGCTGCTCGCGGTGCCGGTGATCTTGCCGGTCGAGCTGCTGATCGACAGCCCGGTCGGCAGACCGCTCGCGCTGTAGGTGAGGGTCGCGCCCGCGCTGTCACTCGCCGAGATCTGCAGGCTGACCGCGCTGCCGGTCGCGGTGGACTGGCTGCCCGGGTTGGTGACGGTCACCGTGTTGCCGGTGCTGGTGCCGGACGTGAAGGCGGTGGTGCCGTTGGGGGTGCCCCAGCCGGTCGGGCCGTCGTAGCCGGTGGCCGCGGTGCAGAAGTACGAGGTCGAGCAGGAGCCGTTGTTGCCGCTGGTGACGTCGTACAGGTTCGAGGTGTGGGAGTACGGGTACTTCGCCGGGTAGTCGCTGGAGCCCGGGGTGCCGGCCAGCGCGTAGACGCCCGCGATGATCGGTGCGGAGGCACTCGTACCGCCGTAGACCGCCCAGCCGGAGCCGCCGTAGGTGTCGTACACGGCCACGCCGGTCGCGGGGTCGGCGACGGCGGAGACGTCGGCCTCCATGCGCTTGCCGCAGCCCGTGTCGGTCTGCCAGCTCGGCTTCGCGTCGTACGCGGAGCAGCCCGAGCCCGTGCCCTCGGTGCTGCTGGTCTTCCAGACCGACTCGCTCCAGCCGCGGGAGGTGGAGGACGTCGACAGCGCGGTGCCGCCGACGGCGGTCACGTACTGGGACGTGGCCGGGTACTCGGCGCCGTAGCCGGAGTCACCTGAGGAGACGGTGATGGCGACGCCCGGGTGCTTGAAGTACTGGGTGTCCTCGGTGGTCTGCGAGGAGGACTCGGAGCCGCCCCAGCTGTTGGAGACGAACTTCGCGCCCAGCGCGACGGCTTCGTTCTCCGCAGTGCCGAGGTCGGAGTCGGTCGCGGAGTTGGCCTCGACGAGGATGATGTTGCAGTTCGGGCAGACGGCGCTGACCATGTCGATGTCGAGCGCTTCCTCGCCCGCCCAGCCGGTGTCGTTCGTCGGCAGCGAGGTGGTCGAGCCGGTCTGGCTGACCTGCTTGAAGCAGCCGTTGGCCTTGGTACAGGCGGACAGGCCGAACTGGGAGCGGTAGGTGGCCAGGTCCGACTCGGCGTTGGGGTCGTTGTAGGCGTCGACCACCGCGACCGTCAGGCCCGAGCCACCCGTCGAGGGCAGGTTGTACGCGCTGTGCAGGTTGGCCGGGCTCAGGCCCGACACCGCGGCGGCGGCGTTCGGGGATATCGCGGCGGCCAGCTTCTGCCTGATGTCGGTGCGGCGCTGGGCGAAGCAGGCGGCGTGACCGGGCGTCGGAGCGCCGCACAGGTGCGTGGTGGGCACCTTCTGGCCGGCCTTGCCCGTGGAGTGCACGGCCTGTGCGGCCGGGTCGGTCAGGGCCTTCGCGTTCTGGGTGACGCGGGAGGAGTGACCGGCGGCCGGTGCCGTCTGGGCCCCGGCGGCGGGGGCCGCCATGAGACCGGCGACGGTGAGGGTGAGAGCGGGTACGGCGGCGGTCAGAAGTCTTCGCAGTCTCCGGGGGGAACGTGTCTCACGCATGGGGTGCTGCCTCCATCGGTTTGAGGCCGGTGCCGCGCGGGCCTGGGTAGGGCCGTACGCGGCTCCACAGCCGGAAGTGGGGCTTCTCGGCGTTGCGTGGCGGGCCCGTGACGCGCGTAGTGTCGCCGCGCGGGTATACGTCATGGGCATGCCAAATTAGGCGTCCTGTCATGCCGCATGTGCGTGACGTGGCGGGACGGCCAGAACGTAGTCCCGTCCGATGACGCGGGAACAGGCGTGCCCGAAGAACTTTGCCGCTCCATAGGGGGTCCATGGACGGCCCATGGACGGTCCATGGACGAGACGCGGCGATGCCGGGCCGCGCTCGCGGCCCGGCATCACCGGTACGTCACTTCTGAGACGTCATTCCGGGTACGTCATTCCTGAGATGTCATCCGTGACGCATCGTCAGAACCCTCCTCGTCACAACCGTCCTCGCTGGAAGTCCTCGCTGGAAGTCCTCGTCAGAAGTCCTCGTCGAGGTCGACCGAGCCCTCCACCGCCACCTGGTACGCCGACGGCCGCCGCTCGAAGAAGTTGGTCAGCTCCTGGACACCCTGCAACTCCATGAAGGAGAAGGGGTTCTCGGAGCCGTACACCGGCGCGAAGCCCAGCCGCTGGAGGCGCTGGTCGGCGACGCACTCCAGGTACTGCCGCATCGACTCGGTGTTCATGCCCGGCAGTCCGTCGCCGCACAGGTCGCGCGCGAACTGCAGCTCGGCCTCGACGGCCTCCCGCAGCATGTCGGTCACCTGCCGCTGAAGCTCGTCGTCGAAGAGCTCCGGCTCCTCCTTGCGGACGGTGTCGACCACCTCGAAGGCGAAGGACATGTGCATGGTCTCGTCGCGGAACACCCAGTTGGTGCCGGTGGCGAGGCCGTGCAGGAGACCCCGGCTGCGGAACCAGTAGACGTACGCGAAGGCGCCGTAGAAGAAGAGGCCCTCGATGCACGCGGCGAAGCAGATGAGGTTGAGCAGGAAGCGACGCCGGTCGGCCTTAATCTCGAGGCGGTCCAGCTTCTCCACCTCGTTGATCCACTTGAAGCAGAACCCGGCCTTCTCGCGGATGGAGGGGATGTTCTCCACGGCGTCGAAGGCCGCCGCCCTGTCCTCCGGGTCGGGGAGGTAGGTGTCGAGCAGCGTCAGATAGAACTGGACGTGCACGGCCTCCTCGAAGAGCTGCCGCGACAAGTACAGCCGCGCCTCGGGGGAGTTGATGTGCTTGTAGAGCGTCAGCACCAGGTTGTTCGCCACGATCGAGTCGCCCGTCGCGAAGAACGCGACAAGCCGGCCGATCAGGTGCTGCTCGGAAGGCGTCAGCTTCGCCAGGTCGGAGACGTCCGAGTGGAGGTCGACCTCCTCGACGGTCCAGGTGTTCTTGATCGCGTCCCGGTAGCGCTCGTAGAAGTCCGGGTAGCGCATGGGGCGGAGGGTGAGTTCGAAGCCCGGGTCGAGCAGGTTCTTGTCGGCCACGGCCTTCTCGGTGTTCGGGGTGGACATTACTGGCAGGCCTCGCAGGACTCGGGGTTCTCAAGGGAGCAGGCGACGGCGTCTTCGTCGGGAGTCGCCTGCACGGGGATGGGCGTCTGCGCCGGTGCTTGCGCCTGTGCTGCGCGGGCGATCCGGGTCGCCGGGCGGGAGCGCAGGTAGTACGTCGTCTTCAGGCCCGACTTCCAGGCGTAGGCGTACATCGAGGAGAGTTTGCCGATGGTCGGCGTCTCCAGGAACAGGTTCAGGGACTGGGCCTGGTCCAGGAACGGGGTGCGGGCGGCGGCCATGTCGATCAGGCCGCGCTGCGGGATCTCCCACGCCGTGCGGTACAGGTCGCGGACGTCCTGCGGGACCCAGGTGAAGCCCTGCACCGAGCCGTTGGACTCGCGCAGCGCCTCCCGGGTCTGCGCGTCCCACACGCCGAGCTGCTTCAGCTCGTCCACCAGGTAGGAGTTGACCTGGAGGAACTCGCCGGAGAGCGTCTCGCGCTTGAAGAGGTTCGACACCTGCGGCTCGATGCACTCGTACACGCCCGCGATCGACGCGATGGTGGCGGTGGGCGCGATGGCGAGCAGCAGCGAGTTGCGCATGCCGACCGCGGCGATACGTTCCCGCAGGGCCGCCCAGCGCTCCGGCCAGGTCAGCTCCACGTCGAAGTGGTCGGGGTGCAGGACGCCACGGGCCGTACGGGTCTTCTCCCAGGCCGGGAGCGGGCCGTTGCGCTCGGCGAGGTCGGCCGAGGCCTCGTACGCGGCGAGCATGATGCGTTCGGCGATCCGGGTGGAGAGCGCGCGGGCCCCCGGCGAGTCGAAGGGCAGACGCAGCTTGAAGAAGACGTCCTGGAGGCCCATCGCGCCGAGGCCCACCGGGCGCCACTTGGCGTTGGAGCGGCCGGCCTGCTCGGTCGGGTAGAAGTTGATGTCGACGACCCGGTCGAGGAAGGTGACGGCGGTGCGGACGGTGGCGTCCAGCCGCTCCCAGTCGATGTCGCCGTTGACGACGAAGGCGCCGAGGTTGACGGACCCCAGGTTGCAGACCGCCGTCTCCCCGTCGTCCGTGACCTCCAGGATCTCGGTGCACAGGTTCGAGGAGTGGACGGTGTGGCCCGGCTCCGCCGTCTGGTTGGCGGTGCGGTTGGCGGCGTCCTTGAAGGTCATCCAGCCGTTGCCGGTCTGCGCGAGGGTGCGCATCATGCGGCCGTACAGGTCGCGGGCCGGGATGGACTTCTTCGCGAGGCCCGCCTCCTCCGCCTTGCGGTACGCGGCGTCGAACGCGTCGCCCCACAGGTCGACCAGCTCCGGCACGTCGGACGGCGAGAACAGCGACCAGACGCCGTCCTCGTTCACCCGGCGCATGAACTCGTCCGGGATCCAGTGCGCGAGGTTCAGGTTGTGCGTACGGCGGGCGTCCTCACCGGTGTTGTCGCGCAGCTCCAGGAACTCCTCGATGTCGGAGTGCCAGGTCTCCAGGTAGACCGCGGCGGCGCCCTTGCGCCGGCCGCCCTGGTTCACCGCGGCGACCGAGGCGTCGAGCGTCTTCAGGAACGGGACGATGCCGTTGGAGTGCCCGTTGGTACCCCGGATCAGCGAACCGCGCGAACGGATCCGGGAGTACGAGAGGCCGATGCCGCCCGCGTGCTTCGAGAGCCGGGCGACCTGGTGGTAGCGGTCGTAGATGGAGTCCAGCTCGTCCAGCGGGGAGTCGAGGAGGTAGCAGGACGACATCTGGGGGTGCCGCGTACCGGAGTTGAAGAGCGTGGGGGACGAGGGCAGGTAGTCGAGGCGGCTCATGAGCCGGTAGAGGTCCGTGACTTCGTCCAGCGCCCGCCGGGTGTCGTCCTCGGCGAGGCCGCACGCGACCCGCAGCATGAAGTGCTGCGGGGTCTCGATCACACGACGGGTGATCGGGTGCCGGAGCAGATAACGGCTGTGCAGCGTGCGCAGGCCGAAGTAGCCGAAGCGGTCGTCGGCGCCCTCGGCGAAGGAGGCGGCGATCAGCGCGTCGAGGCGGGCCGTGTGCAGCCGTACGAACTCGGCCGTGCGGTCCGCGATGAGGCCCTCGCGGTGGCCGACGGTGACCGACTCGGAGAACGAGGTGACGCCCTGTGAGGCGGCCTCGGCCGCGATGCTGACCGTCAGCAGCCGGGCGGCCAGCTTCGAGTAGGCGGGGTCCTCGGAGATGAGGCCCGCGGCCGCCTCCGTGGCCAGTTCGCGCAGCTCCGCCTCGTCGGCCCGGGCGGACCGGCCGCGCAGCGCGGCCGCGGCGACCCGGCCGGGGTCGGCGTCGGGGAGGTCGGCGGTGAGGTCGGTCAGGGTCCGCAGCAGCGCGGTACCGGGACCGTCGGTCTCCACCGGGGCCTGCTTCGCGGAAACGGCAGCTGAAGCCGGATCGGCTGGCGCGATGGTCACTGGGGGCTCTCCCTCGCTCGGCACGGGGCCTTGAGGAGAGCGCGGAGCACACGAGCGCACGCATTCGGGCAGCGGTACGTCGCGTCCACCAGCCCATTCCACGAGGCCCGGACGTCGTCGGCACCCGGGCCGGGTGGCCGGGGCGCGCTGTCGGCAGGTCCTCGGACTGAAGCCCGTACGTGTCAGCGGGTACGCGAACACGCACAAGTACACCGTTGCGGGACAGTTCCGGATTCGCACCGGATTCCCCTGCGGCGACAGCGAGCATGAGCATACATCTTGTGCCGGGTTGCGGGAGCACCCCCACATGTTGTGTCGCGTCGGTGCCGGAGAGCGCTACGGAGTGTGCCGGAGCGTCAACTCGTAGGTGAGCAGCAGGATGTCGTCGAGGTGCGGGATCGGGTTCCAGTCGCGCTCGGGGGCGCGGGTGAAGCCGAGGCGCTGGTAGATGCGGTGGGCGGTGTGCATGGTGCGCTGGGTGGACAGCACGACGCGTACGCAGCCCTCCGTGGCCCGCGCCCGGTCGACGCAGGCGCGTACGAGGGCTTCGCCGGCACCCCGGCCGCGGGCGTCGGGCGCGACGGCGAGCATCCGGATCTCCGCCTCACCGGGCCGCGCGATATCCGCCATGGGGCCGCCGTCCGGCACGAAGGTCACGCCGCCGAGCACGCGGTCGAGCACACGGTCGACGCTTACGTCCTCGGGTCCGGGTCGGGTCCGGGGCCGGGTGCGGATGCGGATGCGGATGCGGGGTCGGGGGTCGCGTCGTCGGATTCGGTCGCGTGGCCGGGTTCGGGGCCGACGGTTGCGTGGCCGGGTTCGTGGTCGACGGTTGCGCCGTCGGGTTCGGGGTCGACGGCCGCGGCGCCCGGTTCGCGGCCTGACGCGCTGCCGACGGTGGCGTCGCTCGTCGCGCGGCCGACGGTCATCGCGCGGCCGATGGTCGCGTCGCCTGTCGAGCGGTCCCGGCCGACGGCGACGAGGACCTCCGCCGCGGCGGCCCGCTTCGCCACGTCCCGCAACTCGCCCAGGTACTCGTCGCTCTCCCCGAAGTCCAGCAGCCCGTCCCCGATATAGGCCTGCGCGGTGATCTCGCCGACGCGCTCGTACTCCTCGGGCCTCGCCGGCCGGATGACGATGTCCATGGAGTCAGTCTGCGGGACCGGCGGACACGGGCGGGGAGATTTTTCCCCGGCTACGATCCAGCGGCTCCGTTCCGGCTCCGTTCCGGCTCCAACTCCGACTCCGACTCCGAGAGCGCAGTGAACACGCGCCCCGGAGAAAAGTCCGCGGCGCCCGCCGATCGAGAGGGCGCCGCGGATCGTGGACCGGGCCGGAATCAGTGCCCCGTGACCTGCAGTTCCACCGCGACGCCCGGGTCCCCCGCGTCCGCCGTGTAGTCCTCCGGGGACGTCTCGTCGATGCCCTCCGGCGCCTTGAACGCCCGGAGGGCGAAGGTGAGGACGACGGTCACGACCACGTTCAGTACGAACGCCGTCAGACCGATGTAGCCGATCTCCCCGATGCCGGGGATCTCCTTCGAGCTGCCGCCGAAGTGCTTCTGCGTCGGGGAGGCGACCCCGTACGCGGCGAGCGTGCCGTAGAGCATGCCGACGGCCCAGCCCCCCAGGAGCGCCCAGCGGTGGAACCAGCGGGTGAACAGGCCGCCGACCAGGGCCGGGAAGGTCTGCAGGATCCAGATGCCGCCGAGCAGCTGGAAGTTGATCGCGACCGTCTTGTCCATCGTCAGGACGAAGACCAGCGCGCCCACCTTCACCAGCAGCGACACGATCTTGGAGACCTTGGTCTCCTGCTGCGGGGTCGCGTCCGGCTTGATGAAGTCCCGGTAGATGTTGCGGGTGAAGAGGTTCGCCGCCGCGATGGACATGATGGCCGCGGGGACGAGCGCTCCGATGCCGATCGCGGCGAAGGCCACGCCCGCGAACCAGTTCGGGAACATGTTCTCGAAGAGCTGCGGAATCGCCAGCTGGCCGTTCTGCACCTTCACCCCGGCCGCGATCGCCATGAACCCGAGCAGCGCGAGCAGTCCCAGCATCAGCGAGTACAGGGGCAGGATCGTGGTGTTGCGGCGGATCACCTCACGGCTGCGGCTGGACAGCGTCGCCGTGATCGAGTGCGGGTACATGAACAGCGCGAGCGCCGAGCCGAGCGCGAGGGTGGCGTACGTCCACTGGCCCGCCTCGGCGGGCACGACCCCGCCCGCGCCGGCCGCCGTGTACTTGTCGCCCGCCGCCTTGAAGATCTCGTCGAAGCCGCCCAGCTTGATCGGGATGTAGATGATGGCCACCGCGATCACGATGTAGATCAGGGTGTCCTTCACGAACGCGATCATGGCCGGGGCGCGCAGACCCGAGGAGTAGGTGTACGCGGCCAGCACACCGAAGGCGATGAGCAGCGGCAGGTCCTTGACGAACCAGTTGGTGTTCTCGCCGCCGCCCACGCCCATGACGTCCAGCACGGCCTGGATGCCGACCAGCTGGAGCGCGATGTACGGCATGGTGGCGAGGATGCCGGTGACGGCCACCGCCAGCGACAGGCCCTTCGAGCCGAAGCGACCGCGCACGAAGTCCGAGGTCGTCACGTACCCGTGCTTGTGGGAGACCGACCACAGGCGGGGCAGGAAGGTGAAGATCAGCGGGTAGACCAGGATCGTGTACGGCACCGCGAAGAAGCCGGCCGCGCCCGCCGCGTAGATGGCGGCCGGTACGGCGACGAAGGTGTACGCCGTGTAGAGGTCGCCGCCGAGCAGGAACCAGGTGACCCAGGTGCCGAACGACCGTCCGCCCAGGCCCCACTCGTCGAGGCTCTGCTCGTCGTCCGCCTTGCGCCAGCGTGCGGCCAGGAAGCCCATGACCGTGACGGCCAGGAAGAAGAAGATGAAGACGCCGAGGGCGACTCCGTTCACGCCGTCCTTCACTTGGACGCACCCCCTGCACGGGCACGCTGGTCGCGCTGCCACAGCTTGTACGCGGTCATCGTGAGGGCGGTCGAGATGAGCACCCACAGCATCTGGTACCAGTAGAAGAACGGGATGCCGATGAAGGTCGGGTCGGTCTTGGCGTACGAGCCGACCCACAGCATCGCCACGAAGGGCGCGATCAGACAGAGGGCGATCACGACGCGAACCGGTGTCACCACCGGTGGCTTCACTTCAGGCACATCTGACATATGACGGCTCCGTCCCCTCACTGATCACCTGTGTAACGCGCAGGCAATCTAGGCGACGGTTCCGCTTTATGGAACCCCCGTCCGGATAGCGGATGTGGAGGGTTCGTGTGTCCGCGAAAGGCGCCGTCAGCAGCAGCGGAACCCCTGGCGCGGGTCCTCCTCCTGACGGTCCGCACGCGCCCGCTCGAACTCCCGGCGCGAGGGTACGGGAGCGCCCGGATCGTCATTCCGTACGTGCGCGACATAGCGGTCGTACGCGGATTCGTCCGTCAACTCCCTTACGTACCAGCGGATTCCCCTAGCTGTCCGGCGCAGCGCCGACCGCATCGCGCTCCTCCGCCTTCTCCTCCTCGGTCGGGATCAGCCCGGCCGGAGCGACGATCTTCGACTCCACGTACGGCGCCTCGCTGAGCGTGGACAGCGCGGGGCGGCGGATGTGCCGGACGCAGACCCGCGCCGCGTCCACGATCACCACGACGACGAGGACCGCGAGAACGGCCGAAAGTACGCCGTCCACCGTGGAGTTGGTGACCACGGTGTGCATGTCGTCCATGCTCTTGGCGGGCGGCAGGACCTTTCCGGCGTCGATGCCGTCCTGGTACACCGACCGCTGCTGGAAGAAGCCCACCTTCGGATCGCTGGAGAACACCTTCTGATAGCTGGCCGTGAGCGTCACCGTGGCGTCCCAGACGAGTGGAATCCCGGTGATCCAGGCCCACTTGAGGCGCCCGGACTTCACCAGCAGGGTGGTGCAGACGGCGAGGGCGACCGCCGCGAGCAGCTGGTTGGAGATGCCGAAGATCGGGAAGAGCTGGTTGATGCCGCCGAGCGGTTCATGGACGCCGACCCACAGGAAGTAGCCCCACAGTCCGGTCACGATCGCGCTGGTGATGACCAGGCCGGGCTTCCAACTCACGTTCTTGAAGGGCCGGTAGACGTTCCCCAGCGTGTCCTGGAGCATGAACCGGCCCACGCGGGTGCCCGCGTCGAGCGCGGTCAGGATGAACAGCGCCTCGAACATGATCGCGAAGTGGTACCAGAAGGCGCGCAGGCTGCCGCCGGTGACTTTCGAGAAGATCTCCGAGACACCGACCGCGAGGGTGGGCGCGCCGCCGGTGCGGGAGAGCAGGCTCTGCTCCTGGACCTGGTGCGCGGCCTTCGCGAGGTCCGCCGGGGAGATGGTGTACCCGAGGTTCGCGACCGCGTGCGAGGCCGATTCCACGGTGGTGCCGATGACACCGGCGGGTGCGTTCATGGCGAAGTACAGGCCGGGGTCGATGACGCAGGCGGCGACGAGAGCCATGATCGCGACCGACGACTCCATCAGCATGGAGCCGTATCCGATCATCCGGACCTGCGTCTCCTTCTGCATCATCTTGGGCGTCGTGCCGCTCGATATGAGCGAGTGGAAGCCGGACAGCGCGCCGCACGCGATGGTGATGAAGACGAACGGGAAGAGCGAGCCGGCGAAGACCGGCCCGTTGCCCTGCCGGGCGAAGTCGGTGACCGGGTCCATCTTCAGCGTCGGCAGCGCGATGACCACGCCGAGTGCCAGCAGCGCGATCGTGCCGATCTTCATGAAGGTGGAGAGGTAGTCGCGGGGGGCGAGCAGCATCCACACCGGCAGGATCGAGGCGATGAAGCCGTACGCCACCAGCCAGACGACCAGGGTGGAGGGGGCGAGGGTGAAGGTGTCGGCCCAGGAGGACTCGGCGACCCAGCGCCCTGCGACCAGGGCGAGCAGCAGCAGGGCCACGCCGATCAGCGAGACCTCGGTGATCCGGCCCGGGCGCAGCACGCGCAGATAGAAGCCCATCAGCAGGGCGATCGGAATCGTCATCCCGATGGAGAAGGTGCCCCACGGCGACTGCGCCAGCGCGTTCACGATCACCAGCGCGAGCACACCGAGCAGGATGATCATGATGGCGAAGGCGGCGAGGAGAGCCGCGGCCCCGCCGAACGGCCCGATCTCCTCGCGGGCCATCTGCCCGAGCGAGCGCCCGTCCCGGCGGGTGGAGAAGAACAGGACCGCCATGTCCTGGACAGCGCCCGCGAAGATCACGCCGGCGATGATCCAGACGGTGCCGGGCAGATAGCCCATCTGCGCGGCCAGCACCGGGCCGACCAGCGGGCCCGCGCCCGCGATCGCCGCGAAATGATGGCCGAGCAGCACGCGCCGGTCCGTCGGATGGAAGTCGATGCCGTTGTTCAGCCGCTCCGCCGGGGTGGCCCGGGTCTTGTCGACCTTGAGCACCTTGTACGCGATGAACTTCGCGTAGAAGCGATAGGCGATCGCGTACGAGCCGAGCGCGGCGGCGACCATCCAGGCCGCCGACACGTTCTCGCCCCGGGAGAGCGCGAGCACGGACCAGCCCGCCGCGCCGACCAGGGCGACGAGGGTCCAGATGACGATGGTTCGAGGCTTGCCGGTACGCACCGTTCGTCCTCCCGTCCATGCGGTGACGGGAGGAACGTAGAGCAACTATGGGACTCGCACTAGCCCAAGTGGCTTATTCCTGCGGGCGCTTGAGCCGCGCCACGAACTTGTACCGGTCGCCCCGGTACACCGACCGCACCCACTCCACCGGCTCGCCCTGCTTGTCCAGCGAGTGCCGGGAGAGCATCAGCATGGGCAGGCCGACGTCGGTGCCGAGCAGTCCGGCCTCGCGCGGGGTGGCCAGCGAGGTCTCGATGGTCTCCTCGGCCTCGGCGAGATGGACGTCGTACACCTCGGCAAGGGCGGTGTAGAGGGAGGTGTACTTGACGAGCGACCTGCGCAGGGCGGGGAAGCGCTTCGCGGACAGGTGCGTCGTCTCGATGGCCATCGGCTCACCGCTCGCCAGCCGCAGCCGCTCGATGCGCAGCACCCGGCCGCCGGCCGAGATGTCGAGCAGCCCGGCGAGGGTCTCGTCGGCGGTGATGTAGCCGATGTCGAGGAGCTGCGAGGTGGGCTCCAGGCCCTGGGCGCGCATGTCCTCGGTGTACGAGGTGAGTTGCAGCGCCTGGGAGACCTTGGGCTTGGCCACGAAGGTGCCCTTGCCCTGGATGCGCTCCAGGCGGCCCTCGACGACCAGCTCCTGGAGGGCCTGCCGCACGGTGGTGCGCGAGGTGTCGAACTCGGCGGCGAGGGTGCGCTCGGGCGGTACCGGTGTGCCGGGCGGCAGCGTCTCCGTCATGTCGAGCAGATGCTTCTTCAGGCGGTAGTACTTGGGGACGCGCGCGGTACGGATGGTCGCCCCACCCTCGTTCTCCGCACTGCTGACGTCGGTACTCATGCGCTGCCTTTCCGGCTCCGGATGCCGAAGCGACCGACATCCCATCGGCCACGGCTCACATCGTGGCACGGCTTCGTGTACGAGTGTCCCCCGCACGTTCTGTGCGAGCTCCCTCGTACGCTCCGTGATCCCCTCTATATACCGTCGGCGTACGCGTTGGTCTAGTCCACCGCGCTGAAGTGGTCCACCCGGGAGCGCGTGAACGGCGCCGCGGATTATGCCGGTTACCTACTTAAAGGTCCCTGCATATGTAGGTCCCATAACGGACGGTCGGAGGGCATGCGAACTCCTTGACACCCCTCTAGGTCTAGGCCAAGCTCCCCCCTACTGGTCTACACCATTGGTCCAGTCCCGGCCCCACGGGCGGTACACGTCGTATGTCACCGCGGGGAGCCAGGGGGGTTTGTGGCATCCCTGAGGAGGGTGGCGTGAAGCGCAAGCTGATAGCCGCGATCGGTATCGCGGGCATGATGGTCTCCATCGCGGCGTGCGGGAGCAGTGACGACAAGTCCGGGGGGTCGGGCAAGGGCGCGGACGCCAAGGAGCTGACGGTCTGGCTCACGGTCGACGCGCAGAACAACTGGCCCGAACTGGTCAAGGCCGCCGACGCGGCGGTCAAGGCGAAGCACCCCGGCATCAAGATCAACCACGAGTACTACGGCTGGCCGGACAAGAACACCAAGCTCGACGCGGTCCTCGCCACCGACAAGGCTCCCGACGTGGTCGAGATGGGCAACACCGAGATGCTCGGCTACATGGTCAAGGGCGCCTTCGCTCCTCTCGACACGTCGAAGTTCGAGAACTCGGACCAGTGGCTGGACGGCCTCAAGGCCTCCGTCACCTACGACGGCAAGACCTATGGCGTGCCGTACTACGCCGGTGGCCGCGTCGGCAACTGGCGCAAGGACGTCGCCGCTTCGGTGGGCGTCAAGTCCACCCCGAAGACGTACGCGGAGCTCACCTCCGACCTGGACAAGATCCAGAAGAAGGAGGGCAGCAAGTTCAGCGCCTGGTACCAGCCCACCCGTGACTGGTACGCCGCGATGTCCTTCGTGTACGACGCCGGCGGCTCCATCGCCAAGGAGGAGGGCGGCCAGTGGAAGGCCAACCTCTCCTCGCCCGAGTCCATCAAGGGCCTCACCGAGTTCAAGAACGTCGTCGACAAGTACATGCACGGCGACAAGACCAAGGACGAGTCCGACCGTTACATCGTCTACGGCCAGGGCAAGTCCGCCATGATCTTCGGCGCGGCCTGGGAGGGCGCGACCTCCGAGGACCCGAAGAACGACAAGACCGGCAAGCTCAAGGGCAACCTCGAGAACTTCGTGGTGCCCGGCCCGTCCGGCAAGAACCTCCCCGTCTTCCTCGGCGGCTCCGACCTCGCCGTGCCGGTGAAGTCGAAGGCGCAGGGCGTCGCCGCCGAGTGGATCAACGCCCTCACGGGTGCCAAGGGGCAGAAGGGTCTGATCGCCAAGGGCAACCTGCCCAACAACAAGACCGACCTCGCGACCCTGAAGAACGACCCGGCGACGGCGGTCCCGGCCACCGCGGCCGAGTCCAACTGGTTCGTCCCGATGGCGCCGGGCTGGGGTCAGGTCGAGAAGGCCCAGGTCCTCCAGACCATGCTGCAGAACATCGGCACCGGCAAGAAGTCGGTCGAGGCCGCCGCGAAGGACGCGGACGCCGCGATCGACAAGGTCATCAACACCAAGTGACCTGAGAGCAGGGCCCCGTCGTCGGCGGGGCCCTGCTGTCCGTACCACCCGGCCGGGGCGGGACCTGCGCCCCGTACGGCCCGCTGGTGCGGGGTTTCGCCTTCGTACGACCTGAGGGACCGCTGAGGAGCGCGCGATGAGTGCCGCAGACACGACCACCCCCGCAAAGGTGCCGCCACCGCGGCAGGCGCCGCCACCGGCCGTCCCGGAGGCGCCGCGCAGAAAGCGGACCGCGGGCGGCGCGGCCGCCCCGTGGGCGCTGCTCGCGCCCTGCCTGCTGATCCTCGCGCTGGTCCTCGGCTATCCGCTCGTCCGCCTGGTCACGCTCTCCTTCCAGAAGTTCGGGCAGTCCCAGCTCTGGGGCTTCCAGCCCCCCGAGTCGGTCGGCTTCGACAACTTCAGCAAGGTGCTCGGGGACAGCGAGTTCTGGGCGGTGGTCGTCCGGACGATCATCTTCGCGGCCGGTTCCGTCATCTTCACGATGGTCATCGGCATGCTGATCGCGCTGCTCCTCCAGCGCGTCTCCGGCTGGGTGAAGATGCTCATCAACATCGTGCTGGTGGCCAGCTGGGGCATGCCCATCATCGTGGCCACCACCGTCTTCAAGTGGCTCTTCGACTCCGACTACGGCGTCTTCAACGCGCTGCTCAGCAAGTTGCCAGGCGTCGACATGATCGGCCACAACTGGTTCGCCAGCGGCCCCCAGGGGCTGGCCGTGATCATGCTCCTGGTGATCTGGGGCGCGGTGCCGTTCGTCGTCATCACGCTCAGCGCGGGACTCACCCAGGTGCCGAAGGAGCTGGAGGAGGCGGCCCGCCTCGACGGCGCGGGCGCCTGGGCGGTCTTCCGCTACGTCACGCTGCCGGTCCTCAAGCCCATCGTCGTGATGCTGACGACGCTCTCGGTCATCTGGGACATGGGCGTCTTCCCGCAGGTCTTCGTGATGCGCGGCGGCCACCCGGAGGCCGAGTTCCAACTGCTCACCACGTACTCGTACGACCGCGCGTTCGTGGTCAACGACTACGCGCAGGGCTCGGCGATCGCCCTGCTGACCGTGCTCCTCCTGCTGGGCGTGGTCGCCGTCTACATGCGTCAGATGCTCAAGATCGGAGAGGTCGAATGAGCGCCATCGCCACGTCGGGGCGTACGTCCTCGGCCGGGAGCGCGCCCTCGGGACGCCGCAGGTCCAAGCTCGGCTGGAACGCGCTCGGCCTGCTCGTCTTCGTCACCGCGGGCTTCCCCGTCTACTGGATGCTGAACACGGCGTTCAAGCCGGCCAAGGACGCCATCGACCCGGACCCGAGCCTGTTCCCCACCGGCCTGACGCTCGACAACTTCCGTCGCGCCCTGGACATCTCGGACTTCTGGGGTCCCGTCGGCCGCAGCCTGATCGTGTCCCTGTCGGTGGTCGTGATCGGGATCGTCGTCGGGATGCTCGCCGCGCTCGCCATCTCCCGCTTCGCCTTCCGCGGCCGCAAGATCGTGATCGTCGGCATCCTCGCGGTCCAGATGGTCCCGCTGGTGGCCATGATCATCCCGGTCTTCCTGCTGCTCAACGACCTGGGGCAGTACGACAAGCTCACGGGCCTGATCATCACGTACCTCACCTTCATCCTCCCCTTCACGGTGTGGACGCTGCGCGGCTTCATCGTCAACATCCCGAAGGAGCTGGAGGAGGCGGCGATGGTCGACGGCTGCAGCCGCACCAGCGCCTTCATCCGCGTGGTCTTCCCGCTCCTCGCCCCCGGCCTGGTCGCCACCTCCGTCTACGGCTTCATCCAGGCGTGGAACGAATACCTCTACGCCCTGATGCTCATGAGCCAGAAGAACCAGACCGCCACCGTCTGGCTCGGCAACTTCACCACCCTGCACGGCACCGAGTACGCCCCGATGATGGCCGGCGCCACCATGATGGCCGTGCCGATCGTCGCCCTGTTCCTCATCGTCCAGCGCAAGATGGCCGCGGGGCTGACCGCGGGCGCCGTGAAGGGATAACGCCACCCGATGACGACTTTCGCCAGTGGTACGGACACCATCACGCGCGACGCGCTCACCGTCCTCCAACCCGGCTTCACCGGGACCACGGCCCCCGACTGGCTGCTCCGCCGCCTCGGTGAAGGCCTCGCCTCGGTCGGCCTGTTCGGCCGCAACATCGCCTCGCCCGCGCAACTGGCCGCCCTGACCGCCCAGTTGCGCGCCGAACGCGACGACGTGCTCGTCGCGATCGACGAGGAGGGAGGTGACGTCACGCGCCTGGAGGTGCGCACGGGGTCCTCGTTCCCGGGGAACCACGCGCTGGGCGCCGTCGACGACGTATCGCTCACACAGGAGGTCGCTTTCGAACTCGGCCGCCGCCTGGCCGCCTGCGGAGTGAACCTCAACTGGGCTCCGTCCGCCGACGTGAACTCGAACCCCGCGAACCCGGTCATCGGCGTACGGTCCTTCGGCGCCGACACCGACCTGGTGGCCCGGCACACGGCCGCCTACGTCACCGGGCTCCAGTCCGCCGGCGTCGCCGCCTGCACCAAGCACTTCCCGGGGCACGGCGACACGGCGGTCGACTCGCACCACGCGCTGCCGCGCATCGACGCCGAGGAGTCGGTACTCCAGTCGCGCGAACTCGCCCCGTTCCGGGCCGCGATCGCCGCGGGAAGCCGCGCCGTGATGAGCGCGCACATCCTCGTCCCGGCGCTGGACTCCGAGCGCCCGGCCACCCTCTCCCGCCGCATCCTCACGGGCCTGCTGCGCGAGGAACTCGGCTACGACGGCCTCATCGTCACCGACGGCATGGAGATGCAGGCCATCGCCGCGACCTACGGCATCGAACGCGGCAGCGTCCTCGCCATCGCCGCCGGCGCCGACGCGATCTGCGTGGGCGGGGGGCTGGCGGACGACGACACGGTGCGCCGCCTGCGCGACGCCCTCGTCTCCGCCGTCCGCGCCGGTGAACTGCCCGAGGAGCGACTCGCGGACGCGGCGCACCGGGTACGGGCGCTGGCTCGCTGGACGGCCGCGGCAGCCCCCGAGGACGCGGGCGAGGAGCGGACCGACGTGGGGCTCGTCGCCGCCCGGCGCGCCATGACGGTGACGTACGGGCCGTCGTACGACCCGGTGGGCGAAGCCCCGTACGTCGCCGCCTTCACCCCCGTCGCGAACATCGCCGTCGGCGACGAGACCCCCTGGGGCGTGGCGGCCGAACTGGCGCGCCTGCTCCCCGGCACCGAGACCGGCAGCTTCACCGGCGAGAACGCGGGCGCCTCGGCCCTCGCCGCCGCGGGCCCCCGCCGGGTCGTCGCCGTCGTACGCGACGAACACCGGCACCCCTGGATGGCCTCGGCCCTCGACGCCCTGCTGCGGGAACGCCCCGACACGATCGTCGTCGAGATGGGCGTCCCCCAGTCCCCACCCCGCGGCGCCCTCCACATCACCACCCACGGCGCGGCCCGCGTCTGCGGCCGGGCGGCGGCGGAGGTCATCGCGGGCGTGTGACATCCGTGGCCGACGGCACGGAGGCGCCGGCCACGGATGCGCTTGCGACGGGTGCGGTGCCGTGTGGACATGCCGTGGTCTGGGGCAGGCGTTCCGCAGGGCGACGGGGGTCCCCTGCTCGAGCGAAGCCGAGAGCGCGGGGGGCCAGAGCGCAGGGGAGAGGGTGCGCACACACCAGCCCACCGGGCGGCATCCGCTCAGCGACCGCGGGCCGGAACCGAGCGAGGCGCCGGGCACCCAAGAAGGGGCACCCGGCGCCTCCGGTTGTCTCCGGCCGACCTAAATCCCCTGCCAGTCAGGCTTGTTGGCGAACGTGTGCCGGAAGTAGTCCGCGAGCTTCAACTTGCCGGCGGCGGCCTCGTCGACGACGACGGTCGCGTGCGGGTGGAGCTGCAGCGCGGAGGCCGGACACACCGCGGCAACCGGCCCCTCCACAGTCGCGGCAACGGCGTCCGCCTTGCCCTCACCCGTCGCGAGCAGCACCAGATGCCGCGCCTCCAGGATCGTGCCGATGCCCTGGGTGATGACGTGGTGCGGCACCTGCTCGATATCACCCTCGAAGAACCGCGCGTTGTCGACGCGGGTCTGCTCGGTCAGCGTCTTGATCCGGGTGCGCGAGGCGAGCGAGGAGCACGGTTCGTTGAACCCGATGTGCCCGTCCGTCCCGATCCCGAGCAGCTGGAGATCGACCCCACCGGCCTGCGCCAGCGCCTTGTCGTACGCCGCGCAGGCGGCCTGCACGTCCTCCGCGGTGCCGTCCGGTCCCATGAAGGCGTCCATACCGAGGCCCAGCGGTTCGAGCACCTCGCGCCGCAGCACGGAACGGTACGACTCGGGATGCTCGGCCGGCAGCCCCACGTACTCGTCGAGCTGCGCGATCCGCGCGCCGGAGGCATCCACGGCACCGGAGCCGACCTTGGCAGCCAGCGCCTGGTAGATGGGCAGCGGAGTCGAACCGGTGGCCACGCCGAGCAGGGCGTCGGGCTTGCGCCGGAGCAGCTCCGCCATGGCCTCGGCGATCAACTCGCCGCCCGCCTTGGCGTCCGGGACGATGACAACTTCCACGCTGGGCCTGCCGATCTGGAGAGGGGACTCAGGGGATTCAGGGGACTCAACTGGAACCCGAAGGGCATGTGGTATAGACCAATCTAGCAGAGCGTCACCCTCTCGTCGTCCCGAACGCCCTACGCATCGCGGTCGTCACCGACGGCAAGGACGGCGGCCCCGGCCCGGACGCACCGCACGCCCTCGTCAAGGTGACGGAGACCCGCTGAGGCGCGGGCCCGCCCGGTCGGTCCAGGCCCTGGAGCGCGGTGGCCCAGCGTTGGCGGCCCCCCCGTTACAGCAGCGAACCTCCCGTCGCGTCCACCCAACTCCCGGTGATCCATCGCCCGTCGTCCGACGCCAGGAACGCCACCACGTCCGCCACGTCGGCCGGCATCCCCACCCGGCCCAGCGCCGATATCGCCGAGGCCTGCGCCCACCCTTCCTCGGTCCCGTGCAGGAGCTCGGCGGTGTTGTCGGTGTCGATGATGCCCGGCGCCACCGAGTTCACGGTGATCCCGCGGGGGCCCAGCACCTTGGACAGATCCCGGGTGAAGACGTCCAGCGCACCCTTGGTCATCGCGTACGCCATCTTGTCCGGCATCACGGCGTTGCGGGCCAGGCCCGAGGAGATGTTGATGACGCGTCCGCCGTCGCGCAGGCGGGCGAGGCCGTGCTTGACGATGAAGTGGGGCGCCCGCACGTTCACGGCGAACACCTTGTCGTACTCCGCCTCGTAGATCTCCTCCAGCGACCGCGACGTGCCGATCCCCGCGTTGTTCACCAGGATGTCCAGCCCGTCCGCGTGCCGGTCGAAGGCCTCCCACAGGGCCTCGGCGTCGCCCGGCACCCCCAGCTCCACCCCGATCGCGAAGGCCGATCCTCCCGCCGCCTCGATCGCGTCGACCGTGTCCTTCGCCGCCGCCGCATTGCCGCCGTAGTGCACGGCCACCCGCGCGCCGTCCCTGCCGAGCCGCTCGGCGATGCCCCGCCCGATCCCCCTGCCGCCACCCGTGACCAGTGCCGTCCTGCCCGTGAGCACGCCCATGTCGGCGCCCCCTTCATATTTCGCTAGCGGTCGCTACAGAAAAAACCGTACAACAGCCCACCGACATTTCTCTAGCACCCGCTATAAAATCCACCCCATGGTGAACAGGCAGGCGGGCAGGCAGCAGACCGGCCCGGGGACCGACCCGGGGACCGACCCGGAAACAGAGCCGGGAGCGGAGCCGGAAACAGAGCCGGGAGCGGAGCCGGAAACAGAGCTGGGGGCCGCCGCACGCAGGGCCGCCGGCGCGACCGTGGCCAAGCAGCGCGGGCGCCCCCGTTCCTTCGACCGCGAGACCGCCCTGGAGAAGGCGATCCTGGCGTTCTGGGAGCACGGGTACGAGGCGACCTCCGTCTCCGACCTCACCCGCGTGATGGGCATCGGCGCCCCGAGCCTGTACGCGGCGTTCGGCGACAAGCGGTCGCTGTTCGACGAGGTGGTCCGCGTGTACGGCGTGAAGTACGGCTCGTTCGGCGATCGGGCGCTGTCAGAGGAGCCCACGGCCCGTGGCGCGGTCGAGCGGCTGCTGCGCGAGGCCGCGGCCGAGTACACCGACCCGGGCCACCCGCAGGGCTGTCTGGTCATCCACGCGGCCACCAACTGCACCTCGCCGGAGGTCGAGGAGTCCCTGCGCGAGCGGCGCAACGCCAACATCGCCGCCTTCGAGAGTCGTATAAAAGCGGGGATCGCCGCGGGCGAGCTGCCCGCCGGCACCGACGCGGCGGCTCTGGCCCGGCACACCGGAGCGATCGTCCAGGGCATGTCCCAGCAGGCCCGCGACGGCGCCACCCAGCAGGAACTGGAGGCCCTCGCCGAACTCGCCATGGCCGTCTGGCCCCGGCCGTGAACCGGGCCGGCGGTCGTCAAGGGCTCATCGGACCCGGCTCATCCGCCAATCCCGCCCGTTCATGAACCGAAGCGGGTTAGTCTGCGTGGTGGATGCCGTTGCATGTTGGATAAGCGGACAACAACAAACATCCGTCGAGGCATGGACAGATGGCGCATGGACGCAGGAGCATGGTCTAGTCCACAATGCTTGGCGGGACAACGTACGTACGACATCACACGACGTACGCACGGGTTCAACTGAACAAGCCTCCGTCTTCCCCGCACAGGAAGGCGGACCGAGGAACCGGCGCTCTCTGCCCTGACTGCTCCGGCTCCTCTCTTCGGCCGACCGGGACCGCACACCCCGCGGCCGTTGTTGCTCCGGGCTGCGGTGCCGGGAGGGTTGAGGGTCCCTCCCAGGCGCCGCGGCCCGCGGGTGTCTTCCGGGCCCGCGCGAGTCCCCGCGGAGCCCGTGCGAGCAGCTGATTTCGAGGCCTGTCGTATCCGCCGGGTACGCTCGCACACGTGCCCTCCATGAACGACCTCGTACGCCAGCACACCGCTCTCGGTGACTCCGATCTCGAGTGGCTGCACCTGCTGGTCTCGGAGTGGCAGCTGCTCTCCGACCTCTCCTTCGCCGACCTCGTCCTGTGGGTCCCCACGCGCGACGGCACCCGTTACGTCTCCGTCGCCCAGATGCGGCCCAACACGGGCCCCACCTCGTATCAGGACGACATGGTCGGCCACCTCGTCCCGCGCGGCCGGCGCCCCATGCTGGACGCCGCGCTCGACGAGGGCCGGATCGTGCGTGAGGGCGACCCGGAATGGCGCGAGGAGGTTCCGGTCCGGGTCGAGTCCATTCCGGTACGACGCGAGGGCCGCGTCCTCGGCGTCATCGCCCGCAACACCAATCTGCTCACCGTGCGCACCCCGAGCCGCCTGGAGCTGACGTACCTCCAGAGCGCCTCGGACCTCGCCCAGATGATCGCCGCCGGCTCCTTCCCGTTCCCGGACCAGCAGGTCGACATGGACGCCTCGCCGCGGGTGGGCGACGGACTGATCCGCCTCGACGCGGAGGGCATCGTCCAGTACGCCTCTCCGAACGCGCTGTCGGCGTACCACCGCCTCGGCCTGGCCGCCGACCTGGTGGGCCACAACCTCGGAGTGACCACCGCCGAACTCGCCCCGTCCCGCGGCCCCGTGGACGAGGCGCTGGCCAAGGTCGCCAGCGGCTGGGCTCCCCGCGAGTTCGAGATCGAGAGCGGCGACGGTGTGATCCAGCTGCGCGCGATCCCGCTCAAGCCCAAGGGCACCCGCGTCGGTTCCCTCGTCCTGCTCCGCGATGTCACCGAACTGCGGCGCCGTGAGCGTGAGTTGATCACCAAGGACGCGACCATCCGGGAGATTCATCACCGGGTGAAGAACAATCTCCAGACGGTGGCGGCGCTGCTGCGCCTCCAGGCCCGGCGCATCGACTCCGAGCGCGGCCGGGAGGCCCTGGAGGAGGCCGTGCGCCGGGTCGGTTCGATCGCGATCGTGCACGAGACGCTCTCTCAGAACCTGGACGAGCGGGTGGAGTTCGACGAGATCGCCGACCGGGTGCTCGCCATGGTCGCGGAGATCTCGCCCGGCAAGGTCACCGGCCGGCGCACCGGGCGCTTCGGGATCCTGGACGCCGAGGTCGCCACCCCGCTCTCCATGGTCCTCACGGAGATCCTGCAGAACGCCCTGGAGCACGGCTTCCGCGAGGGCGACCGCGGCACGGTCGAGGTCTCGGCGGTCCGCGGCGGCACCACCAAGGACGCCCGCCTTCTGGTCACCGTCCAGGACGACGGGGTCGGTCTCCCCGAGGGCTTCGACCCGCACCGCTCGGGCAATCTCGGCCTGCAGATCGTACGGACGCTGGTGGAGGGGGAGTTGGGTGGCACGTTCGACATGGTCGCGGCTCCGGAGCGCGGTACGCAGGTGATCCTGGACATCCCGGTACGGGCGCACAAGTAGTCGGCGCCGACGTACCGGGAGTCGGCGTCCACAACTGCCGCATCGCGCAAGCAATCCACGCGGACGCAAACAGCAATGAGCCCCGGACCACTGGTGGTCCGGGGCTGATAGCTCGTGCTATGCGCATCGGGGGTACTGCGCGCTGCGGCTCGGGGGCGGGAGATGCGTACTCGCTGTACGCGCCGCCAAGCTCAGGCTCGTGCGGGGTGGGGCGTCAGGCGGAGGCCTGACGGGCTCGGTTGCGGGCGGCGCGACGCTTCATGGCACGGCGCTCGTCCTCGCTGAGGCCACCCCAGACGCCGGAGTCCTGGCCGGACTCGAGCGCCCACTGCAGGCACTGCTCCATGACGGGGCAGCGGCGGCAGACGGCCTTGGCTTCCTCGATCTGCAGCAGCGCAGGACCGGTGTTGCCGATGGGGAAGAAGAGCTCGGGGTCTTCCTCGCGGCAAACGGCGTTGTGACGCCAGTCCATGGCTGCTACCTCTCCTTGGTATTACATGCAGATTGCTTGTGAATGTGAACGCTTTCACGAATCCCTCAACAAGTGAAGGGCCGACTACCAGACGGACTGGCGTGGTCCTTGATGTGAGGAGGGGTTCTGGCTCTCTGTGGTGGCCGATGTTGCGGGCCGTCCCGAGCGCCACGTAGAGACTCGCAAACCTCAGCGGCGGATACAACCCCTTCTGGAAAGTTTTTTTTGATTCCTCGGTGTCGACTAGGTCACAGCCGTACTTCCATGGGGTGGATCCTGGCCTAAACGTTCGAGTGAAAGGACTTTGGCCCCTTCCGCTCACACAATCACACGCAGTGCACGGCGTACGCCTGTGAACGTCACGCTGGTGCGCAGCCCTAGGTGGTCGCCGTCCATCTGAAGGGGCAACGGCACCTTCGAATGCAAGGTGAAGTCCGTCAGATCGTGCAGCGATGCCACGTGCTTGCCATGGGGTCCACGCTCGGGGGACGAAGTGAGCAACTGGGTGGCATACCGGGCAACCGAGGTCGTCGACATGCGGCTGAGAGCGAGTACGTCGAGCCCGGTATCGAACGATGCCTTAGGCGACGCGTACACCGGACGATTGCCGAGAAACGTCCAGGGCGAGGTGTTGCAGATTATGGACAGGACCAGATCGGTGACCGGGTCCTGCCCCGGGCGCTCCAGTGTGATCGTTCCGTGCCGGCGGTGAGGTTCGTCCAAAAATTGACGTACCACTTGGCGCAGATACAGCGCATGCGTGGAGCGTCGGCCGCGCTCGCGCTGCTGCTCCACCCGGCCGACCACGCCCGCGTCGAAGCCGAGTCCGGCGCAGAAGGTGAACCAGCGGGAGGGCACGGCCTCGTCCTCGGTACCGGGAGTGCCCGCGGCCAGGCCCAGCCCGATCGCCCGTTCCCGGTCCTCGCGCAGCGCGTCCAGCAGGGCGCCGGTGGCCTCCACCGCGTCGTTGGGCAGACCCAGGGCGCGGGCGAAGACGTTGGTGGAGCCGCCGGGGACCACGGCGAGGCGGGGCAGCCGCTCCGGATCGGGGCCCTCGTGCAGCAGACCGTTCACGACCTCGTTGACCGTGCCGTCGCCGCCGAGGGCCACGACGAGATCGATGCCCTTCTCGGCGGCCTGCCGGCCGAGGTCCCGGGCGTGCCCGCGGTACTCGGTGGTGACCGCCTCCAGCTTCATCTCGCTGGCGAGCGCGTGCAGCAGTACGTCACGTGTGCGCGCGCTTGTGGTGGTTGCTGCCGGATTGACCACGAGAAGTGCACGCATGCGATGCAGCGTACCTACTGGGTGGTACTCATCCCAGACCGAGGTAGGGATCGGGTAAGAGATGGGGACGTGAGTCTGACCACCCGGTGAAGTGAGTCCGGTCGCTCGGTGAGGCGAGTGCGCGCCGGTGAAGTGGGCGCGGCCGCCCGGGGCGGCAACGGCGGCGCCCCGGCGCCCCCGGCGCGGTCGGTGGTCGGGGGCCGAAGGCTACCCTTCAGGGGTGAGCCCTGAGCAGAACCCCACCCCCGACGCCCCCACCGCAGAACCCCGCCCCGGACGGCTGACCGCCGCGGCGGCACTGGCCGCGCTGGAGGGGCTCGCCCTGGTCGCGGGCGGCGTGTACGTGCTCGTCCTCGGGGTCACCGGCAACCCCGACGACCGGCAGCAGGCCGTCACCGGCGGTATCACGTTGATCGTGCTCGCGCTGCTGCCGCTGCTGGCCGCCCGCGGACTGCTGCTGCGCCGCGGCTGGAGCCGGGGACCGGCCGTCATCACCCAGATCATGGCGCTGCCCGTGGCCTACAACCTGCTCCAGGCCGACAGCGTCGCGATCCCCGGAGGCATCGCCCTGGCGGTCGTCGCCGTTGCGGCGCTGGTGCTGCTCGTGAACCCGGCGACGACGCGGGCCCTCGGAATCCGAGGGCCCGGCGGGGACGTACAAGACCAGAAGTAACCGGTCTCACTCCTCCACGAGGAGCTTCTCCCGGAGCTGGGCCAGCGTGCGCGCCAGCAGCCGGGACACGTGCATCTGCGAGATGCCGACCTCCTGCGCGATCTGCGACTGCGTCATGTTGCCGAAGAAGCGCAGCAGCAGGATCCGCTTCTCGCGCGGCGGGAGGTCTTCGAGCAGCGGCTTCAGCGATTCCCGGTACTCGACGCCCTCGAGCGCCTCGTCCTCGGCGCCCAGGGTGTCGGCGACGGCCGGGGACTCGTCGTCCGTGTCGGGGACGTCCAGGGACAGCGTGGAGTACGCGTTGGCGGACTCCAGGCCCTCCAGGACCTCCTCCTCCGAGATGGCCAGCTTCTCGGCCAGCTCGTGGACCGTGGGGGAGCGGCCGTGCAGCTGCGAGAGCTCCGCGGTCGCCGTGGTGAGCGCGAGCCGCAGCTCCTGGAGCCGGCGCGGCACCCGCACCGCCCAGCCCTTGTCGCGGAAGTGCCGCTTGATCTCGCCGACCACCGTCGGGGTCGCGTACGTCGAGAACTCGACGCCGCGCTCCGGGTCGAAGCGGTCGACCGACTTGATCAGGCCGATGGTGGCGACCTGTGTGAGGTCGTCCAGCGGCTCGCCGCGGTTGCGGAAGCGGCGCGCGAGGTGCTCGACGAGCGGGAGGTGCATGCGGACCAGCTGGTTGCGCAGCTCCGCGTACTCGGCGCTGCCCTCCTTCAGCTTGCGCAGCTCGATGAACATCGCCCGGGCCCCACTGCGGTCCTGGGGGTCGTGCTGGATGTGCTGGGCGCTCGGCCCGTGCTGCGCGCCCTGCACGCTCTGCACCCCTGGTTTGTCGTGTTGCTCGTGCTCGCTCTGCCGCTCGTGCTCGTTCTGCTGCTCGTGCTCGTTCTGCGCGTGCTCGCTCTGCTGCTCGTGCTCGCTCATAGTCCCGCCCGTCACCAGCCGCCGCCCTTCCGAGGACGTGCTCAGCGCGGCACCCTCCGCATCCCGTTGTCGGTCGGAGGCGGCCGGCTCGGCTCCGGACGCCCTGTCGTCCTCCGGGTGCGGCCGGGCCTGCTCGGGGATGCCGTCGACGCCGTCCGTCATGCGCCGCGGCCCGCCGAGGCCGTCGACACGCTCGGCGGGAAGCTCCCGTGTGCCGCGCTCTTCGTCCCGCACCGGCCCGTCCCCGTTCCTCACGCCGGCCCGGGTCCCGCGCCGCGCTGTTTGTGGAGGCTGATCGAAACGGTCTTGTCCTCGGCGACGGTCGAGTCGACCTTGCCGGCGAGAGCCGACAGGACGGTCCAGGCGAAAGTGTCCCGGGAAGGGGCGTGACCGTCCGTGGTCGGGGCCGAGACCGTGACCTCCAGAGAGTCGTCGATGAGCCGGAAGACACAGCTGAGCACCGAGCCGGGAACGGCCTGCTGGAGCAGGATCGCGCAGGCCTCGTCCACCGCGATGCGCAGGTCCTCGATCTCGTCGAGGGTGAAGTCCAAACGGGCCGCGAGCCCGGCCGTGGCCGTGCGCAGCACCGACAGGTAGGCACCCGCGGCCGGCAGCCGGACTTCCACGAAGTCCTTGGTCGCGGGCTCGCCTGCGATCTGGGACACCCTCACCTCCATGGTGGTACAAGCTCTTTCGAGCTCTCTCGGGGCCGAGGGTCGCCCCCCGGGTAACGCGCTACGTGGTTCAGCGGTGACGCTACCGCGCTCCCAAGTTTCCTGTCCTGGGGACCCCGTCCCTTGCTGTCACTCATAGTAAGCCTATGAGTACGGACAGTGGCTAGGGGTCTGCGGGGCCCAAATCGGAAGAGCGCGCGCCGGGTTGACGTACCCAGGCGTCAGACCGTCGAACCGTCCGGATCGAGGGTCGCACGACTACGTGATCGACGCGTCATACGAGTACGTGGTCGACGAAGCACCAACGCCAGTTCTCCCCGGGCTCGAAGGTGCGCATGATCGGATGTCCGGTGTCCTTGTAGTGCTGCGTCGCGTGCCGTAGTGGCGAGGAGTCGCAGCAACCGAGGTGCCCGCAGTCCAGGCACAGGCGAAGCTGCACCGGGTGCGTGCCGGCGGCCAGGCACTCCAGGCAGGTCTCGCTGAGCGGGGCGGGCTCGGGGTGCGGCAGCGCGTCGGCGTGCGTGCACTGTTTCATGATTGCCAGGTTACGTCGGGTGTGCGGGTAGCCGCGCGAAAACGAGGGCGGGCGCAAGACGATGCACATTTTGCCACTGCTGTTGCTGGTCGCGGGCAGTGCGGCGGTCGCCGCGGCGGCCCGCCGTACTCCGGTCCCCGCACCGCTGCTGCTCGTCACGGTGGGTCTGCTGCTCTCGTACGTCCCCGGCGTGCCCCCTTACGAACTGGACCCCGAGGTCGTCCTCCCGCTGCTGCTGCCCCCGCTGCTGTACACGGCGGCGGCCGACAGCTCGTACCTCGATCTGCGCGCGCAACTGCGACCCGTCGCGCTGCTGTCGGTCGGGTACGTCCTGTTCGCGACCCTCGTGGTCGGCTGGGCCGCCTATCTGATCGTGCCGAGCCTGCCGCTGCCCGCGGCGCTGGTGCTCGGGGCGGTGGTGGCGCCGCCGGACGCCGTCGCGGCCACGGCGGTCGCGCGGCGGGTGGGGCTGCCCTCGCGGCTCACCACCATCCTCCAGGGCGAGTCCCTGGTGAACGACGCGACCGCGATCACCGCCTACAAGGTGGCGCTCGCCGCGGCGGTCGGCGAGGGCGCGACCTGGGCGGGAGGGGTCCGAGAGTTCCTGCTCGCGGCGGTCGGCGGCGTCGCCGTCGGGCTCGTCCTGATGCTCCCCCTCCACTGGCTGCGCACCCACCTGAAGGAGGCGCTGCTCCAGAACACCCTCTCCTTGCTGATCCCCTTCGTCGCGTACGGGATCGCCGAGCAGGTGCACGCCTCCGGGGTGCTCGCGGTGGTCGTCGTCGCGCTCTACCTCGGACACCGCTCCTGGGAGGTGGACTTCGCGACCCGGCTCCAGGAGGAGGCGGTGTGGAAGATGGTCGCCTTCATCCTGGAGTCCGCCGTGTTCGCGCTGATCGGGCTGCAACTGCCGGTCGTCCTCAAGGGACTCGGCCACTACAAGGTCACGGACGCCGCCTGGTACGCGGTGGCCGTCTTCCTCGTCGTGGTGGTCTCCCGGTACGTGTGGGTGTACCCGGCGACCTTTCTGCCGCGACTGCTGTCGGCGCGGGTCCGGGAGCGGGAGGAGAACCCCACCTGGAAGGCGCCGTTCATCGTCGGCTGGGCCGGTATGCGGGGCGTGGTGTCGCTCGCCATCGCCTTCTCCATCCCTCTTACCGTGCACGGCGGCGGGGACTTTCCCGATCGCAATCTGATCCTCTTCCTGACCTTCACGACGGTCATCGGCACCCTGGTCGTGCAGGGGCTGACGCTGCCCCCGCTGATCCGTCTCCTGAAGCTGCCCAGGCGCGACCCGCAGGCCGAGACGCTCGCCGAGGCGAACGCCCAGGCGCAGGCCTCCCGGGCCGCCGAACGACGCCTCGACGAGCTCCTCGCCGACGAGCGCAACGCCCTGCCGCCGCCGCTCGCCGACCGCCTGCGCTCCGTCCTGGAGCGGCGCCGCAACGCCGTATGGGAGCGCCTGGGGGCCGTCAACCCGGTGTCCGGCGAGACCGCGGACGACACCTACCGGCGGCTGTCCCGCGAGATGATCGGCGCCGAGCGCGAGGTCTTCGTGCGGCTCCGGGACCTGCGCTACATCGACGACGAGATGCTCCGGACCCTGCTGCGCCGACTCGACCTGGAGGAGGCGGCGGCCTACCGGGAGGCGGCCTGACGGTGGATCGTGTGACGGTTCGTCGCATGACGGTGGGCGGCGATGCGCTGGCGGGAGATCTCGTACAGCACGGCGGTCGCCGCGTTGGCCGCGTTCAGCGAGCTCGCGGCGCCGCCCATCGGGATGCGCACCAGGTGATCGCACGCCTCGCGCCAGGCGTTGCTGAGCCCCGAGGTCTCGTTGCCGATCACGAGCAGCGTGGGCCCGGTGAAGTCGAAGTCGAAGACATCGCAGTCACCGTGTTCATCGGTGCCGACGATCACGACGGGAGTGCCCTGGGCGCGCTCGGCCCGCGTCCACGCGACGACGTCACGGTGTGCCGGAACCCGGACGGAGGGCACGGCGAACAGCGACCCCGTACTGGCCCGTACGGTCTTCGGGTCGTACACGTCGGCCGCGTGGCCCGCGACGATCAGCCCGTGCGCGCCGAAGGCGTCGGCGGAGCGGATGATGCTCCCGATGTTGCCGGGGCTCGTCGGCCGGTCGAAGGCGACGCCGAGGAAGTCGTCGCCCACGGTGATGCGGGCGAGATCGTCATCGGGCATGTCCACGACCGCCACGACCTCGGGTGCGTCCTCGGTCTTCTCGCCCAGGTCGGCCAGCAGACCGGGGGCCATCGCCACGCGTTCGGCCTTCGCCGTGCCGAGCAGGTTCTCCGCCCACCGGGACAGGGGGCGCTGGGCGTCGTAGATCAGCGTGCGCACGGTCCAGCCGTGCTCCACGGCCAGGGAGATCGGCCGGACTCCCTGTACCAGGAACTGCCTGGCCCGGGTGCGCTTGTTCCGGTTGGTGAGGAAGGACTCCCACTGCTGGAAACGGGCGTTCCGGCTGGAAATCCGCTGGGCCGCTAACACACGGCCTCCCCTCTGTGCCGCCCCTGTTGGCGTCCCCCGACCCTAGCCGCTCCGTGAGACGAAGGGTGCTCCGGTGATGACGGCCGCCACCGTCGTCCCGCGCGGGAACGTGCCCTCCTGGGCGAGGGCGACAAGTCCGTACAGCATCTTGGCGACATAGAGACCTTCCACTGGCAGACCGTGGCGGTGCGCGAAGTCCTCGGCGAAGGCGTCGAGCTCGGGGGTGGTGCGGGCGTAGCCGCCGAAGTGAAAGCGGTCGTCGAGGGACCAGGTGCCGCGGCGCGCGCCGAAGGCGGCTTGCTGGAGGGCCTGTATGTCGCCGCCCAGAAAGCCGCCCCTGAGGACGGGGATGCCGAGGGCGCGCTGGCCGGGGGCGAGACCTGCGGCCAGACCGGCGAGGGTGCCGCCGGTACCGCAGGCGAGGGCGACGACGTCCGCGTGGCCGCGCAGCTCCGCGCCCAGCTCCTGACAACCGCGTACGGCAAGGGAGTTGCTGCCGCCCTCGGGCACCACGTACGCGTCCTCGACGGCTGCCGCGCGCAGGATGCCGGCCAGCGTCCGCGGGTCGGTCTTGCGGCGGTACGTCGCTCTGTCGACGAAGTGCAGGCGCATGCCGTCCGCCGCGCACCGGGCGAGCGAGGGGTTGAGCGGGCGGTCGGCCAGCTCCTGGCCGCGGATCACGCCCAGGGTGGGCAGACCGAGGATGCGGCCCGCGGCGGCGGTGGCGCGCAGATGGTTCGAGTACGCCCCGCCGAAGGTGACCACCGTGCGGCCCGCCGCCGCCTCCAGGTTCGGGGTCAGCTTCCGCCACTTGTTGCCGATCAGCTCCGGGTGGATCAGATCGTCCCGCTTGAGCAGCAGCCGGACGCCGTGGCGCGCGAAGCGCTCGTCCACGGCCTCCCGCAGCGGCGACGGAAGTCGCGCCCGCAGGCCGGCCGGGCCGAGCGCTCCGGGGACGTCGGGCACATCGGGGCTGGTCACCCCTCCATTGTCGGACATACGTCCGCCGCCGGACATGGGTGCGGGTGCGCCGCCGGACACCGGGCGGGCGCGCCGCCGGGCACGGGTGCGCATGCGCCGCCCGCCACCCGTGGCCGCTCGTCACTTCAGACGGTCGCGGACGCGCTCCCGCAGGGCGGCCATCGTGAAGCCTCTTGGATCCACCTTGCCCGGCTGCCACTCCAGGTGGCCGATGACCGAGCGTTCCGTCCAGCCGTGATGGCGGCAGATCGCGGCGGCGACCTTCTCGATCGTCTCCAGCTGGGCCTCGGGCCACGGGTCCTTGCCGTCCCCGAGGTTCTCGCACTCGAAGCCGTAGAAGTGGCGGTTGCCGTCGGTGTTCGCCTCGTTGTCCGGCGGCAGCGCCTTCTCGGCGATGACGGCGCGCAGGACCTCGTCGTCGCCCAGGCCCGCGTGATTGGCCCGGCCGTAGCCGACGAGATGGAGGACGCCGTCCTTGGTGATGACGCCGTGGCACAGCGGGCCGGGCAGGGTCGCGTAGCCCTCGCGGCAGATGGCGACCGTTGCCTCGCTGCCCGAGGTCACCGAGTGGTGGATCATCACCCCGTACACCGGACCCCAGGGGCCCTTGTGATTGCGGTTGTGATGCTCCCAGTCGCCGACCTCGACGACGGTGACGCCTTCCTCCCTGAGCCGGTCCAGGAAACTGCCCGCGGACAAGGGTGGGGCCATGACCGCCTCCTTCGCGCTGCACGTCGACCACCTTGCGTAGCCGTCTCGTAACGCAGCTTGTACCCGTAACGGGGCGGCCGGGCCTACTCGTTCGCACAGCGTGCGAGCCGATCCGGACAGGTCTGGAGGAACCGGTCAGGAGGAGTCGCACGGGAGGGGTCGTACGGAAGGGGGCCAGGAGGGGCCGTATGGGGGAGGAGGGGGCGAATCGGTCAGGCCCGCAGGAACGCGTCCCCGTGTGTGGCTATGTGGTTCTCCAAGGCCTGCAGGGCCTGTCGGGTCGCCTCGGGGGAGCCGCTGCCGCGCCGCTCCGCGTAGTACGCCGCGCCGAGTTTCTTGAGGAGGTCGCCGCCGGCTCGCTGCGCCTGCACCTCGTCGATCTTCTGCTTGCCCTGTGTGAGGCCGCGCTGCGCCTGTTCTTTGGCACGGTCCAGGAAGCCTGCCACTGCCGTCTCCTGTCGTTGTCCGTCGTGGGGTCAAACGGTTGGCCGGATCTTGGAGTTCCCTGGACAGAATTCCCATGTGTGCCCATTCCCCACCTGATCCATTCCCGCTCATTCGTGTAATAGCACCGGCACGCTCCGTGATGGAAGGGTGATCCCCGCAGATCAGTGCACGACCGGGAGGGCAATTTTCATGTCGGTAGGCGAAGAGGTCCGCGCCGAGCAGAGCAGGCCGCAGCAGAGTCTCGGCACATCCGCCGCGCGGAACCTGGCCACCACCACCAAGTCCGCACCCCAGATGCAGGAGATCAGCTCCCGCTGGCTGCTGCGCATGCTTCCGTGGGTGAACGTGCAGGGTGGCACGTACCGCGTGAACCGCCGGCTCAGCTACTCCGTGGGCGACGGCCGCGTGACGTTCGTGAAGACCGGTGACCGTGTCCAGGTCATCCCCGCGGAACTCGGCGAGCTGTCCGTACTGCGGTCGTACGAGGATCAGGAGGTACTCGGAGAGCTCGCTCAGCGCTGCCAGCAGCGGGAGTTCGCGCCAGGGCAGGTGCTCGCCTCGTTCGGCAGCCAGTCCGACGAGGTGTTCCTGCTCGCGCACGGCAGGGTCGAGAAGATCGGCACGGGTCCCTATGGGGACGACGCGGTGCTCGGTGTCCTCGCCGACGGCGCGTACTTCGGGGAGCAGGCGCTCATCGACCCGGAGGCCATCTGGGAGTACACGGCCCGCGCGGTCACCGCGTGCACCGTGCTCACGCTGCCCCGCCAGGACCTCGAACAGGTCGCGGAGCGCTCCGAGTCGCTGCGCACGCACCTCCAGCAGCTGCGCGCCATTCCGTCCCAGCGCACCAACAAGTACGGCGAGAAGGAGATCGACCTCGCGGCCGGCCACACCGGAGAGCCGGACATCCCCGGCACCTTCGTCGATTACGAGGCCTCGCCGCGCGAGTACGAACTGAGCATCGCCCAGACCGTACTGCGCCTGCACACACGCGTGGCCGACCTCTACAACCAGCCGATGAACCAGACGGAACAGCAACTCCGGCTCACCGTGGAGGCGTTGAAGGAGCGCCAGGAGCACGAGCTCATCAACAACCGGGAGTTCGGACTGCTCAACAACTGCGAATACGACCAGCGGCTGCAACCGCACGACGGCGTGCCCAGCCCCGACGACCTGGACGAACTGCTCAGCCGCCGGCGCGGCACCAAGCTGTTCCTCGCCCACCCGCGCGCGATCTCGGCGTTCGGCCGCGAGTGCAACAAGCGCGGTCTCGTCCCCGAGAGCATCGAGATCGCGGGCAACCGCATCCCGACCTGGCGCGGGGTGCCCCTCTTCCCGTGCAACAAGATCCCGGTCAGCGACACCCGCACGACCTCGATCATCGCCATGCGTACCGGCGAGGCCGAGCAGGGCGTGATCGGGCTCCAGCAGGCGGGCATCCCGGACGAGATCGAGCCGAGCCTGTCGGTGCGCTTCATGGGCATCAGCGAGCAGGCGATCATCTCCTACCTGGTGACGGCGTACTACTCGGCCGCGGTGCTCGTGCCGGACGCCCTCGGAATCCTGGAGAACGTCGAGATCGGCCGCTGGCGGTGATCTTCCGCGCGCCGGCGGTCGCCGTGTTCCCGCCCTTCGGGGCGGGTACACCGAGGGGAGTTCCCGGGTGATTTCACGGGTGGGCGGCGACTTCACGGGTGGGTTCATGACGGAGACGAAGCGGAGCCCGACCGAGATCCTGGAAAGGCGGAGCCCCATCGGGAGGCCCATGGAGCCCAGCGAGCGGCAGGGTCCGCCGAGCTCGCGGTGGGGGTCACCCCGCTCGGGCGAAGCCGAGAGCGGGGGAGGGCGGGAAGCGGCGGCCATCCTGGAGTGCGTCCGGGCGTCCGTCGACCCCGAACTGCGCAGGGCCATCGATTCGCTGCCCGGCTCGATGCGCCGGATCGCGCTCTACCACTTCGGCTGGGAGCACGCGGACGGCACTCCGGCGGCGGGCAACGCGGGCAAGGCGATCCGCCCCGCGCTCGTCCTGACCGCGGCCGGGGCGCTCGGCGGAGAGCACGCCACGGCCGTACGGGCGGCCGCCGCCGTGGAGTTGATCCACAACTTCAGCCTGCTGCACGACGACGTCATGGACCGGGACACCACCCGCAGACACCGCCCCACCGCGTGGACCGTGTTCGGCGACGCCGACGCGATCCTCGCCGGGGACGCCCTCCAGGCGCTGGCCCAGCGGCTGCTCGCCGAGGATCCGCACCCGGCGTCCTCGGCCGCCGCCGCCCGGCTCGCGTCCTGCGTCGTCGAGCTGTGCGCGGGACAGCACGCGGACACGTCCATGGAGAAACGCGGCCCCGGAGAGGTCACCCTCGACGAGTGCCTCGCCATGGCCGAGGCGAAGACGGGCGCGCTGCTCGGCTGCGCCTGTGCGCTCGGGGCGCTCTACGCGGGGGCGGACGACGAGGACGTCGAGGCGTTGGACGCGTTCGGCCGGGAGGCCGGGCTCGCGTTCCAGCTGATCGACGACGTGATCGGGATCTGGGGGGACCCGAGCCGCACCGGCAAGCCGGTTGGGGCGGATCTCATCGCCCGCAAGAAGTCCCTGCCCGTGGTCGCCGCGCTCGCCTCGGGCACCCCGGCGGCGACCGAACTCGCCGAGTTGTACGGAGTGCCCTACGAACAGGGGGACACCGGGGAGCTGGAGCGCACGGTGCTCGCCGTCGAGCGGGCGGGTGGGCGGGACTGGGCGCAGGTCCAGGCGGCCGATCGGATGGCCCGGGCGATGCATGAGCTGGCTCGGGCGGTGCCGGATCCGGAGGCGGCGGGTGGGCTGCTCGCGCTGGCGGAGTTCGTGACGCGACGCAGCACCTAGCCCGGCACCCGGATCTTCCGGGGAAGACCCCGGCGTCCTGGTTCCGTACGGCACCTGACCTCCGTACGGGGCCGGGCTCCGGCCGGCGGGTCCCGCACATCCCCACGGTGTGCGGGGCTCGCCTTTTTTCGCCCCCTCCGCCCCTGCCCGTCCCGTATCCGGGGGCCGCCGCCCCCAGGCTCCCCTGCTTTTCGGCCTGAACGGCCTTGTCCTCAAACGCCGGACGGGCTGAGGGGGCCGGACGGGCTGAAGCGTGCCGGACGGGCTGAGGGTGTGGCGCAATCGCCGTATGATCAGCGTCAGTTGGGGTGAAGGGGTGGGGACATGGGTGTGGTGATCCGGGCGGCCGGTGAGGGGGACCGCGGGCTGGTCGTGCGGTTGCTGGACGAGGCCTTTCAGGGGGATCCCGTCAGTGGGTGGGTCTTTCCGGATGAGGCGCACCGGCGGGCCACGCACCACAAGCTGATGGCTGCCTTCCTCGACGTCACGCTCGCCGAGGGGCGGGTCGATCTTGTGGAGGACGGCGCCGCATGCGCGCTGTGGCTGTCGGTAACGGCCGATGAGCACGCCGACGAGGAGGGGCCCGCGCACTTGCGCGAGGCTGTCGATCCGGAGAACGAGCGCGTCGAGCTGATCGGCCGGCTGACGGCGGACATTCACCCGGCGGGCCGCGCGCACGAGTACCTGTGGATGATCGCCGTGGCGCCGGAGCGGCAGGGCGAGGGGCTCGGCGCCGCGCTCATCCAGTCGGTCCTGGACCGCTGCGACCGCGAGGGGCTGCCCGCGTACCTGGAGGCGAGCAGCGCCCGCAGCCGCAAGCTGTACGAGCGCCTCGGCTTCGACGACGTCGGGCGTCCCCTCGAACTGCCGGACGGGCCGCGGATGTGGCCCATGTGGCGCGAGCCCCGGACCGGGCGGGAAGCCTAGGTCCTTTCGTCCGGGTCATCCCGCTGACCGGTGCCCGCGACGACGTGCGGTCCGGCCGCGCGCCCGCCGGCCCGCGGGGGACGGCGATGCCCGCCCGGATGCCGCGTTTGTGCGTTCCTCTGGTTCCGATTGTTCCGACCTGAGGCCGCCCTCTCCCGAGCTCGTCATCAAGACCTACCCCGTGGTGCTGGGTTCCGGCATGCCGATGTTCGGCTCCGGGTTCGACGTCGCCCAGTTCGCGCTCGACGGGGTGCGGGTCTTCAAGAACGGGGTGCTCGTGAGGAAAGAACGGGGTGCTCGTGAGGACGTACAGCCGAAAGCGTCCGTGATCCACCGCCGGGAAGCGCTGAAGCCCGTCCAGTCCAGCGGGGAGCGGTGGACGCCTCGCCGCCCTACCCTGAAGGCATGGGCACCGATGAGCATGTATGTCCCGAATGCGGGCAGCCGGTCGCCACGGTCGTACGGCGGCACAAGACCCTGGGCGCATGGGTCCCCCACTGGGGACCCGGGCCCTGCCGGAATCCGAAGTGTGAGGCGTACGTCGGAGAGTCCACGGCGCAGTCGCACGGCACGCACGGCACGCCCGGCACACACAGCGCGCACGACCCGCACGGCACGCACGGTGCGCCCGGCGAGCCCGGGGAGCGGGTCGGGGAGAAATCCTGACCACCGGTTGCGGAGAAATCCCGGCCGAATGCGCGCGGCCGTGTAGAGAACGACGGGCCGGCTCCGACGTCTCCTGTGGAGTCGCCCACCGTGGGCGGCGGGAGCCGAAGGAGCGGACTCATGAAATACCTGGTGATGGTGCAGGGCACCCAGGCCGACTACGAGGGGATGCGCGGCAAGGAGTCCGCGCAGGCCCCGGCCTGGAGCGGGCAGGAACTGCAGGCCATGTACGCCTACATGGGCGCGATCAACGACGACCTGTCCGAGACCGGTGAGCTGATCGACGGGCAGGGGCTGGCCGAGCCCGCGCAGGCCCGGCTGGTCACCGCCGGGCCGGACGGCAAGGCCGTGATCACCGACGGGCCGTACGGCGAGACCAAGGAAGTGATGGCCGGCTACTGGGTCCTGGAGTGCCAGAGCCTCGAGCGGGTCACCGAGATCGCCGAGCGCGTGACCCGGTGCCCCGGCCCGGCGGGCGCCACGAACTATCCGGTGGTCATCCGGCCCATCCTGGACGGTGCCGGGGACATCTGACCGGAGTGAGCGGCACGAGTCGTACGAGTCGTACGGCGTCGTACGAGTCGAGTCGGATGAGCCGGATGAGTCGAGTCGGATGAGTCGTGACGAGTGGTACGCGTGAGGTCGAGGATCTGCTGCGCCGGCACGCGCCGCAGGTCCTCGGCGCGCTCGTACGCCGGTACGGGCATTTCGACGCCGCCGAGGACGCCGTACAGGAGGCGCTGCTCGCGGCGGCCGGGCAGTGGGCGCTGAAAGGGGTGCCCGACAACGCGCGCGGGTGGCTGATCAAGGTCGCCTCGCGGCGGCTGGTCGACGCCCTGCGCGCGGAGGAGGCGCGGCGGCTGCGGGAGGAGCGGGCGGCGGCGCTGACGCCACGGGACGCGTTCACGGCGCCGCCGCCCGGGGCCGGCCGTGCCCCGTCGGAGGACGACACGCTGTCCCTCCTCTTCCTCTGCTGCCATCCGGACCTGACCGCGCCCGCACAGATCGCGCTCACCCTGCGCGCTGTCGGCGGTCTGACCACCGCGGAGATCGCCCGCGCGTATCTCGTGCCCGAGGCGACGATGGCCCAGCGGATCAGCCGGGCCAAGCAACGGCTGAAGGGGGTCCGTTTCGGACGCCCGGACCACTGGGGGGAGCGGCTGCCCGCCGTCCTCCACACGCTGTACCTGATCTTCAACGAGGGCTACACGGCGACGTCCGGGGCGGTGCTCCAGCGGGCCGAACTCGCGGGCGAGGCCATCCGGTTGACGCGAACGGTGCACCGGCTGCTGCCCGCTGACCGCGAGGTGACGGGCCTGCTGGCGCTGATGCTGCTGACCGACGCCCGGCGCACCGCGCGGACCGGCCCGCACGGCGAACTGGTGCCGCTCGACGAGCAGGACCGCGGCCGGTGGGACAAGGCGGCGATCGAGGAGGGCGCGGCGCTGGTGACCGAGGCGCTGTCGCTGTCGCGGCAGAGCGCCGGGCCCTACCAGCTGCGGGCCGCCATCGCCGCCGTGCACGACGAGGCCGCGTCCCCGGAGGCGACGGACTGGCGCGAGATCCTCGGCCTGTACGACGTGCTGGTGCGCCGGGTCCCGGGGCCCGTCGAACACCTCAACCGGGCCGTGGCGGTGGCCATGGTGCACGGGCCGAGCGCCGGTCTGACCGAACTCGACCTGCTGCAGGACGAGTTGGCGGCCGGGCACCGGCTGGACGCGGTCCGCGGCCATCTGCTGGAACGCGCGGGCGACCCGGCGGCGGCGCGGGCCGCGTACGAAGCGGCGGCCCGCAAGACCCTCAGCCTTCCGGAGCAACGTTATCTGCGGGCGCGGGCGGCAAGACTGGAGCCGTAGCGTCACTGGAGCCCCAGGGTCACTGGCCGTGGCGTCGCTGAAGCCGCGCCGATGCCGATCCCGATTCCGATTCCGCAGCCTTGCCGATTCGGCAGCCGATGCCGATGCCGATGCCGTGGCGTTGCCGGCGGCGTTGCGTTCCTTAGGCTTGCGGCATGTCAGAACCCCTGTTGCACATCACCGAGCGCTCCCTGTGGGACGCGGCCCGCGCCTCCGGAGCGTACGAGATGTCCACCCGTGGCCGCACCCTCCAGGAGGAGGGCTTCATCCACTGTTCCCTGCGCCACCAACTCCCGGGCGTGGCCTCCTTCTTGTACGGCTCCTACACCGGCCCCGACGACCTGGTGGTCCTCGTCATCGACCCCGAACGGCTCGGGGCGCCGCTCCGCTACGAGGCGATGAAGCCCGGAGGCGAGGAGTTCCCGCACGTGTACGGGCCGATCCCGGTGGAGGCAGTCGTGGACGTGGAGGCGTGGGACGCGGCGTGACCGCCAGGAGCTGAAATGTCAGCCAGGAAGGCTCCCCGTCCCGGGATCGCGCGGTGTCAGGCAGTACGTGCCGCCCGCGGGGTCCCGCATCACCGCCCAGCGTGCTCCCCGGCCCACAAGATGCGCACCCAGGTCTTCGTGCCGGGCCCGGACCGTCTCGATGTCCGAGCAGGCGATGTCGAGGTGGGCCGAGGTGGGACGGCCGGTGCCGAGGCGTTGCAGGAGGATGCGGAAGGGGAGCGTGGCGGGGGGCTGGACCAGGTGGAACTCCGGGAGTGCGCCGGGGTGGGACGCCCAGCCGGTGAGCTCGCTCCAGAAGGTGATCTCGGCGTCGTACACGTTTGGCGCGAGGTCGATGGTCACCTGGTCGAGCCGGCTCGTCGCGCCGCCGCCCGGCACCTCGACCACCGGGGGACGTCTCGACTCGCCGCGCCACGGGACCGCGCAGAACAACTGTCCGCCGGGTGACCGCAGCACGGCCCACGTCTCGTGGTCGGCGGCGACCTCGGCGCCGAGCCGCAGCGCCGATTCCACCAGCGCCCGTACGTCCTCGACGGCGAGGTCGAGATGCGCGCCGCCGTCGCCCGCCTCGACGCCCTGCGCCTTCACGGCCGCGTCGGCGCCGTCGTGCAGCAGGGTCACGAACTCGCCCTGGTCGCCACGGGGTTCGGACAGACGCGTCGCGGTGATCGCGGTCCAGAAGTCGGTGGCCGTCCCGAACTCCTTCATCGGACGATCGACAAAGGCACAGGTCCACCGGATCGGTTCGCTCATCGGGCCGCTCCCTGTCAGACGGTCGGTACGGCTCGTACCGTCTCCCGCCGGATCGGCCCGCGCAACGGGGTTTTCAGTGGGACCGTTCGGTGAAGCGCAGGAGGTTGCCCGCGGGGTCTCGGAAGGCGCAGTCGCGGAGGCCGTAGGGCTGGTCCGTGGGTTCCTGGAGGACTTCGGCGCCGGAGGCGCGGACGCGGTCGTAGAGGGCGTCGCAGTCGGCGGTGGAGAAGATGACGCCGCGCAGCATGCCCTTGGCCAGCAGTTCGGCCATGGCCTGCTTGTCCGCGGGGGAGGCGTCCGGGTTCGCCGCGGGGGGCTCCAGGACGATCTCCACGTCCGGCTGGAGCGGCGAGCCGACCGTGACCCAGCGCATCCCCTCGAACCCGACGTCGTTGCGGACCTCCAGGCCCAGCACGTCCCGGTAGAAGGCGATCGCCTTGTCGTGGTCGTCCACGGCGATGAAGCATTGGGAGAGTTTTACGTCCATGGCCCCCACGCTAGAGCCGCGTTCCCGGCTCCGCCTCCGGGTTCGGGTGACGGGGCGGGCGGGTCAGGTGGCGGGTGACGCAGGACGGGATGGGGGCGCCGTGATCGTGCGGGCGGGCCCGGTACGCGCTCGGGGTCTCGCCGACCAGCTCCGTGAAGCGGGAGCTGAACGAGCCCAGCGACGTACACCCCACGGCGAAGCAGACCTCGGTGACCGTCAGGTCGCCCCGGCGCAGCAGCGCCTTGGCCCGCTCGATCCTGCGGGTCATGAGATAGGTGTACGGAGTCTCGCCGAAGGCCGCGCGGAAGCTCCGCTGGAAGTGCCCCGGCGACATCAGCGCGCTGCGCGCGAGCGTGGCCATGTCCAGTGGGTCCGCGAACTCACGGTCCATCCGGTCGCGGGCCTGGCGCAGCCGGACCAGGTCCTCCAGGGCTCTGCTGTCGGTCACCCCCTCAGGATGGCACGGGGCACCGACACCGAGCGGTCCCTCGTCCCGCACACCACGGCACCGGCGCTCGCCGACCTGCTCGAATGACCGCCGAGCCGACCTTCCGGTCAGCGGGGGACGGTGACCAGGACGCGACCGCGGCCTCCCGCATCGACGCGGTCGTGGGCCCGGGCGATGTCCTCCAGCGGGTAGCGGTCGCCGACGTCGACGGTGAGCTCGCCGACGGCGGCCGCGGAGGTCAGATCGCGAGCGGCCTGCCGCTTGGCCTCGGCCGGGAAGTCGTCGCTGCCGAGCAGCCGCAGGGTGACGTTGCGGAACAGCAGCGGCCAGAAGGGGATTTCGGTGCGGGCGGCGCCGGTGGCGTAGGCGGCGATGACGGCGTCGTCGGCGGCGACGGCGTTGTCGAGGTCGGCGTTGTCGGACAGGGCCACCTCGATGATCCGGTCGACGCCCTGGGGCGCGTACCCGCGGATCGCCGCCGCCGGGTTCTCCTGGTCCAGGGCCACGGCGTGGGAGACGACGGCCGGGTCGACGCGGTCGAGGTCGGCACCGCGGCGGACGGTGGCGAGCACGGTGGCACCGGCCCAGCGCGCGAGCTGGGCGGCCAGGGAGCCGACCCCGCCGAGGACGCCGTGCACGAGGACGAGCTTTCCGTCGACCGAGCCGTCGGCGAAGACCGTGCGGTGGGCGGTGATCCCGGGGATGCCGAGGCTCGCACCGAGGTCCTCGGTGAGGTGGTCGGGCAGGCGGACGGCCTGATGGCCGGGTACGACGGTGTACTGGGCCGCGGTGCCGAAGGGCCGGTAGGACTGGGCGCCGTACACCCAGACCCGCTGCCCGACGCGGCGTCCGTCGACCCCGTCGCCCACGGCGTCGACCACTCCCGCGGCGTCGCTGTGCGGGATCACCCGCGGGTACGGCATCGACGAGCCGAGCCAGCCCCCTCGCTTCTTGGTGTCGCCGGGGTTGACGCCCGAGACGGTGACGCGGACGCGAACCTCGCCGGGGCCGGGCTCCGGATCGGGGAGCTCACCCACCCGGAGCACGTCTGCCGCCGGGCCTTGTCCGTCGTACCAGGACGCAAGCATGTGCGGATCTCCTCGCCGTTCGTTCACGCCCTGCTCGAGCGTGGCGGAATCATCTGGGCGGCCGGTCACCGGCGTAGCGGAGGGTCACCGTCGTAGCAGAAGGTCGCCGGCTCTTGAAGGAACTCCGGCCGCCCGCGCAGCTGCGCGTGCGCTTCGGCCACGTCGGGCCGGGGTGCGCCCCGGAGCTGGGAGAGGAACTGCCGAAGGGGCCCGGCCGGTGAGTCGGCCGGGCCCCTTCGGGGTGCCCAGGGACCTGCGATGGTGCACCGATCGCCGGTCCACGGAGGCTGACGGAGTGTCAGGCCTTCTTGGTCTCCCAGAAGATCTTGTCGATCTGGGCGATGTAGTCCAGCGCCTTCTGGCCCGTCGCCGGGTCGGTGGACGCCTTGGCGGCCGAGAGGGCCTTCAGGGTGTCGTTGACCAGCTGGTGCAGCTCCGGGTACTTCTCGAAGTGCGGGGGCTTGAAGTAGTCGCTCCAGAGCACCGACACATGGTGCTTGGCGAGCTCGGCGCGCTGCTCCTTGATGACGGTGGCGCGAGCCTGGAAGTGCGGGTCGTCGTTGCCGGCCATCTTTTCCTGGACGGCCTTCACCGACTCCGCCTCGATGCGGGCCTGGGCCGGGTCGTAGACACCGCAGGGCAGGTCGCAGTGTGCGCTGACCTTGACCTTGGGGGCAAACAGGCGGGAGAGCATTGAGCTGTCCTTCCTCGTGATCGTCTTCTCAGGTGGGACATTACTCCGTAGGAGACGGGTTTTCGCGAGTGCCCCCATGGGCTTAGGACAAAAGTCCAGGGTGAAACTGGGACTGGTGGAGGATAGGACCGGGGAGGTGGCGGTGATGCCGGAACTGTCGCAGGAGACCGAGCAGGGGAGGGCGCTCCTGCCGTTCGGGGCGGCCGAGGTGACGGGAGCGTCCATGGTTCCCACGCTCCAGCACGGGGATCGGCTCGTCGTGCAGTGGGGGGCCAGGGTCGGTCCCGGTGACGTCGTCGTCCTGCGTCATCCGTTCCAGCAGGACCTGCTGGTCGTCAAGCGTGTCGCGGAGCGGCGGGAGGGGGGCTGGTGGGTGCTGGGGGACAACGCGTTCGCGGGGGGCGACAGCACGGACTACGGGACCGTGCCCGAGGAACTCGTCCTCGGGAAGGTGCGGTTCCGCTACCGGCCCCTGAAGGGCGGTCAGCGGTCGCCGGTCGCCGTCGTCCGCTGGGTGCTCGGGGCCGCCAGGCCCGTGTTGTCCGACCGGTCCGCCTCCAGGCGCTTGCGGGCGCGGTAGGCCGCCACGTTGGCGCGGGTCGCACAGCGGTCCGAGCAGTAGCGCCGGGAGCGGTTCGTCGAGGTGTCCAGATAGGCGTTGCGGCAGGGCGCGGCCTCGCACAGGCCCAAACGGTCGACGCCGTACTCCGTCAGGTGGAACGCCAGGCCCATCGCCGCGATCGCCGCGTAGCCCGATGTCGCGTTGGACGGGTGCTCGGCCAGGTGCATGTGCCACAGCGGGTGGCCGGCGTCGTCCCGGTAGTCGTGCCCGGAGATCTGCGGGCTCACCGGGAACTCCAGGAGCAGTGAGTTCAGCAGGTCCACGGCGAGGGTCTCGTCGCCGCCGTCCGCCGCCTCGAAGACCGCGCGCAGCCGCCCCCGTACCGAGCGGAAGCGGGTGACGTCCGCGTCCGTGGCGCGGCGGGCCGCCGAGGAGTTCCCTTCGAAGAGGTCGCGGACGGCCTCGACCGAGGTCAGCGAGTCCTTGCCCCGGGCCGGCTCCTCGCTGTTGACGAGACGGACGGCGTAATCCGAGTAATAGGCCAGTTCCACTTGTAGTCCTTACGGAGGGCGTTCTATCGTCGTGCCTGCGGTCAGGTAAGAGATGATCGTGCTTCCAGGGTATTACGTAGGTGAGCGAAGTAAGGGGCTTACATGGCGACCGTCAGCAGCGGAACCGACTGGCGTGCCTGGCAGGAGAGCTGGGACCGGCAGCAGGAGTGGTACATGCCGGACCGCGAAGAACGCTTCCGGGTGATGCTCGACATGGTCGAGGCCCTGGCCGGGCCCGCGCCGCGCGTCCTCGACCTGGCCTGCGGCACCGGCACCATCACGGCCCGGCTGCTCGCCCGTCTCCCGAACGCCACCAGCACCGGCGTCGACCTCGACCCCGCGCTGCTCACCATCGCCGAGGGCACCTTCGCGGCCGACGACCGGGTCTCCTTCGTCACGGCGGACCTCAAGGACCCGCGGTGGCCCACGCTGCTGCCGTACGACTCGTACGACGCCGTCCTGACCGCCACGGCCCTGCACTGGCTGCACAGCGAACCCCTCGCGGCCCTCTACGGTCAGATCGCGGGACTCGTCCGCGACGGCGGTGTCTTCATGAACGCCGACCACATGATCGACGAGACGACGCCCCGGATCAACGCGGCCGAGCGGGCCCAGCGGCACACCCGTATGGATCAGGCCAAGAAGAACGGCGCCCTCGACTGGGCCGAATGGTGGGAGCTGGCCGCCCAGGACCCCGTCCTCGCCGCGCCCACCGCCCGCCGCTTCGAGATCTACGGCGAGCACGCCGACGGCGACACCCCGTCCGCCGACTGGCACGCGCGCGTGCTGCGCGAGGCCGGCTTCGGCGAGGCCCGGCCGGTGTGGCGCTCACCGTCGGACGCGCTGGTGCTCGCGGTCAAGTAGGCCCCCGGCAGGACATGCGGAAGGGGCGGTACGGGAGACCCGTACCGCCCCTTCCTCGCTTCGCGTTCCCGCTCGGGTGCGGCTAGAGCACCTTGGACAGGAACGACTTCGTGCGCTCGTGCTGCGGGTCCGTCAGAACGTCGCGGGGGTGGCCGGACTCGACCACCACACCGCCGTCCATGAAGACCAGCGAGTCGCCGACCTCGCGGGCGAAGCCCATCTCGTGGGTGACGACGACCATCGTCATACCCGACTCGGCGAGGTCGCGCATGACGTCGAGGACGTCACCGACCAGCTCCGGGTCGAGCGCCGAGGTCGGCTCGTCGAAGAGCATCAGCTTCGGGTCCATGGCCAGCGCGCGGGCGATCGCCACGCGCTGCTGCTGACCGCCGGACAGCTGCGAGGGGTAGTTGCGCGCCTTGTCGGCCAGGCCGACGCGTTCGAGCAGCTCCATCGCACGGTGCTGGGCTTCCGACTTCTTCGCGCCCTTGACCTGGATCGGCGCCTCCATGACGTTCTCCACAGCCGTCAGGTGCGGGAACAGGTTGAAGCGCTGGAAGACCATGCCGATGTCCCGGCGCTTCAGGGCGACTTCGCTGTCCTTGAGCTCGTACAGCTTGTCGCCCTTCTGGCGATAGCCGACCAGGTCGCCGTCGACGTACAGGCGGCCGGCGTTGATCTTCTCCAGGTGGTTGATGCACCGGAGGAAGGTCGACTTGCCGGAGCCGGACGGGCCGATCAGGCAGAACACCTCGCCGGAGTTCACCTCCAGGTCGATGCCCTTGAGGACCTCTACCAGACCGAAGGACTTGTGGACGCCCTCGGCCTTCACCATCGCGGTCATCCCTTGGCCCTTTCGCTGCCCAGCGAAAGCAAGTTCGCCTTGATCTTCTCGAAGACGGTCGGAGGCAGGCTGCGGCTGGAACCGCGTGCGTAGTAGCGCTCCAGGTAGTACTGGAAGACGCTGAACACACTGGTCATGGCCAGGTACCAGATGGAGGCGACGAAGAGCATCTCCATCACGGCGTACGACGTGGAGCCGATCGCCGAGGTGGAACGCAGCAGCTCGTTGTACGTGACCGCGTACACCAGCGACGAGGTCTTCAGCATGTTGATGAACTCGTTGCCGGTCGGCGGCACGATGACGCGCATCGCCTGCGGGATCACGATCCGGCGCAGCGTCTTGGTGTGGCTCATGCCCAGGGCGTGCGCGGCCTCCGTCTGCCCCTCGTCGACGGCCAGCAGGCCGGCGCGGCAGATCTCGGCCATGTACGCGGCCTCGTTCAGACCGAGACCCAGCAGGGCGCACATGAACGGAGTCATGACGTCCGTCATCTCGTTCTTGTAGATCGGACCGAGATTCAGGATGGGGAAGATCAGCGCCAGGTTGAACCACAGCAGCAGCTGGACGTAGACCGGCGTGCCGCGGAAGAACCAGATGTACAGCCAGGCGACCGTGCTGGTCACCGGGTTCTTCGAGAGCCGCATCACCGCGAGGACGATGCCCAGCACCACACCCACGATCATGGCGAGCACGCTGATCAGCAGCGTGCGGCCGGCGCCCTGGACGACACTGGACACGAAGAGCTGGTCGCTGACCGTGTGCCACTGGATGTCGCCCTGCGAGAACGCGTAGCCGAGCGCCACCAGCAGCGCGACGACGATGACGCCGCTGACCCACCGGCCGTAGTGCCGGACGGGGATCGCCTTGATGGATTCCGGGGACGGCCCGGATGCCCCGCTCTTGGACACCGTGCCGCCCGAGGGCGGGGCGTCCGCGGGGGACTTGTCGAGATTGTCAGTCACGTGACTGCCCTTCAGTGGTGCGCTCGGCTTACTTGCCGCCGTTGATCGCGGACTGCTCGATCGCGCCGGTCTGGGCGCCCCACTTCTCCAGCACCTTCTGGTACGAGCCGTCCTTGATGATCGCGTCGACGGCTTCCTTCAGTACGTCACGGAGTTCGGTGTTCTTCTTGCTCAGGACGATGCCGAACGGGCCGGCGTCGTACTGCTTGTTGATCACTTCGAAGGCCTTGCCGCCGTCGGCCTTGTTGGCCAGGTCGACCGCCACCGGGTAGTCGTTGATGCCGGCCACGGCGCCGCCGGACTTCACGCGGGTCTGGGCCTCGGTGTCGTTGTCGAACGACTCGATGTTGATGGCCTTCTTGCCCGCGTCCTTGCACTTCTTGGACTGGTCCTGCAGGGCCGTCTCGTACGTGGTGCCCCGCTGCACGGCGGCCGTCTTGCCGCAGAGGTCCTCGATGCCCTTGACGCCCTGGGGGTTGCCCTTCTTCACGTAGATGGCCGTACCGGCCGTGAAGTAGTCGACGAAGTCGACGCCCTCGCCGAGCTTCTTGCCCTTGTCGTCCAGGCCCTCCTGGCGCTGCTTGTTGTCCGTGATGGACGACATCGCGATGTCGTAGCGGCCGGAGTTGACGGCCGTGATCAGGCCGTCGAAGGAGCCGGAGGTGAACTGGAACTTCACGCCGAGCTGCTTGCCGAGGGCGTCGGCCAGGTCGGGGTCGACGCCGACGATCTTGCCACCCTCGGTGGACTCCATGGGGGCGTACTCGGCGTTCGTGCCGACCTTGATGACGCCCGCGTCCTGGATCTTCTTCGGCAGCTTGGAGAAGAGCGGGGCGCTGTTGGACTTGGCGGTCGTGCTGGACCCGCCACCTCCGCTGTTCGTCTGGTCACCGCAGCCGGTGAGGATCAGGGCGCCTGCGACCGCGATCGCGCCGACCGCTGCTGTCCTGGACTTCGCGGCGGTGGTACGACGGGTGGAGCCTGCGGTCATGTTGGGTTCCTCCGGCGGATGAGGGAGTACCGATAGGTCGACGAGAACACACACCTTCGGGTGTTGCGACCTCCTGTGATGACGGCATCCTGCCATTCGGATTGCTCTGTTCAGGGGGCCCGCTATGTCAAAATCGGATAACGGGTGACCCCCGAACCGCTAGGGGCCGGTACATCAAGGCCGGACCTTATGCGGGAATCACCCCCTCCGGCCGGAAGATCTTCGGCGCATCTCACGATGCGGGCGGTCGCTACTCCGCGCTTGCGGTGACATGAGGGCAAGTCGTGGACTTGTCCATATATTCGGCTATGAGTCATGTCACCGGCGTGTGACCTTCGCGTTATGGACTCGTCGTCGGCACCATCCGTCCGGTAAGAAGGTTCTTTACACCCCTCATCCGGGGCTCAGGGCGCGTGTGCGGCGCGCCCGTCGCGCATCCGCCCGTACGCAACCACGGCGGCAGGGCTTGCGCGGTGCCCGCCCACCCCTCAACCAGGAGTGGTCACCCTCAAACAATGAAGACTTAAGGGGTAAAACAAAGTGGCAGCGGAGATCGTCAATCCTCGCAGCGACAGCAGTACGGATCAGGAAGCCGGGGGCGAGCCCCTCGATTCCTTCGACCCGGCATTCGCGCTGCACCGCGGCGGCAAGATGGCCGTGCAGGCCACCGTGCCCGTCCGTGACAAGGACGACCTGTCCCTGGCGTACACGCCCGGCGTGGCGAAGGTGTGCAGCGCCATCGCCGAGCAGCCCGAGCTCGTCCACGACTACACATGGAAGTCGTCCGTCGTGGCTGTGGTGACGGATGGGACGGCCGTTCTGGGGCTGGGGGACATCGGCCCCGAGGCCTCCCTTCCGGTCATGGAGGGCAAGGCCATCCTGTTCAAGCAGTTCGGCGGCGTCGACGCGGTGCCGATCGCGCTCGACTGCACGGGTGTCGACGAGATCGTCGAGACCGTTGCCCGGCTGGCGCCGTCCTTCGGTGGCGTCAACCTGGAGGACATCTCGGCGCCGCGGTGCTTCGAGATCGAGCGGAAGCTCCAGGAGCGCCTGGACATTCCCGTCTTCCATGACGACCAGCACGGCACCGCGGTCGTGACGCTTGCGGCGCTGCGCAACGCGGCGAAGCTGACCGGGCGGTCGCTGGGCGACCTGCGCGCGGTCATCTCCGGCGCCGGTGCGGCCGGGGTCGCCATCGCCAAGTTCCTGCTGGAGGCGGGGCTCGGGGATGTCGCCGTCACGGACCGCAAGGGCGTCGTGTCCAAGGACCGCGACGACCTGACGGACGTCAAGCGCGAGCTCGCGGAGATCACCAACAAGGCCGGCCTCTCGGGGTCGCTGGAGTCGGCTCTCGCGGGCGCGGACGTCTTCATCGGGGTCTCCGGGGGTACGGTGCCGGAGCCCGCGGTGGCTTCGATGGCGGAGGGCGCCTTCGTCTTCGCGATGGCCAACCCGAACCCCGAGGTGCACCCCGACATCGCCCACAAGTACGCGGCCGTCGTCGCGACCGGGCGGTCCGACTTCCCGAACCAGATCAACAACGTGCTGGCGTTCCCCGGGATCTTCGCGGGCGCGCTGCAGGTGCGGGCGTCTCGGATCACCGAGGGGATGAAGATCGCGGCCGCCGACGCGCTGGCCGCGGTCGTCGGGGACGATCTCGCCGCCGACTACGTGATTCCCTCGCCGTTCGACGAGCGGGTGGCTCCTGCGGTGACCGCGGCGGTGGCCGCGGCTGCCCGGGCCGAGGGGGTTGCCCGCCGCTGACGCGGTGTGAGTGTTGCGGCCCCGCCGGGTGGTTGCCCGGCGGGGCCGTTTTTTGTGTGGGTGGGTGGTCGGGGGTTCTTGGGGGGAGGGGGAGGGGGCTGTCGCCCCGAGATTCCATGCTTCGGCCTGGACGGCCTCGTCCTCGAATGCCGGACGGGTTGAGGCTGAGGGCCCCCGGCCCCGGCCCGGGATGCGGGAAGGCTCCGGCACCGGGGTGCGGGAAGGGCCCCGGCACCGGGGTGCGGGACGCGTGTCACAGGGGGACCTGGTTCCGCCGGTGGAGGGTGACGCCTATCGTCAAGGTCATGTTCGCTGCCTATGCCGCCCGAATCGACCGTGACCAGCCGCTGAACGGCCTGGAATTGGGGGAGCGCCCGGCCCCGGAGCAGAGGCCGGGCTGGACGACCGTGAACGTACGGGCCGCCTCGCTCAACCACCACGACCTGTGGTCCCTCCGCGGAGTCGGCCTCGCCGAGGACAAGCTCCCGATGATCCTCGGCTGCGACGCCGCGGGAATCGACGAGGACGGGAACGAGGTGGTGCTGCACTCCGTCATCGGCCAGAGCGGGCACGGGGTCGGCCCCAAGGAGCCCCGGTCCATTCTCACCGAGCGCTACCCGGGCACCTTCGCCGAGCAGGTCTCCGTACCGACGTGGAATGTGCTGCCCAAGCCCAAGGAGCTGTCCTTCGAGGAGGCGGCCTGTCTGCCCACCGCCTGGCTGACCGCGTACCGGATGCTCTTCACCAACGCCGGGGTGCGCCCCGGTGACTCGGTCCTCGTACAGGGTGCGGGCGGTGGCGTGGCCACCGCCGCGATCGTGCTCGGGAAGGCCGCCGGGCTGCGGGTGTTCGCCACCAGCCGCGACGAGGCCAAGCGGAAGCGGGCCGTCGAGCTGGGTGCCGTGGAGGCCCTCGAGTCGGGGGCGCGGCTGCCGCAGCGGGTCGACGCGGTCATCGAGACGGTGGGGGCCGCCACCTGGTCGCACTCCATCAAGTCCCTGCGGCCCGGGGGCACGCTGGTCATCTCGGGCGCGACCAGTGGTGACCGGCCCGCACACGCCGAACTGACCCGCGTCTTCTTCCTGGAGCTGAAGGTCGTCGGCTCCACCATGGGCACCAAGGACGAGTTGGAGGACCTGTTGTCCTTCTGCGCCGCCACCGGTGTACGGCCCGTCATCGACGAGGTGCTTCCCCTCGACCGGGCCCGAGAGGGGTTCGAACGGCTGGAGTCGGGCGACCAGTTCGGGAAGATCGTGCTCACCAACGGCTGACCTTTCCTTCCTTCCGCTCTCACGGCCGGTCCGGGTTTCCGGGCCGGCCGTTGCCGTGTCGTCGTGTCATGGCGTGCCGTCTCGCCGCGTCCTGCGGCGTCCCCCGCGGCGTCTCGCCTCGTCTCGCGTGTCAACCGTGGTTGACAAGGGCTGCTCTGTCAACGTAAGTTGACATCATGACCGAAGCAACGGATCTGGCCGAGCGCGCGGGTGATCGCGATCCGCGGATCGGGCTGCGGGCCGTCTCCGCGCTGCGGAGACTGCTGGAGCAGTTGGAAGCGGTGCAGGTGCGCAGTGCGCGCAATCAGGGCTGGTCGTGGCAGGAGATCGCCGCGGAACTCGGAGTGAGCAGGCAGGCCGTGCACAAGAAGTACGGGAGGCAGTGATGTTCGAGCGGTTCACGAAGGACGCGCGGGCGGTTGTCGAGGGAGCGGTGCTCCGGTCCGAGCGGGCGGGCGCCGACACCGTGGAGGCGGAGCACCTGCTGCTCGCCCTCCTCGACCGGGAGGGCAGCCGGGGTTCGTTCGCCCTCGCCTCGCTCGGACTGGCCGGCCGACGGGAGTCGGTGGAGCGGGACCTCGCCGAGGCGCGGCGGCGCGGTGGGCTCTCCCGCGCCGATGTGGATGCCCTCTCCGGGCTCGGTATCGATCTGTCCGAGATCGTCTCCCGGGTGGAAGAGGCGCACGGGCAAGGGGCGTTGGAGGCGGGCAGTCGGGGCGGGAGTGCTCGCCGGTCCAAGCGCCGGCCCTTTGCCCAGGGCGCCAAGGACGTGCTGACCCAGGCCCTTCGGGTCGCCGTCGCCCGTCGGGACCGGCATATCGGTGACGAGCATCTGCTCCTGGCGTTCACCGTGCGGGGTGGTGTGGCCGCGGAGGTGCTGACCGATCACGGGGTGACGTACGAGGCGGTGACTCGGGTGCTGTACGGGGCTGGGGCCGGGGACGGGGAGAGAGGCGGGGGCGTGGCCGAGGCTGGGTGAGGTGCCCGGGGTGCGCAGTGTTTCGCGCCCTCCCTGCCTACCCTCCCCCGAGCCCTCGGCTTCGCCCGAGCAGGGGGAACCCCCATCGTCCCCGGGGCCTGCCGCCCCCCCACGCCCCGCTTTCGGCCTCAACGGCCGCGTCCTCACTCCTCGGACGGGCTGGAATCAGCTCCTTCGGAGCGTCGCGCCGATGTGGGCCGCTGCTGTGGACAAGTGGTGGCGGGCTTCGCGTAGTTGGTCTTCTGTGACGCCGTGGTCGCGGGCCGTGTCGCGGATGTCGTCGCGGAAGCGGTCCAGGAGGCGGTCGAGGTCGCGGGCGGGGTGGCCGGTGGAGTCATCGTGGGCCCAGGAGGGTTCATAGTCGGCGGGGAAGTCCTCGGGGGTGACCGTGTACTCCGGCCGGGCGGCCGGATCCGTGGCCTGGTCGGTGCGGCCGAAGCCGAAGTCCTTGCCCAGGTCCTTGCCAAAGTTCTTTCCGAAGTCGCCGAATTCCTTGGCGAGTTCGGTCAGTCCCTCGCGGACGCCCGTCGGCCAGTCGCCCCGTGCGAAGTGGTCCTGCACCTGGTCCTGGACCCGCCTGGCCATGCGCTGCATTTCCTCCTGGGCCTGGGCGCGGGCCCGCTCCTGGGCCTCCTTGGCCTGGCGGCGGGCGCGCTGGGCCTCGTCGCGGGCCCGGCGGCTCTCGTCCTTCGCGCGGCGGGCCTGCTCCTTCCACTCCTGCCGGACGCGCCGCATCTCCTCCTTCGCCGCCCGCCACGACTCCTTGTCGCGGTAGTCGCCGAGGCCGTCGAACTCGCCCGGGGCGGCCTCGTGTTCCTTCGCGCCGGTGCCGGCCTTGGGGCCCCGCCGGGCCTCCGTGGCCGCCGCGCGCATCTCGCGGCGCAGGTCGCCCGCCGCGCCCCGTACGTCGGCACGGATCTCCGCCGCGAGCTCGGCCACCGACTCGCGGATCTCCAGCTCCAGGTCGGCCAGTTCACCGCTGCGGTCGGCGAGTTCGGCGCGGCCCGCGTCCGTGATCGCGTACACCTTGCGGCCGCCCTCGGTGGTGTGGGTGACGAGTCCCTCGGCCTCCAGCTTGGCCAGCCGGGGGTAGACGGTGCCCGCCGAGGGCGCGTACAGGCCCTGGAAGCGCTCTTCCAGGAGCCGGATCACCTCGTACCCGTGGCGCGGCGCCTCGTCCAGCAGCTTGAGGAGGTAGAGGCGAAGGCGGCCGTGGGCGAAGACGGGGGCCATCTCAGAGCACCTTCTTGTCGGTCGGGGCCTCGGGAGAACTCTCGGCCGGGGGTGCGGCGGGCGGTTCAGGAGCGTCGCCGTACGGCTCGTCGTCCGTCGGGGGCCTGCGCAGCAGGGCGATGGAGCCGGAGGCGGTCATCGCTTTCAGCCTTCCGTTGCCCGCACCCAGTCGGCCGGTGATCTTCTTGGCGCCCCACTGACCGGTCACCCGGAGGTCCTCGAAGGCGCTGGAGACGGTGCCGCTCGCGGTGTTGGCCTCCACCTCCGCGTCCGCCGGGTGCGGGAGCCGGATGGCGATCTCCCCGGAGACGTTCGTCAGTCGGACGTCCGTCGGAGTGCCCGTGGGGTCGAGGTCCACGATCATCGAGCCGCTCACCGAGTCGGCCCGCACGGAGGAGCCCGAGCCCTCGACGACGGTCAGGTCGCCGGAGACGGAGTTGAAGCGGAGGTCGCCGGTGACGGCCTGGGCCTCCAGATTCCCCGACACCGTGTCCACCCGGACCGGACCGGCGACGCGGACGAGGGTCGTGTCGCCCGTGACGCCCTTAACCTCCACGCGGGCATCCATACCGGAGACCACGGCGGCCGCGCCGACCACGCCCACCTCGACCCGGGTGCCGGTGGGCACGGCCAGCGAGACCACCACCTCCCGCCGCCAGCCCTTGCGGTCCAGCCACTTGAGGAAGCCCTTCCAGGGCAGGTCCTCGTACGCCACCGTGAGGGTGCCGTCCTCCTGGGTCACCTGGAGCGGGGGGCCCTCCAGGGCGGAGACCTCCAGCCGGGCGGAACCCTCGTCGGTGCCCACGACGTTCACAGTTCCGTTGACGACGCGTACGTGCAGGGTCGTGACGGGGTCGTCGAAGGTGAGCTTCCTGGGCTCGGCGACGGACCACTCGGACATGGTGCAGACCTCCTCGACCGGACCGGACCCTCGACTCGAGTCCGAACTCGACGCGCCATATCGCGTCTTCCGCCATTCACGATATATCGCGGATACGGAAAGTCAAGACACCCGTTCTGGGGATCATCGAGGGATTGATGTGAGCAAATCGCCCTAAAGTGTGACTATGTCGACTGCGTCCGGCGGTGCTTCGGTCACGGCTCCCGGCGCCCTGCTCCTGTGCCGGGCGCACCCCGAGTCGGTCGGTCCCGCCGCCCAGCTGCTCCGCGAGCACATGCTGCTCACCGGGGCCGGTGCCGAGTGGAGCGTGCTGGTTCCCGAGGGCAAGGCCTGGCGGCAGGGCGCGGAACCCGTCGACCGCGTGCTCACCGGGTGGGCCACGGCCCTCGCCGTCGGCGCCCCCTGGCCCGTCCTCGCCCTCTGGTGGGACGCCGAGCACAGCGGTTACACCCTGGCCTCGGGTTTCCGGCGCACCGTGGGGTACGACTGGCTGGCCAACGGCACCCCGGTCGGGGAGGACGAGGCGATGCGCACCTTCGCCGCGCGGCTCGGTCTCGACCCCGTGCTGGACATACAGCCCTTGGAGCAGCTGACGAAGCCCGAGCCCGGGGCGGACGCACGCGCGCGCATGCGGGGGCTGCTCGCGGTCCTCACGCGCGCGGGGGTGATGCTTCCGGCCGGCCTCAACCCGGGGGAGCCCGCGGACCGGCTCCGTGAGGTCGCCCGGATCCAGCCCGGTGCCGAGCAGATCGAGTGGACCGGCTGGCGTGCCTCGGTCCGCGCCGAACTCGACGCCGTGGAGGGCGGCGGCCCGGAGTCCTGGCTCCGCGGCCCGAAGGCCGGTGCCCTCGCCGCGGCCGAGCTGGCCGCCGGTCTCCCGCTCACCGCTTGGGGCGTACGTCGGCGCAGTGGCGGGTGGATCGTGGCCGGCGCGCTCCTGACGCTGCACGGTGCCCTCGGGCTGGCGTACGACCATCTGCGCGCCTTCGACTGACTCGCACAGGACCTTCTGGCTCGCACAGGGCCTTCGACTTCGACTGGCTCGCACAGGACCTTCGACCGACTCGCTCAGGGAGGCGGCGATCTACTCCGCCCGTCCTGTGCGTCGCCGTCCTCGCAGTCCTTGCCGTCCTGCCGTCCTCGTCCTACTCGTCGTCGTCCTCGTCGTCGTCCAGGCGCGCCAGCCACGTCGCCAGCCGCTCCACCGGCACTTCGAAGTCCGGGTTGAGGTCGACGAACGTACGCAGTTGCTCGGCGAGCCACTCGAAGGTGACCTCTTCCTCGCCGCGCCGCTTCTCAAGTTCCTCGATGCCGCGGTCGGTGAAGTACATGGATGGTGCTCCGTCGGTGAAAGTGAAGTGGAACGCTGGGAAAAGGATAGGCGGGGCGCATGGCGGCCGGAGGTCCTCTGTCGTGGACGCCCCCCTGCGGCTAGCCTGCAAGGTCGGCGGTACCACGGGGGCGTGGGGGAACGGGGGATGCCATGGGTGACGCAGTGACCCGGATCGCACGGGTCGAGATGCCGGACGGGACGCCGGTGTGGGCGCGGATCTCGGGGGCCGAGGAGCTGGAGGCGCTCTCCGGCGAGCTGTCGTACACGGACACGGGGTTCGGCGAGCGGGTGGAGGCGCAGGTCGAGAGCCTGCGGTCGGTGATCGTCGGCGTCGCTCGCTCGCTGGCCGACCCGCTGCGCGCCGTACGGCCCGACGAGGTCAGCGTCGAATTCGGCATCGAATTGACGGCCAAGGCCGGCAAGGTGGTCGGTCTCCTCGCCGACGGCGAGGCCAAGGCCGGCATCACGGTGACCCTCACCTGGAACGGCGGCCCACCGGACCTCGACGCGGCACCCCCGGCCGCCGGGGGCACGGGCGGCACCGGCCGGCCGGATACGTCGGCGGCTGCGCACGGCGGGGGCGGCACCGGCCGGCCGGATACGTCGGCGGCTGCGCAAGGGGGCGGCTCTGGTCAGCCGGGTTCGGCGGTCGCTCCGCACGGCGGGGGCGGCACTGGTCAGCCGGATCCGGCGACCGGCACGCACGACGGCGCGTCCCCCGGCGCCCCGGCGCACGGTGGGGACGCTGCTGCCTCCGTCGGAGGCGGGGTATGACGGACGGGCACGCCCCGGGCGCACCGGGCGGGCCCGGGAACGCTCACCGTGCGCTGCGTGATCTCGTCATGGCGGCCACGGTGCGCATCCATCGCGCGGGGGCCGGGTATGCCCAGGACGAACCCGGCACGTTCCTCGGGAGCGGCTTCTTCGTCGCTCCGAACTGGGTTCTGACCTGTGCGCATGTGGCACGGAGCGGGGAGGGGGGCGAGGTGACCGTGGTCTACGAGACAGGGCCGGGCCGCGGTACGTCCGCCGTCGCCGGCGAGGTGGCGACGGCGCTCCCGGACCAGGTCGAGCTTCCCGTACGCGGCGGCTGGCCGGCCCCCGACCTCGCGTTGGTGCGGCTGCGCGAGCCCGTGGACCACGACTGCGCGTATCTCACCGAGCGACCGGCGGCGTACTACGGAGAGGCGGTCGTCTACTACTCCGGCTGGTCCGTGGTCGGCGGGGAGCTGCGCCGGCTGAACGGGACCTGCACGGTGCAGGGCACCCTCGGCGGCTGGTCGGACGACGAGCAGATCCGGCTGGGCGGCGACGTGCTGCCACCCGGCGTCTCGGGCGGCCCGGTGGTCGACCCCGTACGCGGAGAGGTCGTCGGCGTCCTGAAGGCGCAGGCGGACCGGGGGCTCGGCGGCACCTGCACCGGTGTGGAGCAGTTGCGTGCCCTGCCGGTCCCGGCCGGTGGGCTGGGGGCCGAGCACGACGATCTCTACCAGGCCGTCTTCCACGCCCACGACCGCTATCACCGGGACCGGCAGCGCCATCCCGACTCCGACCGCAGCACCTGGGCCGACGTCCAGAACCAGCTCGGCGCCCGGCCGGGCCGTGCGCTGAGCCCGGACGAGCGGGCCCAGTTGCTCGGCAGGCTCGCCGATCTCCCGCCTCCGGTCAGCACCCGCGGACTGCTGGACATCCTCGAACCCCTCCTCGGCGGTCAGGCCGCGATCCCGCACCCGGCGCCGCGCGGCTGGCGCGACGGTCTCGGGGCGCTGTACGAGAGCTCGCGCCGGGGCGGCGCGCTGGAACTCGTCTTCGACTACCTGATGCGGGTCGCGACCGCCGAACGCCCCTTCGTCACGCCGGGTACGCAGCAGGCGGAGCGGGCGCTGTGGGAGTCGTTGCGGAAGATCGCGGAAGGCGGCCTGGGACCCGCGTACCGTCATCGCCTCGGGCAGCAGTGGATCGAGAGCCTCCGGTTGCCGCACCGTGAGCCGTCGCCGCCGGAGGCACGGACGGCGCACGCCGCCGACCGTGCGCCCCGCCCCTTCGCCCTGCTCGAACTGGTGCAGCTGCCCTGGCAACCGGACCGCTGCGACTGGCGGGTCTCCGTGAGCCATCCGACCGGAGAGGTGATGCGCCTGCGCGACGCGGAACACACCCTCCTGGCCGACCTCCCCGCCGCTGTGGCGGGACCTCTCGCGGAGGCCTTCCGCCAGTGCGACGAACCCGGGCGGCCCGCCGTCCTCCAGGTCGCGCTGCCCCATCTGCTGCTCGGTCTCGCCGTCGACGAATGGCGGCTCGGCCCCGGCGAGCCGCCGCTCGGCGCGCACCGGCCCGTCGTCGTGCGCTGTGCCGACCGGGACCAACTGAGCGACGGGGACGCCTCGTTCGACCTCGCCGAGCAGCCCCCCGTCGACGGCCTTGACGACCTCACCGCCCCCGCGGGCCCCGAAGGCTCCGCGGAACCCCTCGGCTCCGGCGACTCCGGCGACTCCGGCAACCCAGGCGGCCTGGGCAACTCCGGCAACCCAGGCGGCTCGGGCGGCTCCGAAAACTTCGACGACTTCGACGACTTCGACGACGAGGAGCGGCGCGAGCGCGAGGCCCGCTGGCGGTGGATCCACGCGCGCGCGGCGCGGGCCGAAGTCGTGGACTGCGAGGACGGGTTGCGGGTACCCGTCCCGCCCACGGAGTCTCTGCGCGGACTGCCGCACCGCACGGTCCCGGTGCTCTGCCGCTACGGCGACCACCGCTTCGAGGACGACCCGGTGGCGCTCGTACGGATCGTGCACGGCGGCTACGGCGTCGCGCTGTGGCGGCGCTGGCGGGGCCAACCCGACGCGGTCTGCGGTGAGTTCCACCGCGGGGCGGGCGACACCGTGGCGGGCGCGGGCAGCGCCGACCGGCTCCCCGAGCTCGTGCACGCGCTGCGCGCCGGCCTGCACGCGGGCCGGCCGGAGACCTTCTGGGCCGATGGAATTGCCCTGTTCTACGACGATCCGCACCGGCCCCTTCCCGGGACCGGGGACCTTTTGGAGGCGCCGTGACCGTACGACTTGGGGGCGCGCCGACCGCCGCGACCGTACGGCGTGGACGCGCCACGACCGCCGCGACCGTACGGCGTGGACGCCCCGCGACCGCCGCGACCGCCGCGACCGTACGACTCGGACGCCCGCCGACCCCCCGACCGCCACGACCGCACGACTCGGAGGCGCGATGATCACCCTGACCGTACGGCCCGGTGTGACGCCGTGCCAGGTCCCCGTCAGGAGCCCCTTCCGGGCCCTTACGAGGCCTCCCGAGGGTCGATACGGTGATGCACGTTCGACGGCTGCCGTGGTGGACGAGTGACGACGAGGACTGGGCAATGACCGAATCCAGCGAGTGGCTCATCTACCGAGGCGCCGGTGAACCGCACGACGGCATAGGCCGCCTTCCGGCCCCGCCCCCCTGGCGCGATTTCGCCGGCCGGGACGCGGCCGGGAGGAACGGTGAGTCGGACGGTTCCGAGGACCGCAGGCTGGGCGCGCACCGGCATCTGGCCGAGCTGCACCGGCCGGGCGCCGAGGAACTCGAAATGATCAACGCGGCGCTCTATCTGCGCCGCCCCCTGCTCGTCACCGGCAGCCCGGGCGCGGGCAAGAGCACGCTCGCGCACTCGGTGGCGTACGAACTGGGCCTGGGCAATGTGCTGCGCTGGCCGATCGTCAGCCGCTCCACGCTCCAGGACGGGCTCTACCACTACGACGCGATCGCCCGGCTCCAGGACGTGCAGATCGCCGCTCCCCAGGGCGCCGATCCCGCCACTCCCGGCGCCCCCGGCTCCGTCGAGGGCATCGGCAGCTACATCCGCCTCGGCCCCCTCGGTACCGCGCTGCTGCCGTCCGACACCCCGCGCGTGCTGCTCATCGACGAGCTCGACAAGAGCGACATCGACCTGCCGAACGACCTCCTCAACGTTCTGGAGGAGGGTGAGTTCGCGATTCCGGAGCTGGAGCGCGTCGCCGACCGGCTGCCCGGCGGGGAGGCCGAGGTGCTCACCGCCGACGGCACCAAGGCGCGGGTGCGCGACGGCCGGGTGCGCTGCCGTGCCTTCCCCTTCGTGGTGCTCACCAGCAACGGGGAGCGCGACTTCCCGGCCCCGCTGATGCGCCGCTGCATCCACCTCGAACTGGGCCGCCCGGACCACAAGCGGCTCGCCACCTTCGTACGCGCCCATCTCGGCGACGAGGCCGCGCGCGCCGGGGACGATCTCATCGGGCACTTCCTGGAGCGCTCGCGCAGCGAACTGGTCGCCGCCGACCAGCTGTTGAACGCCATCTACCTCACCGACGCGGCCACCCCGCCCAGTCGCGACCGTCTCGCGGACCTGCTCATCCAGCGACTCGACCGCCCGAGGTGACGCGCTGATGCCCGACGCCTCCGCGCGCCACGGTCCCGACACCCCCGGTGAGCCGAGGGACACCGCCCTGCCCGGCGGCGACCCGATCGCCGAACTCATCGCCCGGATGCGGCGGATCGGGCTCGACCCCGACGCCGAGCAGCTGTGCGACAGCCTGTGGCTGGCCCGCTGGGCGCGCCCGACGGACGCGGTCGAGCCGCCGGAGGACCCGGGCGCGCGCCGGGGCCTCCCGCCCGGGGCCGGGCGCGATCCGGTCCCGGACCGCGAGAACCCGGCCGGCACCGCTCAGGTGCGGCCGGACGACCGGCCCGAGCCGCCCAGTGGCGGGGGAGCCGACCAGCGGCGGGTCACGCTGTACCCGGTGCCGCGGGACGGCTCGCCGCGGGGGTACGGGCAGGGCCGTGCGACGGTGCTGCCGATCGGGGTGCCCGCCGCCCCCGCGTTCCCGGCCCCGCTCGAACTCCAGCGCGCGTTACGGCCGTTGCAGGGCTACCGGACCGCCGCACCGCCGCTGCGCACCACCCTCGACGAGACGGCGACCGCGGAGCTGAGCGCCCGGGCGGGCGGCCTGGTCCTGCCGGTGTTCCGTGGGGTGACCCGGGCCGACGCGGCGCTCCAGCTGGTGATGGACGCCTCGTCGTCGATGCGGGTGTGGGACCGGATGTTCACCGAACTGGAGCAGGTCTTCGGCCAGTTGGGCGCCTTCTGGGACATCGAGGTCAGCCATCTGCACCAGGGCCCGGACGGCGAGCCCGCCGTCAGCCGCAGCCCCGAGCCGAGCGCGGCCCCGCTGCACTCCGCCGACCGGCTGAGCGATCCCACGGGCCGCCGGATCACTCTCCTGGTCAGTGACTGCGCGGGCCCGCTGTGGCACAGCGGCCACGCCCACCGGCTGCTGCACCATCTGTCCCGGCTGGGCCCCGCCGCCGTACTCCAGCCGCTGCCGCAGCGCATGTGGAACCGCACCCGGCTTCCGGTGTCGTACGGCGAGCTGACGCGTGGCGAGGCGCTCGCGGGCGCGGCCACGCTGAAGGTCCGGCTGCCGACCGGCACCCCGCCGGAGGCCCGATCCGGCGCGCTCGCGGTGCCCGTACTGCCTCCGGAACCCGCCGCGCTCGGCGCCTGGGCGCGGCTGCTGTCCGGGGCCGGCGCGGGGCCCGTGGCCGGAGCGGTGGGCTGGGTGCGCCACGACCATCCGGCCGCCCGGGCCGGCCGCCCCGGACGCCGGCTGTCCGCGCTCGAACTGGTCAGCCGGTTCCGCTCCAACGCCTCCAAGGCCGCCGGACGCCTGGCCGGCTATCTGGCGGCGGCGCCCCTGTGCCTGCCCGTGATGCAGCTCGTGCAGCGCACCATGCTGCCCGACTCCGGACCGTCCGAACTGGCCGAGGTCCTGCTCAGCGGCCTGGTCTCACGCGCGAAGGCGGAGGATTACGGGGCGGACGGCGCCCAGTGGTACGAGTTCGCGCCCGGCGTGCAGGAGGCGCTGCTGTCGCCGCTGGGCCGCGACGAGGCCATGCTGGTGCTCAAGCACTGCTCGGAGTACATCGAGTACCGCTTCGGCAAGGGGGGCCCCAACTTCCCGGCTCTGGCCCTCGCCCAGCTCGGCGAGGGGGAGGGCGGGGGTGGGGGCGGTATCGGACGGCCGTACGCGCCCGGTGCCGGATACCCCGGTGAGAACGGCGACAACGGCGGTGCCACGTTGGTCCCGCAGCCCTTCGCCGAGGTCGCCGCGCGTGTCCTGGAGCGTTTCATGCCGCTGCCGGAGCAGTTCGCGCTCGTCGCCGACCGGGGCCGCACGGACCTTCCCGACGGGCGGCCGACGCACGCGGCGGTGGTCCGGGCCCGCTCCCTGGTCGGGCAGTTCGACACGGACGGCATGGTGCAGGACCTCATCGACGCCGTGCAGCTGCTGCGCGGCGCCACCGAGCACGGACGGCCCGCCGGAACCGACCCGCAGCTGTGGGCCGAGTACGCCAACTGCCTGCTGCGGCTGTGGGAGGTGCAGGGCGGCGTCGAGCTGCTGCGCGAGGCGGAGGGGGCCGCCGAGCGGGCCGTGACGCACCCGCGTGCTCTGCGCGAACGGGCCGTACTGGCACGGGTGTTGCATGCCGCAGCCACCGACCGCAGGCGGCGCGGCGACCGGCGCGGCGCGCTCGACCTGCTGCGGCGCGCCGACCGCGAGTACGCGGTGGCCTGTGCCGCGCCCGAACTGGACGACCGGGAAGCCCTGTCGCTCACCCTGGAGCGGGTGCGGGCGCTGGAGGCCCAGTGGCGCCTCGGCGGCGACAGCGCGCTGCTCCAGGGCGCGGTCGGCATGCTGGAGGCGTTCGCCGACGCGTGGCCCGACAGCCGCAACCGCCCACCCGAACTCCCCTTGGCGCACGGCCGGGTCCTGCTGCGCCTGTCGAGCGCCACCGCCGACGACGAACAGGCCCGGCTGTACGCCGAGCAGGGCGCGCACTCCCTGCGCGCCGCACTGGAAACCGGTCCGGAGCCCCCGCTTCCCGCCGCCGGCGAGCCGTCCCGCGTGCGCATCCTGCTCGACCTCGTCGACGCGCTGCTGAGGTCGGGCGGCCCACTGGACGAGGCCCAGAGGTACGTCGACGAGGCCCTCGGGCTCACCCGTGAACAGGGCTTGCGCGCCGAGCTGTTGGTGCGCGCCGGACGGATCAAGGTGGCGCACTACGCCGAGTCGGGCGACCCGCATGAACTCCAGGACGCCGCCGAGCGGTTCAAGCAGGCCGCCCGTGGGGTGCCCCGCGACGCCCCCGCGCACGCGGACGTCCTCGCCGAATGGGGCGAAGTGCTGCTGCGCAGGGCGGTGCCGACGGCCGGCCCCGGTACGCGCGAGTCGCTGTCCGAGGCCATCCTGGTGCTGCGTGACTGCCGTACCGAAACCCCCGCCGGCAGCCGGGAGCTGGCGTACCGCCTGCTGCTGCTCGGCCGCGCCCTGATGCTGCGCTACCGCGCCCGCGGCGACCGGGTGGATCTGCGGGAGGCCGAGCACCTCTTCGGGCTCGCGGCGCTGGAGGCGGGGGAGCCGCTGATGGCGGCGCGCTGCTGGCTGGAGCTGGGGCAGGCGCAGTTCGAGGCGTACCAGAGCCTCGGCCGGCCCGCGCGGCTCGACGAGGCGGTCGACGCCTTCCGCGCCGCGGCCGAATCGGCGCGCGACGCCGAGGAGGAGGCGGAGACGGACCGCCGGCGCGAGGAGGCCGTGGCGCTGGGTGCGCAGGCGCAGCACTGGCGGGGTATGTCCTACGAGGCGGCGGCGCGCCCGCGTGCCGCACGCGAGGCCTACCGGGCCGCCCGGACCGAGTGGTCCAGGCTGCCGGACGGCGCCGTGCGCATGGGTGAGCCGACGGCCCGGCAGACGGCACAGCGGCTGGCCGAGCTGGAGTGAGGGAGCGCCCGCCGGCGGTCGCCGGGGCGGAGTGAAGGAACAGGGGGAGACCATGGGTGTACGGGACGACGCACTGGAATCCGACGTCGCCACGGGGCGGCTGCCGGAGCCGACGGATGCCACAGGGCTGCTGCCGGACGCGCAGGACGTGCCGGACGCGCCGCATGCGCAGCGCCCGACAGGCCGGGTGGACGTGCCGGACCTGCCGGATCTGCCGGATCTGCTGGAGCTGGACCTCGCCGACCTCAGGACGATTCAACACCCTGTGCTCACCGAGGTCCTGGAGGAACTGAGGGAACGGGCCGGGCGGCCGAGCGAGATGCTCTGGGGGTTCAACAACGCCTTCTGAGGGGCGGAGCCGACGCGTGGACGGAGCGACCTTGAAACGGTCGGTCTTCGCTCAATGGGCGTCAATTCCGGTCCGGGCTGTGGCTGAACCGGACAAGTTCGATCGTGTCGCGTTTGCGTCCGGCCCCCGCCAGGGAATGCCGCCCCGTACGGGCAGGGGGCCGTGACGCGGGCCGTACCGTGGGATCGCGGGCCGTACAGCATGGGGGTGCCGGAGTGTCTGGAGAGGTGACCTCCGCGATCCCGCTGCGGCTCCCACGGTCCGCAGCCGCGCCGGTACCACTCGAACCGCCGTTCCCCTTCCGGCAGTTCATCGTCAAGACGCACGGCCGCTGCAACCTCGCCTGCCGCTACTGCTACCTCTACGAGGGCCCCGACCGCTCCTGGCGCTCCCGCCCCGCCGCCGCCCCGCCCGAGGTGCTGGCCCGGACCGCGACGCGGATCGGCGAACACGCGCGCGCCCACGCCATGACGGCACTCTCCCTGGTCCTGCACGGCGGGGAGCCGTTGCTCGCGGGCGCCGACACACTCGCCCGCTTCACCGATCTCGTACGCGAACGGGTCCCGGACACCTGCACGGTCCATGCCACCGTCCAGACCAACGCCACCCTGCTCACCGAAGCGCGGCTCGCCGTGCTCGCCCGGCACGGCATCCGCGTCGGCATCAGCCTCGACGGCGGTCTGCCCGCCCACAACACGCTGCGCCTCGACCACGCGGGGCGCCCGTCCTGGCCGGCCGCCGCGCGCGGCGCGCGCCTGATCGCCGACCGCTTCCCCGAGGCGTACGCCGGGATCCTCACGGTCGTGGACCCCACGACCGACCCGGTCGAGCTGTACGAGTCCCTGCTCGCCCTGCGGCCACCGGCCCTCGACCTGCTGCTGCCGCACGGCAACTGGTCGGCGCCGCCGCCCCACTGGGACGCCGGCGGCGTGCCGTACGGGGACTGGCTGTGCGCCGTCTTCGACCGCTGGTGGGGGGCGGGACGGCGGGAGACCCGGGTACGGCTCTTCGAGGAGTGCGTCGCACTGCTGTTCGGACTGCCGGCCGCCACCGAGTCGCTGGGCCTGGCACCCTTCGACGCCGTGGTCGTCGAGACCGACGGCTCGATCGAGCAGGTCGACTCCCTGAAGTCCTGTTACGAGGGGGCGGCGGAGACCGGCCTCGACGTCTTCCGGCACGGCTTCGACGAGGCCCTCGGCCACCCCGGCGTCGCGGCCCGGCAGGCGGGCGCGGCGTCGCTGGCCGAGCGCTGCCGCGGCTGCCCGCTGCTCTCCGTCTGCGGCGGCGGCCACTACGCCCACCGCTACCGCGCCGGACACGGCTTCGCCAACCCCTCCGTCTACTGCGCCGACCTCCAGCGCTTCATCCACCATGTGGCGGAGCGTCTCGCCGGGGCCACCGCTGTCCCCGCCCCCGTCCCCGCCCCCACACCGGCCTCTTGCGAAGGAGGCACCCCATGATCCTCCCGCCGGTCACGGACCAGGCTCTGACCGAACTCGGCCGCACCGAAGGCGGCCCCGAGACCCTGAGCCTTCTCCTGCGCGACCAGCACACCCGTCGTCTCCTGCTGCTCCGCGCGGTACTCGACGCCGTGGAGAGCGCCGATCCGGCGGTGTGCTCCGCGGCGGTACGGGTGCGGCTGCGCGAGGCCTGGGCGCTGGTGGAGGAGGCGGACCGGGTGGACACGGCCGTCCGGGCCACGGCTCGGACGTACCGGCCGGGTACGGCGCCGACGCCCACGGGCGACACCGGTGCCGGTCCGGCGGCGGCCCTGTACGGCGGTGCCGCGGCGCCCACCTATCGGGAAGGCTCCGGTGCCGCTCCGGCGGCGGCCCTGTACGGCCGTGCCGCGGCGCCCACATATCCGGAAGGCACCGGCACCGGCATCGAGACCGGCACCGGCGTCCACGTCGGGTCGGCAGCGCAGGTGTACGGAGACGGCTGGGGGCTCGCGCCCGCGGGCGGTCAGGGCGGCCAGGGCGGCGCGTCGGCGTCAGCCGCGTACGGGCGCGTCGAGGCGCGGGAGCCCGTCGAGGGCCGGGGCGGCTCGACGCCCGTGCCAGGGAGTGGGCTCACGCTCGTCGGCCCCCCTCTCCCGCCCGTACGCGCCCTCCTGCTGAACCCCTTCATCGGTCCCTGGGCCCGGCACTGTCTGCGCGGACTCGGAGCGGCGGCGGGACCGCGCGGCGAGCGGGACGCGCGGGAACTGGGCCGCGACCTCGCCTATTTCGGGGCGCTCGCCGCGGTGGCCGCCGCCCGCGCCGGGGTGCCCTACGCCGTACGGCTGACCGCCCGCGACGGCGTGCTGACGCTGCCCTCGCTCGGCGCCCTGCGCACGGCCGCGCCCGGGGACACCCCGGTCGACGTCGTGCACCGCCGGCAGAGCCTGACCCTGCGCCGGCCCGGCGAGAAGGACATCGTCGTACGGCTGCAGAGCGGCGGTGTAGGCGCGTGGTCCGATTCCGCCGCCTGGGCCCCGGCGCACGCGCTGCCCGGTCTGCTGCCCGGCTCCGGGCCCGTACCCCTGGACGACCTCGACCCGTACCGCACTGCGCGCGGCGGACCCCGCCACCACGATCTCAGCGGACCCGTCACCCTGGACGACGCGGAGCGCAAACGCTGGCTCCAGTCCTGGTCGGGCATCGCGTCCGTGCTCCGGCTCGGCGGCGAGCACCGTGTCACGGAGGCGGTCGCGTTGCTGCGCTGCCTGGTGCCGCTGTCCGCGCCGCCCGGTTCGGTGCCCGGCGGAAGTTGCAGCGGCACCCGGCGCGAGGCCTTCGGCGCTCTCCTCAGCAGCACCCCGCCCACCGCCACCACCTTCGCGGCAACGCTGGTGCACGAGCTCCAGCACACCAAACTGGCCGCGCTCAGCGACATGCTGACGCTCCACCACGCTGGCCCGAAGGCACGCCACTTCGCGCCGTGGCGTCCCGACCCGCGCCCGTACGACGGCCTGTTGCACGGCGCGTACTCGCACCTCGCGCTGGCGGACTTCTTCCAGCGCTGCGCGCTCGCCACCCCGCACCCGGCCCGCCGGGAGTCCGCCTGGGCCCAGCACGCGCGCTACCGGGAGCAGGTCGGGGCCGTCCTGCCGACCCTCGTCGGATCGGGCGATCTCACCGCGCAGGGGCGCCGGTTCGTCGACCAGATGGTCGCGGTGTACGAACGGCTGGCCGAACATCCGGCGCCGCGCGGACAGGCTGCGCGCGCGGAGGCGTACGTACGGGCGGCCCGTGCGCTGTGGACGCAGCGCCATGCGCCGTCCGAATGAGTCATGCCCCCGGTGAAAGTTCCCGGTTCCCGGACGCGGGACGGTCGGTGCGCCAAGATCGTCGATTGGAGTCGAAAGGGAACCGAGGAGCAAAGGGACTGGTACGTGTCGGTGCCTATCGCCGGACCTCGCACAGGTTCTAAAATCTCGCGCGGGGAGGCCGCTGCATGTCTGGAGCTCGTACGCCGGTCGGGCCAACCGAGAGGGGGGCCGCGAAGCAGACCGTCACGATCAGCTTCGCCGGTTTCAACCGGGCCTGGGCGGCCTGGATCGGGGACCGTCTGGAGCGGCGTGGCCATCGCGTCGTGTACCAGCGCTGGGATTCCCCGGCCGAAGTACCGCTCGTGGACCTGCTGCGCGACCTGAAGCTCGCCCAGGGCCGGATCCTGATCGTCGTCAGTGAGTGGTACTTCCAGCTGGGCCCGCGCACCCACGACGAGTGGAACACCGCGCTGCGCGAGGTCGTCGGCCCCGACCCGGCGCGTTTCGCGGCCGTCTCGGTCACCACGGCCCAGGTACCCAGCGCCGCCGCGGTGCTCGCCGCGGTCGAGCTGACCAACATGGGCGCCGACGAGGCCGAACGGCGTGTGCTGGACCGCCTCGACCTGCCCGCCGAACCCCTGCCGGAGTCGACCGAGGGCGTCCGCCTCGGCCCCCGCTTCCCGGCGTCGATGCCCGAGGTCTGGGGCGGCGTGCCCCGCCGCAACACCCGCTTCACCGGCCGCGAACCGCTCCTGAACGACGCCTACCACCTGTTGCAGGGCGCCGAGCCGGGCGCGGGCGTGGTCACCCTGCACGGCATGTCGGGCGTCGGCAAGACGCAACTGGCGGCCGAGTACGTGTACCGGTTCGGTTCCGAATACGACGTCGTGTGGTGGGTCAACGCCGAGAAACGGGTCAACTACCGGCGCCGACTGGCCGAACTCGCCCCGCAGTTGGGCCTGTCCACGGGCGCCGAGTACGGCGAGCGCATCCGTGCCGTGCGCGAGGCGTTGCGGCGCGGCGACCCGTACGCCCGCTGGCTGCTGATCCTGGACGGCGCGGACGAGCCGGACCAGATCTGGGACCTGGTGCCCACCGGCCCCGGCCACGTCCTGATCACCTCCCGCAACCCCGAGTGGAGCGAGCACAACAGCAAACTGCTGGAAGTGCCGGTGTACGACCGCGACGAGTCGGTCGCCTTCATCCGCCGCCGGGCGCCCCGCCTCAACGAGCCCGAGGCCGACCAACTCGCCGAGGCCCTGGAAGACCTGCCCCTGCTGCTCGACCAGACGGCCGGCTGGCTCAACGACTCCGACCTCTCCGTCGAGCAGTACATCGCCCTGCTGGAGGGCGGCATCGACCAGGACGTCGTCAAGATCTCCAGCGACTTCCCGGTCGCCTTCCAGACCGCCTGGTCGATACTGCTGAACAAACTCCGCGACACCGTCCCGGAATCCGTCGACCTGCTCCGCCTGTGCACCTTCTTCGCGCCCGGCTTCATCCCCGTACGCCTCCTGAAGGAGATGCCGCACGACGAACTGCCCGAACAGATCGCCGGCCTCCTGAACGACCCGCTGCTGTGGAACAAGGCGATCAACCAGCTCCGCCAGTACTCCGTCGTCCGCCTGGAGTCCCACGAGACGGCCACCGACGAGACCGTGTCCTCGGGTGAGTCCCTCTACCTCCACCGCATGGTCCACCAGATCGTCCACAAGGACATGCCGGACGAGGACCGCCGGGAGTTCATCGACGTGGTCCGCCGGGCGCTGGCGGCGGCCGATCCCCGGCGGCCCACGGACACCCGGCTGTGGAGCGGTTACGCGGAGATCGTTCCGCACCTGAAGTACGCGGACGTCCTGAAGAGCAAGGACCCGGCGGTGCAGACGCTGGTCTTCAACTGCCTGCGCTACATGTACATTTCGGGCGAGTACCGCTCGGGCATCAAGCTCGGCGAACGCGCACTGAAGGCCTGGCGGGCGCTGCTCGGCGAGAACCACCCCAGGATCTGGGAACTGACCCACCACTACGCCAACCTGCTGCGCGCGGTCGGCGACTACCAACGCACCGAGACCATCGAGCGGGCCGCGGTGGAGCATTTGCGGGAACAGCGTGGTGAGCAGGATCTGGACTATTCGCGCGCGGTCGGTGGACTCGCCGCCGATCTGCGCGGCCTCGCCCGCTACGACGAGGCGCTGGATCGCTCCCGGCAACTCGTCGTGACCTACCGCGACCTCCTCGGCGAACAGGACTCGCGCACGCTGGGAGCCCAGAACAACCTTGCGGTGTCGCTGCGGCTGCTCGGCCGCTACGAGGAGGCACTGGACATCGACCGGCGGACTCTGGAGTCACGCAGACTGCTGCTGCGGGCACGGCATCCGTGGGCGCTGAGTTCCGAGTGGTCCTACGCGACGGATCTGCGTCTCCTCGGCCGCTACACCGAGGCCGAGTCGATCCAGGCCAGGAACGTGCGTGAGCACCGTCTCGTCATGGGGGCCGACGCGCCGCAGACCCTGGAGGCCGAACACAACCTGGCCCTGTGCCACTACCGCAGCGGAGACCGCGCCGCGGCGGGCACGCTGCTCGCCCGGGTGCTGGAGCGCTGTGAGCGCGTCCTGGGGGAGACCGACCCGCAGACCCTGAGGTTCGCCGCCACCACCAGCTGTTTCACGCGTGAGCACGGCGACATCGACCAGGCGCGGGAGCTCGGCGAATCCGTCGTCGCCCGCTACGAGGTGATGCTCGCCGAGGGACACCCCTTCATCGCCGGTGTCCGCGCCAACCACGCCCTGGTGCTGCGCAGTGTCGGCGAACGGGACCAGGCCCACGTGGTCATCGAACAGGCGCTGGCCGACATGACCGCGGCGGTCGGGGAGAACCACCCCTGGACGCTGGGCTGCGCCATCAACGCCGCCGCCCTGCGCAACCTCGTCGGCGACCCGGAGTCGGCCGCCGCGCTCAGCCAGGAGTCGGTCACCCGGGCCACCGAGACCCTCGGCCGCACCCACCCGCTGACGCTCTCCGCCCGCATCGCCCTCGCCGCCGACCTACGGGCCGTCCGGGACCGCCGCCAGGCCGAGAAGACGGAACAGGAAGCCCTCTCCGACCTGGACGCCACGCTGGGCCCCCGGCACGTCCACACCATCTCGGCCCGCTCCCGCAACCGTCCCTACTGGGACTTCGAACCCCTGTCGACCTGATCCCCGGGACGCCCGCCCCGGTGCGCATAACCCTCCGCGCGCCGGGGAATGACCCAGGTCTCTCTCAACAGCCGTGCAGGACAAGAGAGTTGAACCAGGGGGACGCGTGGTGATCTTAGTGGGGCCTGCCCCGGAGGGGGCGGACGGACCCATCCCGGTCGAAGTCGACACGGACCTGGATCCGACCGTCCCCGACGGCCTGGACCTCGTCTACGGAGACGAGAACACCAGGGAAGGAGCCGCCCGACGTGTCGTCGAGGTCGCCCGCGACGCCTACACCGACGGACTGGACCTGGCGCGCCGGTGCGCCGCACAGGCCGTACGGCGGTTCGAGGAGCTGGAAGAGGGCCTGAGGCCCGACGAGATCGAGATGCAGCTCTCCATCAAGGTCGACGCGGGAGTGGCGGCGCTGGTCAAGAGCGGGGCCGAGGCCCAGCTCCAGATCACCTTCCGCTGGCAGACCTCCGGCACTTCGGACGCGGCCGGGAGCGCGCCCGGAGCCGCCTCGTGAGCCGCACACCGCAGGGGGCGTGGATCCTCCCGTACAGCCGTGTCGTGGGACAGGACGATCTGAAGCTGGCCCTGGAGCTCAACCATGTGGCGCCCCGCATCGGGGGCGTCCTCATCGCGGGGCAGCGCGGCACGGCCAAGTCCACGATCGTCCGCGCCTTCGCCCTGATGATGTACGGGGAGTTGCCGGTCACCCTGCCCATCAACGCGACCGACGACCGTGTCGTCGGAGGCTGGCAGCTCGACGCCCTGATGCGCGGACAGACCCGCAAACAGCCCGGGCTCCTGGAGGAGGCGGACGACAAGGGCCTGCTCTACGTCGACGAGGTGAACCTTCTCGACGACCACGTCGTCAACATCATTCTCGACGTCGCCTCGACCGGCGTGCTGTCCGTGCAGCGTGAGGGGCTCGCCAGCGCCAAGCAGCTCTCCTTCGGACTCGTCGGCACCATGAACCCCGAAGAGGGCGGACTGCGGCCACAGCTGCTCGACCGGTTCGGGCTCATGGTCACCGCCGCGGACCTGGACACCGACGCCCGCCACCGCATGATCCGTACCGTCCTCGCCTTCGAGGAGGAGCGGACCCGGGACACGTCCGAGTGGCTGGACGAGGCCGAACGGCACAACGCCGCCGTCCGTGACCGTCTCCAAGCCGCCCGCGAGCGCTTCTCGCAGGTCGAGGTCCCCGACGGCGTGCTGCGCCGGTGCGCCGAAGCGGCCGGGCAGCTCGACGCCGTCGGACAGCGTGGCGAGATCGTCGCCACCCAGGCCGCCCGCGCCCTCGCCGCCCTGGACGGCGTCCCCCGGGTCGAGCAGCGCCATCTTCTCCGGGCCCTGCCCCTCGCGCTGCGCCATCGCAGGCCCGAGGCGGCACACGGCGGGACGTTCGATTGGGGACCCGACGACCATGCCCGGATCAAGGACCTCTTCGACGCGGGTTGAGCCGGCCTCATGACCGACGCGACCCCGGACCCCGAACCGCTCGACGACGCACGGCGGTTGGAGCGCGCCTTCCGGTGCGCGGCTCTCGACCCGGCCCTCGCCGGGGTGCTCCTCTTCGACCTGGAGCCACGCCTGATCGAATCCGTCTCCCGGCTCTTCGCGGCGGTCCTCGGTGGCCCGGCAGGCCCGCCCGCCGTCCGGATCCCGCTCGGCGCGGCCACCCGCGAGGAGGAGCTGTGGAGCAGCTCACGACTCGAACAGCACCGGGACGGGCTCGCGTTCACCGTCGAACCCGGCCCCCTCGTCGACCGTGCGGGGCCACCGCCCCTGGCCGTCGTCGCGGACCTGGCGAATCTCAGCGTCGCCGGGATGCGGGCGGCCGTGCAGCTCCTCGGCGCCGACGTCCTCTCCGTCGAACAGCCGGGACTGCGCCTTGTGCACCACCGGCCACGGGGCCGATGGCTCGCGGTGTGCCGCTCCGAGGACGCGGGGCGGGTGACCCCGCACCTCCTGGACCGGTTCGCGGTCCGGCTCGCCGTGCCCGGGCTGCGTACGGTCCCCGAGGAGCTCCTCGTCGGGCCGCCGCTGCCCGACGGCACGTTCGCCACCACCACGTACGAGGCCGTCACCCGTGTCCAGCAGATCCTCGGGCCCGGAGCGGACCCGCGCAGAAGCCTGGCCCTCGCGCGGCTCGCGCGGGCGCTCGCCACCCTCGCCGGGCAGCGGGAGGTGACGGTCCGGCACTGCGAGGAGGCGGCGCGGCTCATCGGACTGCGCGTGACCGATCCGGCGCCGCCCCCCGACCGTGCGGACGGCGAGCCGCCCGCCCTCTCGCCCCCTCCGCCGCCGCGCCCCGGCGACACCGGCCGCGGCGGGGGCCGGCCCGCCAAGCGGCGCCGCACGGAGGAGGAGCTGCCGCTGCTCGCCTCCGGGCCCGCCGAAGGCGTCGGCCCCGCGCCGGGAGCCACCCTCGGCATGCCGTACCCGGAGGACGAGGCCGTGGCCCTGCGCGAGTTCATGCCGCTGCGCAACCCCTGGCAGCGGCGCTCCGGGCCCGCCTCGGCGCGCGGAACCGTCGTGGGCACCCGGCGGGCCCGCGACCTGCGGGACATCGCGATCGTCCGCACCGTGCGGGAAGCAGCCGTGCACCAACGGGTCCGGGGCAACACGGAGTTCGCCGTCGCACCCGTCGACCTGCACAGCAATATCCGCGCACCCGCCCCCGAGCGCCTGCTCACCCTCCTCCTCGACCACACGTGCCGCGGCGACTGGGACTGGCAGGACGCCCTCACCCCGTTTCTCCAATGGGCCTACACCGCGCGGGCCGCCGTCCATGTCATCGCGGTCGGCGGCGCCGACGCGGCGGACGAATTGCGGTCCGAGTCGTTCGGCGCGCGCAGTGTGCTCGATCCACGTGTCCTCGCCGCCCTGTACCGGCCCAAGGGGCGGGCCACACCGCTCGCCCACGGCATCGAACAGGCAGGACAGGTGCTGCGGCAGGCGTTCCGCAGGCAGGGCAGCGCCCTCGCGGAGGCCTGGCTGGTCGTGGTGACCGACGGACGGGGCAACATTCCGCTGCGGGCCAGCCACACCGGCCGTCTGCACGGACCCGTGGCCGCGCAGGGCATCGAGGACGGCCTCACCGCGGCCGCTTCGATCGCCGCCCTGGACCGCGGCAGGCTGCACGTGGCGGTTGTCGACGCGGCCCGAAGGCCGTACGGGGACCTGCCGTTCGCGCTCGCCGAGACGCTCGGCGCCACCGTCGTCGAGGGACGGGACGGCCATGGGGGGTGAGGCGCAGTACGGCGCCCGGTGGCTGTCCGGGACAGGACCCATGGTGCGCCGGGCGTCGCTGCCCGGCCTGAAGGAGGCGGCCCGCCGCGCCCCCGCCTCGCTGCGCAACCTGCGACGGCCGCGCGAGGCCGCGTCCGGGGTCGGAGGCGCCGCCGCCCACCCGTATCAGCGTCTCCAGGACGGCGACGCCCTGTTGTACGTCGTCCGTGCCCAGGACAGCGCGGGGCACGACGCCTACCGGGTGACCGGCTGGTGCGGCGACCTCAAGGTCCGCAGCGCGGCCGAGTCCCCGCGCCTGCGCGCTCCGGGGGTCGGACTCGGCAATGCCCGCCGTGACGGCGAGTACCCCGCCGACATCCTGCACGGCATCCATCTGTGGTCGCGCAACCAGCGTGAACTCGGCTCCTGGTTCAACGACATCCGAGCCAGGCACGGCGCCGCCCTGCGGCTCCTCGTGTGGGACGACACGGGCTACGAACTCCCCTGGGAGCTCTTCCTGCTGCCCGCCGACGCCGCGCGCGGCTTCCACGAAGCCTGGCTGGGCGCGCAGGTCGTGACGGCCCGGTGGACGACCGTGCACGACAGCGGCCACGACCTGCCGCGCGGGACGACGGACTGCCGGGGGCGGGTGCTCGGCTACCTCCACCACGAAATGGCCGACGACGGGCGGGTCTTCCACCCCTACGCCCACCAACTTCACGCCAAAATGACGGCGTTCCTCCAGGACCTCGACACCCCTGGCGAGCCCACCGGCCTCGTCTACATGGGCTGCCACGGCACCTACGGCGACAGCGTCCCGCGCCTCACCCTCGGTAACCGCACCTGGGCCGAACTGGACGGCCAGGCCATGGACACCCTGCGCACCGACCGCTCCCTGGTGTGCCTCAATGCCTGCCACTCCGGGCGAGCCGTCCTCAACCGAGCTCAGGGAGAGCAGGCCCTGCGCGGCTTCGCCGAACTCTTCCTGCGAAAAGGGGCCGGCGGCTGCATCGTGACCGTGGGCCAGGTCGGCGACGAGGAGGCCCGCGCCCTGGTACGCGGTCTCGTCGAGCAGGTGGCCGAGCACCCGCACAGCCCCGTCACCCGGACCCTGCTGGCCTTCCGGGCCCGCGCGGCCGAGGAGTTCGGCGCGCCCTCCGCCGTCCCGCCGATCCGCGACGACGACGGCAAGGTCGACAAGCTGGGCCAGAAACGGGTCCTGAGGCTGCTGTACGCGTTCATGTTCCACTACTACGGTCACCCGCTGACCACGCTGCGGCTCGCGGCCCGGGAACCCCGCAACGCCGAGGAGGGGGGAACGCGATGACGTCCCCCGACGAACGCTTCGCGGCGGAGGCGGCCCCTGTGGCGGAGGAGGCACCCCTCTTCATCGAACCGGTCGTCGCCTGGCCGCACCGCGCCGAGACGGACTGCGACTATCTCGTCACGGTCGATCTGCGCGGACCGCTGGCGCCGGACGGTGGCGAGCCCGAATGGCCTTACCCCGACGAGGAGTTCACCTTCACCGTGGCCCTCGACGGCTCCCCGCACTTCGTCTGTACGGCCCTCGACGAACCCAGCGTCGTCCTGCACCGATTCGGCGGCACCTACGGCCCCGCCTCCTTCCGCGTCACCACGGGCACCATTTCCGGGCCCGCCGCGCTGTGGCTGACGGTCAGCAACCAGTGGGGGGTGCCCGTCCGAAAGGCCGAACTGCGCTCGGAGATCAGGGAACGGGAACCGGGGCGGGCACCGGCGGCGCAGCTCGCGGAGGTGGTACGGAGCCGGGCCTCGCTCCCCGCCCCGCCGAGGCCGCGACCGCCGGAGCCGCGTTCCACCCACGCGACCCCGCCGATGCCTGCCCCCGAGCGGGGTGACGGTCGGACCGCCACCGGTCAGACCGCCACCGGTCGGACCGCCACCGGTCGGACCGTCACCGGTCAGACCGTCACCATCAGCTTCGCCGGCCGCGACCGGGCCTGGGCGGCGTGGATCACGGACCGCCTGGAGCGGCGCGGCCGATCCGTCGCGCTGGTGCGCCGGGACCCGCCGAAGGACATCTCCGCGGGGGACCTGCTGCGCGACCTCCTCTCGGCGCCGGGCCCCGTACTCCTGGTCCTCAGCGAGGGGTACTTCCAGGTGGGTCCGCACAGCCACGACGACTGGAACGAGGGGCTGCGCGAGGTTGTCGTCCCTAACGCCGACCGCTTCGTGGCCGTCAGTATCACCTCGTCCCCCCTGCCGTCCGCGACCGTGGTCCTCCGGCCCGCCGATCTGTCCGGCCTGGACGCCGAGGAGGCCGAACGACGGCTGCTGCGCCGGCTCGGCCTGCCGACAGCGCCCCTGCCGGCGGACTCCGGCCGCTCACGTCCCCGCTTCCCGATGGACGCCCCCGAGGTATGGGGCGGGGTGCCGCGCCGCAACACCCGATTCACCGGCCGCGAAGCGCTGCTCGCACAGGTGGACCGGCTGCTCCATGGCACGGGACCCGGCATGGCCGCGCTGCGCGGCATGCCGGGCGTCGGCAAGACCCAGCTGGCCACCGAGTACGTATACCGGTTCGGGACCGCGTACGACGTCGTGTGGTGGGTCAGCGCCGATCAACGCGCCACCTACCGGGAGGGTCTCGCCCAACTGGCCCCGGCGCTGGGGCTGAGCACCGGCCAGGAGGTCAGCGAACGCATCCGCGCGGTGCACCTGGCGCTGCGCCGGGGCGTGCCGTACCGGCGCTGGCTGCTCGTCCTGGACGGCGCCGACGACCCGGAATTCGTCGCCGACGTGGTACCGAGCGGAACCGGCCATGTTCTGATCACGACCCGCAACGCCGACTGGGAGCGGCACGATGCCGCACTGCTCGAAGTCCCGCTCTACGAGCGTGCCGAATCCGTCGCCCTCATCCGCCGCCGCGCACCCCGCCTCACCGCAGCCGAGGCGGACCGACTGGCCGAGGCGCTGGGCGACCTGCCGCTCGCACTCGCTCAGACGGCCGCCTGGCTGAGCGACTCCGACATGTCCGTGGGCGAGTACATCGCCGAGCTGGAAAGCGGCGGCGAGTACGACGCGGTCACGGTCTCCGAGGACTTCCCGCTCAGCTTCCCCACCGCCTGGGCGATCCTGCTGAACAGGCTGCGCGAGACGGACCCCGAATCCGTCGACCTCCTCTGCCTGTGCACGTTCTTCTCGCCGGGCTCCATTCCCGTACGACTCCTCAGGAGCATGCCGGCGACCCCGCAACGGCCCGAATCCCTGAGCCGGTTGATGGGGCATCAGGAGTCGTGGGACAGGGCGCTCCAGCGGCTGGCGCAGTACTCGGTGATCCGCCTGGAATCCGGCGGGGCGGCCGTGTACCTGCACCGCATGGTGCACCAGATCGTCCGCCAGAACATCCCCGAGGACGACGCCCGGGAGTACGCCGCCGCGGCCCGCGCCGCGCTCGCCGCAGCCGCCCCGGGCAGGCCCGGCGACCCGGAGACATGGCCCGCCTACGCCGGGATCGTCCCGCACCTGGAGTACGCCGACGCGCTGCATGACACCGACCCGGCCGTGCAGAACCTCGTCCTCGACTGCCTGCGCCACCTCTACCTCGCCGGCGAGTACGGCACCGGCCTTCGCCTCGCCGAACAGACCATCCCCGTCTGGGAGGAGCTCCTCGACTCCGGCCATCCGGCCCTGTGGGACCTCGGACACCACTACGCCAACCTGCTGCGTGCGGTCGGCGACTACCGGCACAGCGAGGCCGTCAGCCGCGCCGCGGCCGAGCGGCACTCCGCCACCGGTCGCCGGGACCGCCGACGTCTGTACCTGCGCGCCGCGAGCGGCCTCGCCGCAGACCTGCGGGCGCTGGGCCGCTACCAGGAGGCCCACGGACTCTCGCAGGAGATCTACGACGCCTACGAGGAGCTCATGGGCGATGCGAACGACCCGGCTGTTCTCGCGGCGCGGAACAACCTGGCGATGTCGCTGCGGCTGCTCGGCGACTACCGGCGCGCACGGGACACGGACCGGACCGTCCTGCATGCCCGCGACCGTGTTCTGGGCTCCCGTCACCCGTGGACGCTGCTCTCCGAGATCCACTACGCGACCGATCTGCGCCTGCTCGGCCACCCGCGGGACGCCGCCTCGGTCCAGGCCGCCGGCGTGGCACGCCACCACACGCAGCTGGGCCCCGACCACCCGCAGACCCTGCACGCCGAGTACAACCTGGCCCTGTGCCGTTATCAGGCCGGGGAGTACCGGGAGGCATGGACCCGGTTCGCCTCGGTCCTGGAACGCGGCGAGAGGGTGGTCGGCGAGGACGACCCGCTGTGCCTGATGTTCGCCGCCTCCTACAGCTGTTTCGCGCGGGAGTACGGGGACCTCGACCGGGCGCGGGAGATCGGTGAGCCGATCGTCGCCCGTTACGAGCGCATGCTCGGCCGTGCCCACCCGTACGTCGCCGGCGTCCACGCCAACCAGGCCCTCGTCCTCCAGGCCGTCGGCGAACGGGACGAAGCCCGGTTCCTGGCCGACCGAGCACATGCCGACATGGAGCGGGCGGTGGGGCCCGGCCACCCCTGGGCGCTCGGCTGTGCTCTCAACGCCTCCGCCGCGGCTGCCCTCGCCGGTGATAGCGCGGCTGCTCTCGCGATGAGCCTGGACACGGCAGCCAGGGCCGAGGCCGACGAAGTCCTCGGTGCCGTACATCCGTTGACGCTGTCCGCCCGAATCGCCCTCGCCGCCGACCTCCGGGCCACCGGCGACCGCAGGGAGGCCGAGCGGCTGGAGGAGGCCGCCCTCGACGACCTGGTGGCGACGCTCGGCTCCGACCATCCCCGCACCCGCGCCGCCCGATCCCGTGAACGCCCCTACTGGGACTTCGAACCCCTCACGACCTGAACCCGAGCGGCCCCCCGCCCTCCCGCACACGCCGAAGGCCCGGCCCCTCAAAGGGGAACCGGGCCTCCGACGTCGTACAGGAGACTGTCGTACGCGACCGCCCGCCGAGACCTACGCCTCGAACACCTCCCGCACCAGCTGCTCCTGCTCCGCCTGGTGCCGCTTGGCGGAACCGACGGCGGGGGACGAGGAGTGCGGGCGCGAGATGCGGCGCAGGCGTTCGCCGTGGGGGACGTCGGCGCCGACCGCGAGGTCGAGGTGGTCGATCAGGTTGAGGGCGATGAAGGGCCAGGCGCCTTGGTTCGCCGGCTCTTCCTGGGCCCACAGGTACTTGTCGGCGTTCGGGTACTTGTTGACCTCCGCCTGGAGCTCGGCACCCGGCAGCGGGTACAGGCGCTCGATGCGGATGATCGCCGTGTCCGTGACGCCGCGCTTCTTCCGCTCGGCCTCCAGGTCGTAGTACAGCTTGCCGGCGCAGAAGACGACCTTGCGGACGGCGGCCGGGTCGACCGACTCGTCGCCGATGACCGGGCGGAACTCACCCGTCGTGAACTCCTCCGTCTTCGACGCGGCGGCCTTGAGGCGCAGCATCGACTTCGGGGTGAAGACCACCAGCGGCTTGTGGTGCGGGTTGTGCACCTGCCACCGCAGCAGGTGGAAGTAGTTCGACGGGAGCGTCGGCTGGGCGACCGTCATGTTGTTCTGCGCGCACAGCTGGAGGAAGCGCTCGATGCGGGCCGAGGAGTGGTCCGGGCCCTGGCCCTCGTAGCCGTGCGGGAGCAGGAGCGTGACGCCGGACGTCTGGCCCCACTTCTGCTCGGCCGCCGAGATGTACTCGTCGACGACGGTCTGCGCGCCGTTGACGAAGTCGCCGAACTGCGCCTCCCACATGACCAGCGCGTCCGGGCGGGCCAGCGAGTAGCCGTACTCGAAGCCCATGACCGCGTACTCGGAGAGCAGCGAGTCGTAGACGTTCAGGCGGGCCTGGTCGTCCGAGAGGTACTGGAGCGGGGTGAAGTCCTCGCCCGTGACCCGGTCGATCAGCACCGCGTGGCGCTGGCCGAAGGTGCCGCGGCGGGAGTCCTGGCCGGAGAGGCGGACAGGAGTGCCTTCGAGCAGCAGCGAGCCGACGGCGAGGGTCTCGCCCATGCCCCAGTCGATCGTGTCGTCCTCGATCATCGCCGCGCGGCGCTGCAGCTGGGGCAGCAGACGCGGGTGCACGGTGACGTGGTCGGGGATGTTGACCTGGGACTCGGCGATCCGCTTCACGACCTCCTGGGAGACCGCGGTGGGCACGGCGACCGGGAACTCGGCCTGCTCCTCCGGGGCGGGGGCCTCGGGGGCCTGCGAGACGGCCTCGCGGACCTCGGTGAAGACCTTCTCCAGCTGGCCCTGGAAGTCCTGGAGCGCCTGCTCGGCCTCTTCGAGGGTGATGTCGCCGCGGCCGATCAGGGACTCGGTGTAGAGCTTGCGCACCGAGCGCTTCTTGTCGATCAGGTCGTACATCAGCGGCTGCGTGAACGCCGGGTTGTCGGACTCGTTGTGTCCGCGGCGGCGGTAGCAGATCAGGTCGATGACGACGTCCTTGTTGAACGCCTGGCGGAACTCGAAGGCCAGGCGGGCGACGCGGACGACGGCCTCGGGGTCGTCGCCGTTCACGTGGAAGATCGGGGCCTCGATCATCCTCGCCACGTCCGTCGCGTACATCGACGAGCGGGAGGACTCCGGAGCCGCCGTGAAGCCGACCTGGTTGTTGATGACGATGTGGACCGTGCCGCCCGTGCGGTAGCCGCGCAGCTGCGACATGTTGAGCGTCTCGGCGACCACACCCTGGCCCGCGAAGGCCGCGTCACCGTGCAGGGCGACCGGCAGGACCGTGAAGTCCGTGCCGCCCTTGTTGATGATGTCCTGCTTGGCGCGGACGATGCCCTCGATGATCGGGTCGACCGTCTCCAGGTGGGACGGGTTGGCGGCCAGCGAGACCTTGATCTGCTCGCCGTCCAGGCCGGTGAAGGTGCCCTGGGCGCCCAGGTGGTACTTCACGTCGCCGGAGCCGTGCATCGACTTCGGGTCGAGGTTGCCCTCGAACTCGCGGAAGATCTGCGCGTACGACTTGCCGACGATGTTCGCGAGGACGTTCAGGCGGCCGCGGTGGGCCATGCCGATGACGACCTCGTCGAGACGGGACTCGGCGGCGCTGTCGATGACGGCGTCGAGCAGCGGGATGACCGACTCGCCGCCCTCCAGCGAGAAGCGCTTCTGGCCGACGTACTTCGTCTGCAGGAAGGTCTCGAAGGCCTCCGCCGCGTTCAGCCGGCGCAGGATGCGCAGCTGCTCCTCGCGCTCCGGCTTGGAGTGCGGGCGCTCCACACGGTCCTGGATCCACTTGCGCTGCTTCGGGTCCTGGATGTGCATGAACTCGATGCCGGTGGTGCGGCAGTACGAGTCGCGCAGCACGCCGAGGATGTCGCGCAGCTTCATCATCGACTTGCCGGAGAAGCCGCCGACCGCGAACTCGCGCTCCAGGTCCCACAGCGTGAGCCCGTGCTCGGTGATGTCCAGGTCGGGGTGCTTGCGCTGGCGGTACTCCAGCGGGTCGGTGTCGGCCATGACGTGGCCGCGGACCCGGTAGGAGTGGATCAGCTCGAAGACGCGGGCGGCCTTGGTGACGTCGTCGTCGTGGCTCGCGTCGATGTCCTTGAGCCAGCGGACCGGCTCGTACGGAATCCGCAGCGACTCGAAGATCTCGTCGAAGAAGCCGCTCTCGCCGAGGAGGAGGTTCGCCACGATCCGCAGGAACTCGCCGGAGGCGGCGCCCTGGATCACCCGGTGGTCGTAGGTCGACGTGAGCGTCATGACCTTCGAGATGCCGAGCTTGTTCAGGGTGTCCTGGGAGGTGCCCTGGAACTCCGCCGGGTAGTCCATGGAGCCGACGCCCATGATGACCGACTGGCCGGGCATCAGGCGGGGAACCGAGTGGACGGTGCCGAGGCCGCCGGGGTTGGTCAGCGAGACCGTGACACCGGAGAAGTCGTCCATCGTCAGCTTGCCGTCACGGGCGCGGCGGACGATGTCCTCGTAGGCCTGCCAGAACTCGAAGAAGTTCAGCGTCTCGGCCTTCTTGATGCCCGCGACGACCAGCTGGCGGTCGCCGTTGGGCTTCACCAGGTCGATGGCGAGGCCGAAGTTGATGTGCGGCGGCTTGACGAGGGTGGGCTTCCCGTCCTTCTCCGCGTAGTGCCAGTTCATCGAGGGCATGGCCTTGATGGCCTGCACCATCGCGTAGCCGATGAGGTGGGTGAAGGAGATCTTCCCGCCCCGGGCGCGCTTCAGGTGGTTGTTGATGACGATGCGGTTGTCGAAGAGCAGCTTCACCGGGACCGCGCGCACGGACGTGGCCGTGGGCAGCTCCAGGGAGGCGTTCATGTTCTTCGCGACCGCGGCGGCGGGGCCGCGCAGCGGGAAGAACTCGGGGCTCTCCGGGGACTCGGTGGCCGACGCGGCCTTCGGCTTGGCGGCGGCCGGAGCGGCCTTCGCGGGAGCCGGGGCGGCAGCGGGCTTCGCCGCGGGCGCGGCGGCCGGAGCGGGCGCCGCGGCGGCAGGAGCCGCAGGAGCCGCGGGAGCGGCCTGAGCCGGGGCTGCGGGCGCCGCGGGCGCGGCAGGGGCTGCTGGAGCGGCCTGGGCCGCCGTGGTGGTCTCTGCGGCCCCCGCGGCCGCAGTACCCGCCGGAGCCGAGGCGGCAGCCGCCCCCGGCTTGTAATCGGCGAAGAAGTCCCACCAGGCTCGGTCTACCGAATTCGGGTCCTGGAGGTACTGCTGATAGATCTCGTCGACGAGCCACTCATTGGGACCGAAGGCGGCGGCGGGGTTCTTCCCGGCTTGGTCCTCGGTCGAGATGCTCGAGTTACTGGGGGACTGTGGCGACACGGCGGCAACCGCCCTCTTCCGCTTCACAAGGTGATGGACAGCGGGAATAAAGGCTACGCCTCCCGCGCCGGGAAGGTCAGGTCGGGCCTGTCCAACGTCGCGCACATCACATCGGAAACCGTGTTTCGGCTGTGGAAATGGCGGGAAACAAGCGTGGTTTTGCATCGGGAGCGGCCGGAACGGGTATGCGCGGGCGGGGTCGCGGCACGACGCACGCGGCCCTCTGCCTGATCACACGTGTCCGTCAGTGGCGACACGCGTGGATCTTGTGGCTCCGGTTCGAACTTTACGTCAACTTGGCAGAGAGGGAAGCCCCGGAAGGGTGACCTGGATCCGGCAACCCCGCTGGGATTCGGCCACCGCGATCCGGCCGCCGTGCAGATCGACCGCCCAGCGCGCGATGGCCAGGCCCAGACCCGTACCGCCGTCGCTGCCCGGACCGTGCGGCGAGGGCACCCCGCCCCGGTTGAACCGCTCGAAGACCCGGTGCCACTCCGACTTCGGAATGCCGGGCCCCTCGTCCAGGACCTCCAGGGCCAGCGACTCCGGGTAGTCGCCCCGTCGCGCCTTCACCGTGACCCGGCCGTGCGGCGGGCTGTGCTTGACCGCGTTGTCGATGAGATTGGCGACGACCTGGTGGATCCGCTCCGGGTCCGCGTGCGCGGTCAGCTCCGGCGGGGACACGTCGAGGTGCAGATGGACGTCGGTGCGGGTGTGGCTGCCGGAGCCCGAGGCGATGCCCGCGCGCGCGGAGGCGACCATGTTGGCCTCCTTGAGCACCCCCGACAGGTACGGCCAGACCTCGAAACGACGCTTGCGCAGCGGTACGACGCCGTTGTCCAGCCTGGACAGGTCCAGGAGCGTCTCCACCAGCCGGCCGAGCCGCTCCGTCTGCTTCAGGGCCGTACGCATCGTCTCGGGGTCGGCGGCGGAGACGCCGTCCACGACGTTCTCCAGGACGGCGCGCAGGCCGGCGATGGGGGTGCGCAGCTCGTGCGACACATTCGCCACGAGTTCCTTGCGCTGGCGGTCCTGGGCCTCCAGCTCGTCGGCCATGAGGTTGATCGTCCCGGCCAGGTCGCCCAGTTCGTCGCGCCGGCTGTCGCTCACCCGGCGTGTGTAGTCGCCGTGCGAGATGGAGCGGGCCACCGCGTTCATCTCGCCCAGCGGGGCGGTGAGCGAATGCGCCACGAACTGCGTTATCAGGAGTGTCGCGATCATCGAGAAGACCGTGATGAAGCGCAGCTCGGTCTCGGTGCGCACCGCGATCATCAGCAGACCGGTGGTGATGAGGACCGAGACGACGACCAGGAAGCCGAGCTTCGTCTTGATCGAGAAGGGCCGGACGCCACCCCAGGGGCTCGCGCCGCGACGCTCCTCCCCGGAACCCCGTGAGCCGGTGCCGCGCTCTGCGGAGCCCCGCGAGCCGACGCCGCGCTCCGCGAATCCACGCCCGCCGACGCCGCGCTCCCCGAGCCCGCTCATCACATCAGCCCCCTCACGAAGGTGCCGTCCACGAAAGCTTCCAAGGCGCAGCTCACGAAGCTCCCGGCGAAGGCCCGGCACCGGCAGGCCCGGCTCAGGGAGTCGGGGTCTCCAGCGCGTAGCCCACACCGTGGACCGTACGGATCCGCTCCGCGCCGATCTTCCGGCGCAGCGCCTTGATATGGCTGTCCACGGTCCGGGTCCCGGACGCGTCCGCCCAGTCCCACACCTCGGCGAGCAGCTGCTCGCGCGAGAGTACGGCACGCGGGGTGTTCGCGAGGCAGACCAGCAGGTCGAATTCGGTGGGCGTCAGATGCACGTCCTCCGAGCGCACCCTCACCCGGCGCTGCGCGTGGTCGATCTCCAGCTCGCCGAGGCGCAGGATGCCGCTGCGCGGCGTCGAAGCGGCCACGACGGCGCGCTCGACCCGGCGCAGCAGGACGTGCACGCGGGCGGCCAGCTCGCGCATGGAGAACGGCTTCGTCATGTAGTCGTCGGCGCCGACGCCGAGCCCGACCAGCATGTCCGTCTCGTCGTCGCGGGCGGTGAGCATCAGCACCGGCACCGGGCGCTGGGCCTGCACGCGGCGGCAGACCTCCAGGCCGTCGAAACCGGGCAGCATGATGTCGAGGATCAGCAGGTCGGGCTGCCAGGCCTCGGCGGTGTCGACGGCGGCCGGACCGTCGCCCGCGGTTTGCACCAGGAATCCCTCCGCGCGCAGGCGGGCCGCGATGGCGTCGACGATCGTCGGGTCGTCCTCGACCACCAAGACCCGGCGCTGAGCGCCCGGCGTCGCGGCCGTGCCGTTCTGGGAGGTGTGTGTCTGCTCCATCGCCCGCCCCTGAGGTGTGCTTTCCGGAATCCGTGGGGTGATCCCATGACTGCCCTTGACGCTTGAATGATCTGCGTCAGGGAAGCAGGGTACGGGCAGGCACCGTGCCGCGGCTATCCAGGCCTCACCGCGAGGTGTACGACGTCCGGAACGCCCCGGGCAACCGGGATCTCTTCGGTACGCACCCGCTGGAACCCGGCATTCCACAAGGTTCCTTCAAATTCCGGAGAGGGCTGCGCGGACCACACCGCGAGCACCCCGCCGGGCCTCAACGCCCTTGCGCAGCTTGTCAGTCCGGCCATCGAGTAGAGGCCTTCATTGCTCTCGGTGACGGTCCAGCCGGGCCCGTTGTCGATGTCGAGACACAGCGCGTCGTACGTGGCGGATGTCTCATTGACGTGGGCGAGCAAGTCGGTTTCCACGATGTGGGTCCGCGGGTCCGCGAGGGCCGAAGCGGAGAGCTCGGCCAGGGGCCCGTCGCGGTGCCATCCGACGACGGCCGGCTCGCGCTCGACGACGGTGATGCGTCCCCAGCGCGGGTCGGCGGCGGCGTGCGCGAGTGAGAAACCGACGCCGAGGCCGCCGATCAGCACGCTCGGTGCCGGGCGCCCGTCCAGCGCGTCGTAGGCGGCGTCGACGAGCAGCCGCTCCGAGCGGCCGTCGGAGGTGTCCATCAGGAAGCACCCGTTGGCGATGATCTGGAGCAGCGCGCCGTGCCGCCGCAGCACGACCTCGCCGTACGGGCCTTCCCGGCGGTCGATGACCACGGGGGTGTCGTACGAAGCAGTCATGACCCCCATCCTGGCAGTTTCACCAGGACGGGTGGCCGAATTGATCCCTGGATGCCGTCCCGTTCAGCCCTGGAGCGCCACTCCGTGCCCGTACGGGAACACCGGGTCCTCCGTGTCGTCGGGCACGTCCGGCCGGGAGGCCGCCACCGCCGTCATGGAGCGCGGCAGTTCGAAGGGCAGGCGTCCCTCGGCCCGCGCCCGGCCGAAGGCGACCTCCAGCAGGGCGGCGTCCGAGGCGCCGTAGTCGGCGACCAGGGCGGCCGCCTTCGCGGCGATCTCGGGAGCACGGCGGGTCGCTCCAGATGGACGCACACCAGCGTGGGCGTGCTGTCGAGCAGCCGCAGGATCTCCTTCAACTCGTCCTCGGGGAAGGCGAGCGAACCGGAGTGGAAGAAGGACTCGAAGAGCCCGGGCCGCTCCTCGTACGGGGTCCGCAGCCGCAGCACGGCCAGATCCGCGTCGGCGGGGTCGGCGACCACGTTGCCGTACGCCGCGCCGCCCGCTCGCTGACGCCCCGCAGGTACAGATTCGGGCGGCCCTGGAGCGGAAGCAGGTCCTGGTTGGTCAAGACGGTGAGGGAGCGGCGCTGGGCGGCCTCGCCGAGCGCGGTGAACTCGCTCGCGCCGACGATCTCTTCGGCCCGGCCGGGGTCGACGCAGGGGTTCTCGAAGAGGCCGAGCACGAACTTCCCGCGCAGCAGCCGACGTACCGACGCGTCGATCCGCGCCTCGGTGATCCGGCCCGAGCGCACCAGTTCCACGATCACCTCGGGGCACTGCTCGCCGCCGAACTGGTCGCTGCCCGCGTCCAGTGCCTTCGCCGCCCGTTCGGCGACGGACAGGTGCTCGGCGCCCCAGGCGCGGGCCGGGAACAGCTCGCCGAGGACGGGCGCCTCGTTGAGCAGGCCCCCGTCGGTGCAGATGATGCCGTCGAAGCCGAGCCGGCCGCGCAGGAGGCCGGTGAGGACGTCGCGGTTGAAGCCGGAGCCGACCTCCTCCCAGTCGGTGCCGACCGGCTGTCCGTAGTACGGCATCATCTGCGAGCAGCCGGCCTCGATGGCCGCCTTGAACGGCGCGAGGTGGTAGTCGCGCATCCCGCCCGGGTAGACCTGTTCCTTGCCGTGCGCGAAATGCGGGTCCTCGCCGTCCTTCTGCGGGCCGCCGCCGGGGAAGTGCTTGACCATGGCGGCGACCGAGTCGGGGCCGAGCTTCGCGCCCTGGAGACCGCGTACGTACGCCCGCACCAGCTCGCTCGTGACATCGGCTGACGAGCCGAACGTGCCGCTCTGGCGGGACCAGCGCGGCTCGGTCGCGAGGTCGATCTGCGGGTGCAGGGCGACCCGGAAGCCGACCGCCAGATACTCGCGGCGGACCGTGTCGCCGAACCGCTCCACCAGCTCCGGGTCGCCGATCGCGGCCAGGCCGAGCGGTTCGGGCCAGGCCGAGAAGGCACCGGAGTCGAAGGAGGCGCCCGGGTTGTCGGTGAACGCGTGGATCGGGTCGGTGGAGAGGGTGACGGGGATGCCCAGACGGGTGCCCGCCGCGAGCTCCTGGATCCGGTTGACCCACTGGGCCATCTCCCGGACCCCGTACTGCCCGATGGTGTTGAAGTGGGTCAGCCCCTTGCCCTCGATCAGCTCGGGGGTGGCGGCGTGCACGAACGGGCCCTCGGTGGCGAAGGTGCCGTCGGCGTTCATGCCGAGCATGGAGTGGAAGAGCTGGCCCGCCTTCCCCTCCAGGGTCATGCGGGCGAGCAGGTCCTCGACGCGCTCGTCGACGGGGCGGTGCGGATCGCGGTACGTGGGAGTGGTCATCCCGGCTTCCTTGCTTCCTTTGTACGGGGGCTACCTGACCGAGCGGATGAACTGGACGGCGAACGCGCCCAGTACGGCGGCGACCGCGCCGAAGAGGAACAGCGCGCCGTAGTTGCCGCCGCCGCCGATAGCGAGGAACGCGGGGGCGACGATGGGCACCCGGCGCACGCGTACTTCACCCGGCGGTACGCGGACCTCGTCGAGCACATGTCCGGACCGCTGCGGCGTGCCGTCGAGGGCGGGGAGCTCAAGCCCGGCACCGACATCGTGGCCGTCGCGCAGGAGACCGCCGCCGTCATGGACGGACTCCAGGTCCAGTGGGTGCTCGATCCGCAGGGCTTCGACATGGTTGGACGCTTCCGGGCGTACGCCGACCGGCTGCTGCGCTCGATCACGGCCGAGGGGCGGGGTCTTCCCCCGGACGCGTGAAACACCTTGGAAGTTGCTGTGAATCGGCTCTCGCGTGGCGTCGGTCATAGACAGCGGCGCGTGGGGCACGAAGTGTGGGGCGCGACGGAAGGAGCGCCTCACCGTGGATCGGAGCACCACCGCGCGGGCTGACGCCACGCTCGCGGACCCGCAGCCGGGTGCGCCCTTGTTGGAGGGGATGCCGAGACAGCGGAGCGGCTCCGCGGCTGCGCCTCTTCCGGCCGGGGCGGTACTGGCTCCGGCCGGGGCCCCCGAACCGGGCGCGATGCCCGAGCCGGGCACCGTGCCTGTCGCCGGCCGGGGTGCCGCGAGCGGCTCAGGCTCCGGTGTTCTTGCCCTCGCCCTCCGCCACCTGCGTGTCCTGCGCCCCTGGCGGCTGTTCCCCAGTCCTGCCGGGACCCCCTTCACCTTCGGTTACGCGGCTGTCCTGGCCGTCACGTCGGTCATCGCCGAGCATGCCGATCCCTCGGTCGTGCACGCGCTGCACCAGGGCTCCAGCACGGATGTCGCACACCTCGTGCGGCACCCGGTGCTGGTGCTGATCGCCAGCGCGCTGTGGATCGCCGGCGGCATCACCTCGCCGTACGCGGTCGGGTTCCTCCTCGTCCTCACCGCGCTGGAGCGGCGGATAGGCGGCCTGCGGGCGGCCGGTGTCTTCCTGCTCGGCCATGTCGTCGCCACGCTGGCCACCGAGGTGCCCGTCGGCCTCTCGGTGCTGGCCGGGGACCTGCCCGACACTTCCCTGCACCGCCTCGACTACGGCATCAGCTTCGGCGTCGCCGCCAGCGTCGGCGCGCTCGCGGGACTGCTGACGCCCTGGCTGCGCTGGCCGCTGCTGGTCGGCTTCGGCACGATGCTCGTCGGCGACCTCCTCACCTTCACCGATCCGATGACCGACTGGGGGCACCTGATGTCCCTGGCGCTCGGGGTCTCGACCTGGCCGCTGGTGCGACGCCGGCAGGCGGCGCGCGGCGCATCCCGCGGCCGGCCGGGCCGGGCCGCCGCGAGTCGCCCGGCCGGCTCCGGCATGCCGAGTCGCTGCTCCTGAGTCCGGTCGCGTGCCCTGGCCGAGGCGTGGCGGCGGTCTGCGGCACGGCGTGGTCAGCTCCGGGACGGTGAGGCGGAGCCGGGCTGCTCGTAGGGCACGGGCCTGCCCGTGAACGCGTCGAGGAGCATGCGGTCGCCGACCGGGCGGTCGAGTTTCACCGTCACCTTCTCTATGCGCAGGTCCGCCGTACAGGGGCCGTCGGACACGCCGCGGATCGAGGCGGAGAACACCACGCTGCCCCCGGTCTCCAGCACGTCGACGGCCGGCCCGTCGTCACATGATCCGTGCCCGGCGCGCAGGGTGACCGTCCGGTTGTCGTCCGCCACCGTGGCCGGCCCGGCGAGCGGCCCCAACTCGTCCGTCTGCCGCGATACGGCCTTGACCGGGGGCGCGGGGAGTTTCGAGGGGGCGACCGCGACGCGCTTGAGCGGGGTGTCGTAGCCCTCGACCGTGAAGTGCCAGGCCGGGACCTTCGCCGGCCCCCGACTGGTCAGCAGGGTCATGTCGCCGAGCCGGGCACCGGTCACGGTGAGGGCGGGACCGGCGTTCCCGCGGTCGAGCTGCTCGTACGCCGCTCGCGCGGAGGTGAGCGAGTCGCCGCCCGGCCACCGGATCCTCGCCTTCTTCTGCGGCGCGTCGGGAAGAGACCCGCGCAGTTCGAAGTTCTGGGTGAGGTACGCGCGCTTGTCGGCGTCGTCGTGGAAGGCCCCTTCGGGCAGCTGAACGGGATCGCCGAGGGGGTGGTAGCCATCTCGCCACACCCGAGCCGCCTCGGATCCCTCCCAGGCGGCGGCGACCTGACGGGCGCGGCCCTGGTCGGCGCCGCGGCCGCTGTCACGGACCTTGCCGCCGCCCGGCGTCGTTCCGGCACCGCATGCGGTGGCCGCGACGGCGACCAGGCCGAGCACGACGAAGGGTTTGACGACGAAGGGTTTGACGGATCGAGCGGGTCGCATGGTGTGCCCCCCGGAGGCCGACGGTGAAGTGGCGTCGAATCCGACGCCGCTCCTGGGACGCCCGGGGCCTGCGCGGCGTTCATTCCCGACCGAGGGCCGCGGCCCGCGCTCGCGGGTGCGGCACTCGCGGAGGTGATCGCTGAGAGCGAACGGATCCCTGGGAACAATCCGAGCCCCGCAAGCATTGAGTCGGCATAGCTCAACTTGACTGCCGAAGGGGAGATCATGGCTTCGACGTCCACACCGCTCACCCTGCCCGTGCTGCCACTCGACGACGAGGTCGTGCTGCCCGGGATGGTGGTTCCGCTGGACCTGAACGACACCGATGTACGCGCCGCGGTGGAGGCCGCCCAGGCCGCCGCCCGTTCGACGCCGGGCAAGCCGCAGGTCTTGCTGGTGCCACGCATCGACGGGACGTACGCGGGCACCGGTGTGCTCGGCACCGTCGAGCAGGTCGGCCGGCTGGCCGACGGCGACCCGGGCGCGCTGATCCGCGGGCGTGGGCGCGTGAAGGTCGGCGCGGGGACCACCGGTCCCGGTGCCGCACTGTGGGTCGAGGGCACCCGGGTCGACGAGACCCTGCCCGACCCGCTGCCCGGTCGAGTCGCCGACCTTATGAAGGAATACAAGGCCCTGGCCACCAGCTGGCTGCGCAAGCGCGGCGCCTGGCAGGTCGTGGACCGCGTACAGCAGATTGATGACGTTTCCGCCCTTGCCGACAATTCCGGTTACTCACCGTTCCTTTCCATCGAACAGAAGGTGGAGCTGCTGGAGACCGCAGACCCGGTCGCCCGGCTGAAGCTCGCCACCGAGCTGCTCCGCGAGCACCTCGCCGAGCAGGATGTCGCCGAGTCCATCGCCAAGGACGTCCAGGAAGGCGTCGACAAGCAGCAGCGCGAGTTCCTGCTGCGGCGCCAGCTGGAGGCCGTGCGCAAGGAACTGCGCGAGCTGAACGGCGAGTCCTCGGACGCGGAGGAGTCCGACGACTACCGGGCCCGTGTCGAGGCCGCGGACCTCCCCGAGAAGGTCCGCGAGGCCGCGCTCAAGGAGGTCGAGAAGCTGGAGCGGTCCAGTGACCAGTCGCCCGAGGGCAGCTGGATCCGGACCTGGCTCGACACCGTCCTGGAGCTGCCGTGGAACGAGCGGACCGAGGACGAGTACGACATCCGCGGCGCCCAGGCGATCCTCGACGCCGAGCACGCCGGTCTTGAAGACGTGAAGGAGCGGATCACCGAGTACCTCGCGGTGCGCAAGCGGCGCTCCGAGCGCGGGCTCGGTGTGGTCGGCGGGCGGCGCGGCGGTGCCGTGCTCGCGCTGGTCGGTCCGCCCGGTGTCGGCAAGACCTCGCTCGGTGAGTCCGTCGCGCACGCCATGGGCCGCAAGTTCGTCCGCGTCGCCCTCGGCGGCGTGCGGGACGAGGCCGAGATCCGGGGCCACCGGCGTACGTACGTCGGCGCGCTGCCCGGCCGGATCGTCCGCGCCATCAAGGAGGCCGGGTCCATGAACCCGGTGGTCCTGCTCGACGAGATCGACAAGGTGGGCTCCGACTTCCGGGGCGACCCGGCCGCGGCCCTGCTCGAAGTCCTCGACCCGGCGCAGAACCACACCTTCCGCGACCACTACCTGGAGGTCGAACTCGACCTCAGCGACGTCGTGTTCCTCGCGACGGCGAACGTCCTGGAAGCCATCCCGGAGGCCCTGCTCGACCGTATGGAGCTGGTCCGCCTCGACGGCTACACCGAGGACGAGAAGGTCGTCATCGCGCGTGACCACCTGCTCCCGCGCCAGCTGGAGCGGGCCGGTCTGCAGCCCGACGAGGTCACGCTGGACGAGAGCGCGCTGCGCAAGCTCGCCGGCGAGTACACCCGGGAAGCCGGCGTCCGCAACCTGGAGCGGGCCGTCGCGCGGCTGCTCCGCAAGGTCGCGGCCCAGCACGAACTGGGCCGGCAGGAGCTGCCGTTCACGGTGGGCGAGGCTGACCTGCGCGGGCTCATCGGCCGGCCGCACCATGTGCCCGAGTCCGCCCAGGACCCGGCCGAGCGCCGTACGGCGGTGCCCGGTGTCGCCACCGGCCTCGCGGTCACCGGCGCGGGCGGCGACGTCCTCTACGTGGAGGCGTCGCTGGCCGACCCGGAGACGGGCGCGGCGGGCCTGACCCTGACGGGTCAGCTGGGCGACGTCATGAAGGAGTCGGCGCAGATCGCGCTGAGCTTCCTGCGGTCGCACGGCGCGGAGCTCGAACTGCCGGTCGGCGACCTGAAGGACCGGGGTGTGCACATCCACTTCCCGGCGGGCGCGGTCCCCAAGGACGGCCCGAGCGCGGGCGTCACGATGACGACGGCGCTGGCCTCGCTGCTGTCCGGCCGGCTGGTCCGCACGGACGTGGCGATGACCGGTGAGGTCTCGCTGACCGGTCGTGTCCTGCCCATCGGCGGGGTGAAGCAGAAGCTGCTCGCCGCGCACCGGGCGGGTGTCGCGACGGTCATCATCCCGAAGCGGAACGAGGCCGACCTGGACGACGTCCCGGCCGAGGTCCTGGAGAAGCTCGACGTCCACGCCGTCACGGACGTCCGCCAGGTCCTGGAGCTGGCGCTGTCGCCGGCGACGAACGGCGCGACGCCGGAGGTTCCGGTGGCGGCGTGACGGACGCCTACCGGAAGAAGCGAAGGCCTGGGTCCCGTGAGGGAGGCCCGGGCCTTCGCCGTATCCGTGTGTCCGGGTGTCCGGGTGTCCGTTTCGTACCCGGTCAGTCGTCGGCCGTAGGGAACGGGCCTGTCAGCCGTTGGCGAGTGCCTGCACCCGGTCCAGGGCGCCGTTGAACTTGTCGTGGTCGCCGACCGTCGGTCCGGACGACGTGTACTGCCACATGGTGTAGTAGCCCCAGCCGGCCGGCAGGGTGCCTGGGTCGGAGGCGTACCGCGCGATCCACAGCGGGTTGGCGGCCGCGAAGCCGCCGTAGTTACCGGTGCAGTCGCTCCACCAGCTGGTCGCCGTGTAGATCACGGCATCGCGGCCGGTGCGCGCCTTGTACTGGTTGAGGAAGCTGCTGATCCAGCTGACCATCGCGCTCTGCGTCTTGCCGTAACAGGCCGCGCCGTACGGGTTCCACTCGATGTCGAGCGCGCCCGGCAGCGTCTTGCCGTCCTTCGACCAGCCGCCGCCGTGGTCCACGAAGTAGTTCGCCTGGGTGGCGCCGGTCGTCGTGTCGGGCGTCGCGAAGTGGTACGCGCCGCGGATCATGCCGACGTTGTATGAGCCGTTGTACTGCTGGGCGAAGTAGGGATTCATGTAGTACGTCCCCTCGGTCGCCTTGGTGTAGGCCCACCTGACTCCGCTGCTCCACAGCGTCGACCAGGCGACATTGCCCTGATAGCCGGAGACGTCCACGCCTTCGGTCTGCGTGGCGTCACCGCTGGAGGGGGTGCCGTCCTGGCCGTCGTGGGCGATGACACCCATGCCCATGCGGGCGGAGCCGCGAGCGGGGGTGTCGGCAGCCGAGGAGGGGAGGGTGGACAGGAGCGAGAAGGCGGCGAGCAGGATTCCTACCGCTAGCGGGCGCAGGCGGTGGGCCGTTCCGGATCTGTGCACGGGCATTGCGTGCCTCCGACGGGGTCGGCGGGCTCGGCGGAGCGCTGTGGGGCTCGGTGGGGCTCCGGCGGGCTCGATGGGGCTCGGTGGGGGGAATACGCGGGCATGCGCGCCGTGGTGGGGGGTGGTCAGGTCCTCGTCGACCTTCGTCGGCGTGCGCATGCCAGTAATTGCCTGGTAAAGAAGCTACGCACGTAGACGACGGCGTGGGAAGAGGGGTCGGAGGCTGCCGTTGGTCTACGCCTGCGAAATACTGGCGGAGCTGCGGTAATGGCGATTTTTGGCGGAAACTTTCAGGATCGGGAAACCGAGTCAGGGGTGCTGACGTGCACGAGGACGGAAACGGCGGGGGGCGTCCGGTCGGATCCGACGCGTCGGGACGTGGTGTGGACCGGCCCGCCGCGCACGGCCCGGGGGACCGGGAGTTCCTTTCCCTGGAACGCGAGTTGACCGTGTTCCTGCGTCGCGCCCGCGCCAACCAGGGCGAGATGGCCCGCGAGGTCCATCCGGACCTGGAGTCCGCCGCGTACGGCCTCCTCGTACGCCTGGAGGAGTACGGCCGTCAGCGTGCCACGGAGCTCGCCGCCTACATCGGCGTCGGGAAGGCCACGATGTCCCGCCAGCTGCGCGCCCTGGAGGAGTTGGGCCTGGTGGCCCGCGAACCCGACCCGGCCGACGGGCGCGCCTGGCTCGTCCACCTCACCGACGAGGGCCGCAGCCGTGTCACCCGGGTGCGCGAGGCACGTCGTGCCCGCTATGTGCGGCAACTCGCCCACTGGGACCCGGACGAGGTCGCGGAACTGGCCCGGCTGCTGCACGAGCTGAACCGCGGCATGGAGAAGTAGCCGCACACGCCGCGGGTGCAGCCCCGTACGCCGCCCATGCGTAGCTGCGCACGCCGCATCGGCCGCACCCGCCGGCCGGGTGTGGCCGCGCCCGCCGCATTGCCGCATGTGTAGCCGCGCCCGCCGCATGCGTGGCCGCGCACGCCGCGTGTGTGGCCGCACGCCCATCGGCCGCGTGGGTCGCACATCCCGCGCACCAAGTCCCCGGTCCCGGTACACCCGGTTCGGCGGCCCCGGCCGGAGCCCTCACACCTCCACGTACACGACCGTCGCGTCGTCGTGCGTCTTGCTGCGCCGCAGATGCAGCCGCTCCTTTGCGTCCGCGCGCTCCAGGGCCCGTACGCGGGCGACGAGGGCCTGGGGGCCCTCCTTCCGTACGAGGGTGAACAGGCCGCTCCAGTCGCCCTCCTGGAACTTCTCCACCCAGCGGGTGGCGCCGTCCGTGAGGGCGGCGAGGGCGCGGACCTCGACGCGCGGCAGTATGCCCGTCACCGCCCGGGAGGCCACCGAGGGATCCGCGGCCGCCGTGAAGAAGCCGCCCTCCTTGTTGCGGACGGTCGCGTCGACGACGGCGTCCGTGGCGAGGGCGGAGCGGGGGAGGCGGGAGAGGCGGTCGTCCAGGAGGGCCGTCACCTCGCCCGTGGGGTACTCCACCAGCAGGACCGAGTCCGAGAGGACCAGGTACTCGACCTCGGCCGCGGACCACCTCGCGAGGACCACGGTTGCCTGGGGTGTGCGCGGGTGAGAAAGGTCACAGGTGTCGGCGTGGGTGTCCGCGGTGCGCGCGATCGCGTGGGAAAGGATCTCCGTCAGCGTCAGATCCCGGCGGGAAAGGGACAGTTCGGTCAGGGCTCCGCCGAGGTGTGCGGAGAACCAGGCGACGGAGTGCAGGCAGCCGTAGTCGCCCCGAGGGGGTGTCACGCCGTCCAGGACGACGAGTGAACCCCCTTGTCCTGAGGCGGGAAGGCCGACCGATGCGAAGTCCTCATTGGGGCGGTCCGGGTCGCCGGGCTCCGAGACGAGTTCAGTGCGCATCCCGCCAGTCTGCACGAGCCCTTCACAAGGTCCACGAAAGGCTGGCATCGGTCGCCGAAGTAGTGCGGACCAGCAGCTCAGGCGCCGGGTTTGGCATGGAATGATCGGCTCCGGTGAAGCGTGGCGGCGAATACTGCCAAAGCGCGTCGCCGACGTCCAACCGGCCCACCGCACAGGGCCGTCGCACGAGCCGGCGGAACTTGCCCGCCAACTCCCGTCCGGGGTTCACTCCTTCGGGTGGCGGGCCAGACGATGCGGGACCACTGCCCACCGGCACTGGGAGGGTCGGGAGCCGATAGGGGGGTCCCCCTGGTGGAGCGAAGTCGAAAGCTTGAGGGACGGTCGACGCCCCGTTGACGGGACGTCACCCGGGCCCATGGGTACACGAGTCAGAATGCGAGCACCGGTGCAGAAGACGAGGCCGAGGCGCACAGGCAAGCAGACGGCCTCCACCACGGGAGGTCCCATCGGCGACGCCACCGGTTCCGCGGGCAGGGGCCGCCCCACCCACGTACGCAACCGGCTGATCGTCGCCGTCGCGGTCGTCGCGGCCGCCATCGCCGGCGCCGGCACCCCGACGGTGCTGGCCGCCTCGGAACAGCTGAACGACTCCCAGAACCTGGTGACGCTCGCGGAGCGGACCCAGCAGGCGCTGACCCTCGCGCACTCACTGGCCGACGAGCGGGACGAGGTCACCGCGTACATCGCCGCGGGACGTCCCAAGGCCAAGGCGCCCGCCGAGCAGCGCAGCGCCCGCGTCGACCGGGAGGCCGAGGAGCTGCGGGCGGACGAGGACGCCCCCGCCTCGCTGCTGAAGGATCTCGACTCCATCGCCTCCCTGCGCAGAGCCGCGCTCACCGGAAAGAGCACCGCTCTCGAAACGCACCAGGCGTACTCCGCCGCCATCACCGAACTCCACGCCCTCGCCGAGGACCTGGCCGACCGGCTGCCGCCCCGCGCGGGCTCCGGCGCACACGCCCTCGCCGAGCTGGACTCCGCGGTCCAGCAGTCCGCCGCCGCCCGCGGCCTGCTGCTCGCCGCCCTCGCCATCCCGCGCACCACCCAGACCACCATCAACCCGGTCACCGGTCTGCCGACGACCAGCAGCACCTCGTCGAACGCCGACACCAAGCAGCGGGACGCGCTCACCGCCGCCGCCCAGCAGGCCCGGCTCCGCTCGGACGCGGCGCTCGCCGACTTCCGCGAGAGCGCGCCCAAGGCCGCCGTGGACTCGTACGACTCCACGGTCACCGGACCCGAGGCCGGCAGCGCCGACAAGTACCTCGCGAGCCTCACCGACCAGCCGACGCTCTCCGACAGTGAACTCGGCACCAGCACCAAGAAGCTCGACGCCGCCCTGTCGGCCCGGGTCGAGCTGATGCGCGGCGCCGAGGCCTCCCTCAACGACCACCGCACCAAGGATCTCGAACAGCTGCGGGACGACGACGTCACCGCGCTGGAGATCCGGATCGCCCTCATCGGCGCGCTGCTCCTCGTCGCGGTCGGCGTCTCCATGGGCATGGCCCGGGGCCTCACCCGCCCGCTGGCTGTGCTGCGGATCGGATCGGCCCGGCTCGCCGCCGACCCGGGCGCCGAGGAACCGGTCAGGTTCACCGGCCGTAACGACGAGTTCGCCCAGGTCGTCCGCTCCGTCAACGCACTGCACGCGCACGCCGCCGCGCTCCACGAGCGGCTCGCCACCCTCGAAGGCGACCGCAAGCACCTCATCGGGCAGCGCCGGCTGATGGCCGACGAGCGCGACCGGCTGCGCACCGAACTCGCCGACGCCAGCGCCCATTTGGAGCAGGTGCGCGGCAGTATCCACAGCACCTTCGTGAACCTGGCGCTGCGCACGCTCGGCCTCGTCGAGCGCCAACTCGGCGTCATCGAGGGCCTGGAGGAGCGCGAGCAGGACCCCGACCGGCTCGCCACGCTCTTCAAGCTCGACCACTTCGCGACCGTCATGCGGCGTCACAGCGAGAACCTGCTGGTCCTCGCGGGCGCCGAACACGTCCAGCACCACGCCGGTCCCGTCCCGCTCGTCGACGTCGTACGGGCCGCGGTCAGCGAGATCGAGCGGTACGAGCGGGTCCGCATCGCCGCGCTGCCGCCGCACGCGCACCTCGCCGGGTTCGCCGCCGACGACATCTCGCACCTGGTCGCCGAACTCCTGGAGAACGCTTCCTCGTTCTCGCCGCCCGATCTCCCCATCGAGGTCTCCGGCTGGCTCCTGGAGAACGGCGAGGTGATGCTCTCCGTGCAGGACGAGGGCATCGGCATGACCGACGAGCGGATGAAGCAGCTCAACTCCCGCCTCTCGGGCTTCGACCCCGAGGATCACGCGGACCTGGAGAGCGGCGAGGGTCTCGGGCTCGGCCTCTACGTGGTGGCCCGGCTCGCACACCGGCACGGAGTACGGGTGCAGCTGCGCGAGCAGAAGCAGGGCGGTGTCGCCGCCGTGGTCGTCCTCCCGAAGACGCTGCTCGCCGCCGCGCCCGCGGCCACGGTCCCGACGGCCACCCGGCATGTCGGCGGCGCGTCCTCGGTGACGCTGGCCGGCGCGGACGCCGAGGCCAACTCCAATGTTCTGCGTGGCCGTTCGGCCCTCAGGGCGGCGGAGCCCGCGGCGGACGCGGATCCGCTGATCGCGGCGGCTGAGGAGGCGGTACGGGAGGCTTCCGGGCCTCCGACGGAACCGGAGGCGGCAGCTCCGGCGCCCGAGGCCGAGCCCGAGCTGACGCCCGAGGCCGAGCCCGAGGCCGCGTCCACGCCCGAGGCCGAGCTGAAGCCTGGGCCCGAGCTGAAGCCCGAGGCCGAGTCGACGCCCGAGCTGGAGCGCGAGCTGACGCCCGAGGCCGAGTCCACGCGAGAGCCGGAGCTCACGCCCCGGTCCGAGTTCGCGTCCGGGTCCGAGCTCACGCCCGGGCCCGAGCTGAAGCCCGGCCCCGAGTCGGCCCCCGAGACCACCATGGAGCTCCTGCTCCCGGACCTCGCGGCCGAACCGGCCCCCTCGGACGAGACGGTTCCCGAACCCACTCAGGAAGAGACCGTTCCCGAGCCTGCTTCGGACGCGGTCCTTCCCGAGCGTGCCTCGGAGGCCGTTCCCGAGCCTGCCCCGGGGACTGTTCCCGAGCCCGCTCCGGAAGTGGTCCTTCCCGCTCAGGCCAGCACCGACCCGTACGCCATCGGCCCCGACAGCCACGAACGCGTCCCGGACGAGCGCCCCCGGCTCACCGACAAGGGCCTGCCCAAGCGGACGCCGAGGATATCCGCGCCCGCGCCGGCTCCGAAACAGCGCACGGGCGGTGTGGACGCCGACGCCCTGCGCCGCAGGCTCGGCGGATTCCACCGGGGCGCGAAGGAGGGCCGCCGCGACGTGGAGGCGGAGATCGCCGAACAGACGGCCGAGCTGGACGCGCCACAGACGCCCACCGCGCACCCGACCACCGCGCACACGGGCAACGCACAGGACGTAGAAGCATCGGGGGGCACAGTCGAGGAGGCAAGCAGTTGACCGCGCCCAGTACCTTCGGCCTGAGCAGTGAAGCCCGTAACCTGCACTGGCTGCTGACGAATCTCGTCGAGGAGGTGCCGGGCCTCCTGTCGGTCGCGGTCGTCTCCTCCGACGGCCTGCTGCTGCTCTCCTCCGACCCCGGCCGGAACGCGGAGGCACGGACGGCCCGGGAGGAGCACCCCACCGGCCCCAAGGGGTCGGCGGCCGACCTCGCCACCATCGTCTCCGGCATCGGCAGCCTCACCATCGGCGCCGCCAAGCTGATGGACGGCGGCAACGTCAAGCAGACGATGGTCGCGATGGACGAGGGCAGTCTCTTCGTCATGTCGATCAGCGACGGCTCACTGCTCGGCGTGCACGGCTCCCCGGACTGCGACATGAGCGTGGTGGCGTACCACATGGCGCTCTTCGTCGGCCGCGCCGGACATGTGCTGACCCCCGAACTCCGTAGCGAGCTACGAAAATCGCTTGAGTCCGAGTCCACGGGGAGCGCCCGATGAGCACGCCGAACACGTCTGGCACGTCGAGTGTGCCGGTCAGGCTTCCCGTCCGCGGCGGCGACCGCAAGCCCGCCCGCGTACGCCCCTACTCGCTCACCGGCGGCCGCACCCGCTTCGGGCACGTACTGCTCGTCGAGACGTTCGTGGCGGCGCTCGAAGCCCCCGAGGAGCGCAGGGAGCTGACCAACGGGTCGCTCTCCAACCGGGTCATGCCCGAGATGCGGGCCATCGTCGAACTCTGCCGCCGGATGCGTACGGTGGCCGAGGTCGCCGCCCTGCTCAGGATGCCGCTCGGCGTGGTCCGCGTCCTCCTGAGCGACCTGGCGGACCAGGGGAAGATCCGTGTGTACGGAACAGGTCACGGCCCGGGACAGCCGGACCGCGCTCTGCTGGAAAGGGTGCTGAGTGGACTCCGTCGTCTCTGACGTCATCGCCGCGCCGGACGCGGACGAAAACCTCCAGGCCTGGCAGACGGACCGCACCCGGGCCCCGATCGCGACGAAGATCGTGGTGGCCGGCGGCTTCGGCGTGGGCAAGACCACGCTGGTCACCGCGGTCTCGGAGATCACGCCCCTCCAGACGGAGGCGCTGATGACGCAGGCCAGCGAGGACACCGACGACCTCACGGGCACGCCGGAGAAGCTGACCACCACCGTGGCCATGGACTTCGGCCGCATCACGCTCGACGACGACCTGGTGCTCTACCTCTTCGGTACGCCGGGGCAGCAGCGGTTCTGGTTCATGTGGGACGACCTGGTGCGCGGCGCGATCGGCGCGGTGGTCCTCGCCGACACCCGCCGTCTGTCGGACTGCTTCCCGGCCCTCGACTACTTCGAGAGCTGCGGACTGCCGTACGTCGTCGCCGTCAACCACTTCGACGGCAGCGAGCGGTTCGAGCCCGAGGACGTGCGCGAGGCCCTCACGGTGCCCACGCACATACCTGTCATGATCATGGACGCCAGGCGCCGGATCTCGGTTGTCGAGACCCTGCTCGCGCTGGTGGGGCACGCGCTCGACGTGAGCCCCGAATAAGACGTACGCAGAGTTAGGACGCGCATGCGGAAGATACTCGTCGTGGGAGCCGGCCAGTCCGGACTCCAGCTCGCCCTCGGACTCCAGTCGCACGGGTACGAGGTCACCCTGATGTCGAACCGGACGGCGGACGAGATCCGTACCGGCCGTGTCATGTCGACGCAGTGCATGTTCGACACGGCCCTCCAGCACGAGCGCGATCTCCAGCTGAACTTCTGGGAGTCCCAGGCCCCGAAGATCGAAGGACTCGGCGTCTCGGTCGCCGCCCCCGGCTCCTTCGACCCGGGCCCCTCGCAGCGCGCGATCGACTGGGTGGGCAAGCTCGGGGGGTACGCGCAGTCGGTCGACCAGCGGGTGAAGATGGCCGGCTGGATGGAGACGTTCGCGCAGCGCGGCGGCCAACTGGTCATCCACGGCGCCGCGGTCTCCGACCTCGACTACTTCTCCCGTACGTACGACCTGGTACTGGTGTCGGCGGGCAAGGGCGAGCTGGTCTCCATGTTCGGCCGCGACGCCTCCCGCTCCCCGTACAGCGAGCCGCAGCGCGCCCTCGCGGTCGCGTATGTGCACGGCCTCGGTCCCCGCCCCGAGCACCCGGAGTACGACGCGGTCCGCTGCAACCTGGTACCGGGTGTCGGCGAGCTGTTCATCATGCCGACCCTGACCACCTCGGGCCGCGCGGACATCCTGTTCTGGGAGGGCATACCCGGCGGCCCGCTCGACGTCTTCAACGGCGTCAAGGACCCGGACGAACACCTCTCCCTGACCCTGGAACTCATGGAGCGGTTCACGCCGTGGGAGTACGCGCGGGCCACGAAGGTCGAACTGACCGACGCGCAGGGCACCTTGTCGGGGCGGTACGCCCCCACCGTCCGCAACCCGATCGGCCGTCTCCCCGGCGGCGGCCTGGTCCTCGGCGTCGCCGACGTGGTCGTGGCGAACGACCCGATCACCGGGCAGGGCTCCAACTCGGCCGCCAAGTGCGCGGCCGCCTACCTCGCCGCCATCCTCGAACAGGGCGACAAGCCCTTCGACGAGGAGTGGATGCAGGCCACGTTCGACCGGTACTGGGAGACGGCGCAGCACGTCACCAAGTGGACCAACGCGATGCTCGGCGCTCCGCCGGAGCACGTTCTCAACCTGATCGGGGCCGCGGGGCAGCTCCCCTCGGTGGCGGACCGGTTCGCCAACGGCTTCAACGACCCGGCCGACTTCGAGAACTTCTTCTTCGAGCCCGAGAAGACGGAGGCGTACCTGGCTTCGGTGGCCGGAGCGTAACGCGACCGCCGGCGATCCGACCCGTCGTCGCCGCTGTCGCTGTCGCCGTCGCCGTTGCCGTCGCCGAAGAGCGACGAGGCGGCCGTCTCCGCTGTCCAGTGGGGGCGGCCGCCTCGGCACGTCGGCTCCGTCCCGGAGCCGGCGCGCCCCGCCCTGCTCAGGCGGCGCAGGTGATGGTCACCTTGACGTGCTTCATGAGCGCCTGGTCGCTCTGGACGCTGTAGTCGCCAATCGCGCACAGGACGTTCATCTCCGGCATGTAGCCGGCCGCGCAGCCGCGCGGGATGTCGTAGGGAACGGCGAGGAAGCCGTCGAGGGAGTTTCGTCGCACACTGGAAGTGACGGGACCACCCCGGGTGCGAGCGAGGCGCTCGGCGACAGACCGGCAGGCGTACGTCGCCGTCGCGACAGGCAGGAGGCAGGCTTCGTGATCGAGTCGCAGTGCGTGATCGCCCCGCCGGCCAGGACCGCCGTCTTCCTCGTGGGCACGATCGACCCCGGCGGCGAGGCCACCGTCCGTGACCTGCTCGAAGACGTGGCGGGTCTGCTGCGATCGGTGGGCTACCGGGCCCCTTACGCCGAGCTCAGCTGCGTCGTCGGCGTCGGCTCCCACGCCTGGGACCGGCTGTTCGCCGGTCCGCGCCCTCGTGACCTGCATCCCTTCGTGCCGTTGGAAGGCGCCGGCCACAGGGCTCCGTCGACGCCAGGGGATGTCCTCTTCCATCTGCGCGCCCACGAGATGGACCTCTGCTTCGAACTGGCCCGGGTGATCGCCGAGCGGCTTGCCGGAGCGGTCACCATGGTCGACGAAGTGCATGGCTTCAAGTACTTCGACGAGCGCGACCTGCTGGGTTTCGTCGATGGCAGCGAGAACCCCGGACAACAGGTGGCCGTCGACGCGGTGTTCGTCGGCGCAGAGGACGAGCCCTTCAAGGGCGGTAGCTACGTGATCGTCCAGAAGTACCTCCACGATCTCGCGGCCTGGAACGCGCTGACCACACAGCAGCAGGAGAACGCCATCGGCCGGAGCAAGCTGGCGAACATCGAAATGCCCGACGACGTCAAGCCCCCGGATTCTCATGTCGCCCTCAACGTCATCACGGACAAGGACGGCAACGAGCAGAAGATCGTGCGGGAGAACATGCCGTTCGGCACGATCGGCAAAAGGGAGTTCGGCACCTATTTCATCGGCTACGCGCGCACGCCCGCGGTCACCGAACGGATGCTGCGCAACATGTTCCTCGGCGACCGTCCCGGGATCCACGACCGGATCCTCGACTTCTCGACGGCAGTCACCGGCTCCCTTTTCCATGTCCCGTCCGTGAACTTCCTCAACGACCTTCCCCCGTCACCGTCCGGCTAGCCCGCAGCCGGGAGTATTCAAGAGCGAGGCGGTCAGCTGCTGACGATTCCGGTCACCAGGTTGATCGTGGTGGCCAGGAAGCTGGTGCTGAAGACATAGGACAGCAGGCAGTGCCGGAGCACCACCGTACGGATGCGTGCGCTTGAGACGCTGGTGTCGGAGACTTGGTAGGTCATGCCGAGGTTGTAGCTGAAGTAGAGGAAGTCGGCGTACGCGGGCGGGCGTGCGGAGTTGAAGTCGATGCCGCCGGCCGGCTTGGCGTAAAAAAGGTAGGCGTAGCGGGTGGAGTACATCAGGTGCAGTGATGCCCAGCCCATGAACACGCCCGCGAGCGCTGTCGCGGCCGCCGCGTGACCCTCCGCGGATTTCCCGCGAAGCAGCAGGACGACAATGCTGAGCAGCGCGAACACCGCGGCCGTGACGACGATGATTTCCTCGGTGAGGGGGCGGAAGTCCTCGCGCTGGGCATTGCGGTGAGTGGCGGTCGCGTCCATGGGCCACAACACCTTCAGACCCGCCACGACAAAGACCGTCTCGGCGGCGGCGATCCCCGCGAGAACACCCAGCGGGACATCGGAAAGGAAGCCCACGGCCACGCCCACCGCCACTCCGAAGACCGCCGCACCGGCAAGCCGAGGCACGGCGGACAACGGCATCCAGGTCTTCATGGGCGATAACAGTACAATTGGACGTTGAATTTGCGGCCGGAGTGGTCCGGGTGTCGCCGAAGAAAGCGACAGGCGGATCGCACCCACGCGGAGGATCCGCTCGATGCCCCCGGCCCGCGCGCCTAAAGGGGCGCTCCCTCGGGGAGCTTCGGCGGTGTGTAGCTTCGCAGCGGCTTCTCTCCGGGATCCGGTCGCACCGCGCCCAGCAGCGGGTTCGCGGCGATGGGGGAGACCTTGATCTTCGTTCCCGGTCTCGGGGCCTGGACCACCATTCCGTCGCCCAGATACAGGGCGACATGGGTGGCCTCGGGGAAGTAGATCACCAGGTCGCCGGGGCGGAGCTTGCTCAGGGGGATGCGAGGGAGCTGGGCCCACTGTTCCTGGCTGGTGCGGGGGATCGGCTGTCCGGCGCGCTGCCAGGCCTGTGAGGTGAGGCCCGAGCAGTCGTACGACTTCGGGCCCTCCGCGCCCCACTGGTACGGCTTCCCGATCTGCCCGACGGCGTACCGCAGTGCCTCCTCGCCCTCCCGCGAGGGCGGCCGCTCGCTGCTGAGCGCGCCCGAGGCCATGAACTGCTGCTGCGCCTTCGCCGCCCCCGACTTCTCGAACCGGTCCAGTTCGGCGAGCTGGTCGACGGTCAGCGAGGCGAGCAACTCCTCGACATCCGCGAGCCGCTTGCGTACGTCGTCGCGCTGCTTCTTCTGCTGTGCGGCGAGGGCGAGTTGACCGTCGAGTGCGCTGCGGGCCGCCCGGGCGAGCGAGTCGGTCCTCCGCTCGGTCCCGGCCACCCGTTCCACGGTCTCGGCGCGCTCCTGCGACAGCTGCCCGATCACGTGCCCTTCGTCGAGGGCGTGCTGTGGATCACGGGCGAGGAGCACGCGTACGTACGAGGAGATCTCGCCGCTGTTCTGGTACTGCTGCCGGGCGAGCCGCCCCGCGGCGCCGCGGCTGTCGCGCAGGGAGAGGCGGGCCTGGGTGAGGCGGGCGTCGAGCCGGGCGACGTCGGCGCGCTGCTTCTCGAGCTTCTCGGCGGTCGCGTTGTACTTCTCGGTGGCGCTCTCGGCGTCCCGGTACAGCTTCTGAAGATCCGTCAGCAACGCGGCGACGGACCGCTGTCCGGGGTCGCCGACGGCCGCCGCGCCACCCGCACCGGCCGCCGCACCGGTTGTCGGGCCCGGATCCGGGACGGCTGCCGCGGGCGACGGCGCGAGCAGCGCCCCGGCCGCCACCGCCGCCGTACAGACCAGACGCAGAAGGCTTCCTGACACGTCATCACCTCCGGTGTCGGGGTGGTCCGTCCACCTCGCACCGGCAGGATCGGGCGGGCGCACGCCGAGCGCGCGCCGACTGACCGGTTCGGCCCAAGAAGGTCACTCGTCGGGGCGGGAGTCCGGCGTGGCGTCGCGTGGGGCGTCGGTCTTGGACCAGGGCCACTTCAGGCCGCTGTCCGGCTTCCCCTCGGGGTCGTACTCGTACTTCCACCCCTGGTGCAGCCCGAGCCTCCCCCACGCTCGGCTTCGCTCGCGCGGGGGGACCCCCATGCTGCGGCTCGCCTGAACGCGCCGGTAGACGAGGACGGTGGGCGGACCGCCCTCAGGGTCGGGCAGCGGGATCCGGTACGTCTTCGGCGGATGCCCGGTGAGCCCGAGCAGGACGGGCAGCACGCGTCCGTCCAGGGGGCCGCCGACAAAGGGGGTGTCTTCGCTCTTCACCGGACCAGTGTCACAGCAGGTGCGCCGCGTCCCCGACAACGGGCAGCACACGGCGGACCAGGGTCCCCACGATGCCGTCCGGCGTCTCCAGCGCGAGCGCGGCCCGCACCACCGCCGCGGCCCGCGGATCCCGTCCCGCGCTCGCCACGAGCGCCGCCACGAACTGCTCGACGAGCCAGTCCCGCAGCTCCTCCAGCGGCGGTTCCTTGTCCTCGTCCAGCCAGATCAGCGAAGCGGCCTCGACGGCGGTGATCCACATCCGTACGGTCATCCGCAGCCGGGGCCCGGGATCGTCGACCGCCAGATGATCGAGAATGTGCTCGGCGGCGGCCCGCCGCACCCCGTCCACTATGGCCGTCGTCCGGGACGTCTCGACGACGCTCCCGCCCTGCAGCAGGGCGCTGAAGCCGGCGTCGTGCTGGTCGACGAAGGCGAGGTACCGGTCGAGGGCGCGGGACAGCCGCTGGGTGAGTGGGCCCTCGGGGGGCTCCGCGAAGCAGTGCTCCAGCTCCTGCGCCGCGGACCGCAGGGCAGCCTCGTACAGCTGCTGCTTGCCGCCCGGGAAGTACCGGTACACCAGCGGCCGCGACACCCCCGCCGCCTCCGCCACGTCGTCCAGCGAGACCTCCTCGGGCATACGGTGCGCGAAGAGTGACAGCGCCGCTTCGAGCAGCTGACTGCGCCGCTCCTCGACGCTGAGCCGGCGGTAGGCGGGGGTGGGAGCGGCGGAGGTCATGTGGGCAGCGTAGCCGGGCTGGTGTTTCAGCCCGTCCGGCGTTCGAGGAGGAGGCCGTCCGGGCCGAAAGCGGGCGGTCCGGGGGGCGAGAAACCCCACCCCGCCCGGCCCCACCCCACCCCGCCCGGAACGTCAGGCCAGCAACCCCGACGCCTTCCACAGCCGCCGTCCGGCCCCCCGCAGCACCCCGATCTCGTCGAGGAAGTCGGTCAACCGCTTCGCCCCGGTCTGCATGACCTCCCGCCGATGCCCACTCGCCTTGGCCTGCGCCAGTGCCTCTCGCTTGTCGAGCCCGACGTTCGTGTAGACCTCGGGGTTGACGAACGCGACGGAGAAGACGCGCGCGAACTCGCCCGACGTGATCCGGGTGAACTCCTGGGACCAGCGCGGTGCCGTCACCATCTGCCGCCGCAGCTCCTCCCGCGCGTACCGCACATGCCGGGCCTCCTCCACCACGTGGATGCGGGTGACTCCCCGGATGAGGGTCTGCACCCGCTCGTCCGGGAACGTCAGCCGCTGCATCCAGTCGAGGATCTCCTCGCCGAGCAGCGTGGCCGTGAAGGAGCCCGGGGTGGTCGAGATGGTCTTGAAGAGCCGGCCGAGATTCAGGTGCACCCGGCTCACCGGGTAATACGGCGTGTCACCCTTCGAGATCAGCCGGGCGAACATCTTCGAGTGCCGGCACTCGTCCTCGATCTCGGTCAGCGCGTACCGCACATGCGCGCTGGTCGCCGCCTTGTCGTAGATGTGCCGCACCAGCAGCTGCATCAGGATGATCTCGAACCAGATGCCCAGCGACGCGAGCGCCGCGGCCTCGTGCTGCGACAGCGCGATCCGCTGTTCCTCGCCCATCCGGCGCCACAGCGGGGTGTCGTAGAGCGACACCAGCTCCGGCGGCCAGAACCACTTGCCCTCCTCGAAGGGCGCCTCCCAGTCCAGCTCCTTGTCCGGATCGAAGGAGTGCCTGGCGGAAGAGTCGAGCAGCCGCTCGGCCACCTGCTCCCGGTCCTTGAGCAGACCGAGCGCGTCGCGGAGCACATCCGCTTCCGTCACCGTCGTCATGGCTGTTCCCACCTCGTCGTACGGGATTACTCCAGGGGTTACCGGCGGTCACCACTTATGAGACTGCTTGTCAGCAAGCCCGTCAATCCCCTGCGTCCGACTTGTTGACGACGCGTCTACCCCGTGTGAGCCTGCGAGGTATGCCGACGCATGAGCTGTACGCCATGGATTCCGGAGACCCCCACTGGCAGGTGCCGGCCTCGGGGGCGGCACGCTTCAGCTGGGAGTACGACGACGGTCGTGACCGGCTGCTCGCCCTGTACCAGAAGGGCAAGGACAAGCAGTGGGACGGCCAGAAGCGCATCGACTGGGGCCTCGAAGTGGACCCGTACGACGCGCTCGGCACCCCCGACGAGGCGATGACCCTCTACGGGACGCCGTACTGGGCGAAGATGACCGACCGGGACAAGGGGGAACTGCGCAAGCACTACGCCTCCTGGCAGTTCAGCCAGTTCCTGCACGGCGAGCAGGGCGCCATGATCTGCGCGGCGCGCATCGTCGAATCGGTCCCCGACCTCGACGCGAAGTTCTACTCGGCCACCCAGACGATGGACGAGGCCCGGCACGCGGAGATCTACGGGCGCTTCCTGCACGAGAAGATCGGCATGCTCTACCCGATCAACGACAACCTCCAGTCCCTCCTCGGCGACACCCTCCGCGACTCGCGCTGGGACATGCCGTACCTGGGCATGCAGGTCCTGATCGAGGGCCTGGCCCTGGCGGCCTTCGGCATGATCAGGGACACCACCGACAAGCCGCTCCCGAAACAGATCCTGGCGTATGTGATGCAGGACGAGGCGCGGCACGTCGCTTTCGGCCGCATGGCCCTGCGTGACTACTACAAGCAGCTCTCCGACGCCGAACTCCGCGAACGCGAGGAATTCGTCATCGAGGGCTGTTACTTGATGCGGGACCGGCTGCGCGGCGTCGAGGTGCTGGAGAACTTCGGCATCCCGAAGGCGGAGGCCGAGGAATTCAGCGAACAGTCCGAATTCCTCTCCCTCTTCCGCCAGTTGCTCTTCAGCCGCATCGTCCCCTGCGTCAAGGACATCGGCCTCTGGGGCAAACGCCTCCAGCAGGCCTACGTCGACATGGGCGTCTTCGACATGGGCAATTCCAACCTCGACCTCCTGATGGCCCAGGACGAGGAGATCGCGGAACAGCTCGACGCGGAGCGGTTCGCGACGGAGGAACAGGAGCGGGTCGCCGAGGTGCGGGACGCGATCGAGAAGGGCGCCACGGAGGGGTCCTGAGCTCGCCGAGAAGGGCGCCACGGAGGGGTCCTGAGGCTCGCAGAGGCGGGCGCCGCGGAGGGGGCCTGGGGCTCGCAGAGGCGGGCGCCGCGGAGGGGGCCTGGGGCTCGCAGAGGCGGGCGCCGCAGAGAGGTCCTGGGGCTCGCCGAGGCGGGCGCCGCGGAGGAGCCGTGAGGCTCACCCCTGGGCAGTAGCGTGCTGGCGTGTCCATGCCTTCACTGCGTCCGAGTCCGTACGGACGTCCCGTCGCGGCCCAGGTCACTGCCCACCCGGAGGGCATCGCCGGCGCGGTCGCCGTGGCCGTGGCGGCCGCGCTCTCCGCCCGGCGGGAGCCGACCCTGGACGCGGTGGCGGCACTGACCCCGGACAGCGCGGTACGCGAGGGACCCGTACGCGCCGCCGACGTGCCCTTCACCACCGCGCCTCGGAAGGCGTGCCGCAGGAGTGGCTGAGGCGCCGCGAGGCCGTGCCCGGAAGCGCGGCCTGGAACCTAGACCGGGCACCCCAGATCCTCGGCCGCGTGCGCGCCGGACCCGGCGACCGGCCCGGCGACCGGCAGCCCACCCTGCGCAGGGAACGACGTCCGCAGGGTGAAGGCGTACGGCGTCGGCCCGTTCGCCCGCAGGTGCAGGAGCCGTCCCTCCGCCTCCGCCACTGACGGCCGGTGCCCTGCCGGGACCCACCACAGCACCGTCATCGCCTCCTCCAGGCGTTCGAACCACTCGCGCCGGCGGGCCAGCAGCTCCCGGTGGCGCCCCTGGTACATGAAGGCCGTCAGTGCGTTCGTGTCGCGCCAGGTGGACATGTTGACGATCAGCCAGTCGTCGCCGAAGACCGGGACGTCGGTCGCGTTGCCGGAGTCGCTCTGGAGGCGCCAGACGAATCCGTCGGCCGCGTCCGCGACGGCGTTCACGGGGTCGAGGGCCTCGACGAAGTCCTTCAGCCGAGGGGAGTCCAACGGGGCTTTGAGACGGGCGATGTTGACCTGGGCGAGTTCGTACGCGGCTACGGGCTGAGTCATGACCGAACGATAGGTCGGCCGGCCGGACTCCCACATCCCCCGTCTCACGCACCGGGCGCCTCAGGAGCCGAGCACCGCCTCCATGACCGCCTTCGCGATCGGGGCCGCGTCGCCTCCCCCGCTGATGTCGCCGCGCCGGGCCGCCGCGTCCTCGACGACGACCGCGACGGCGACCGCCGGTTCCATCGAGTCGTCGGCCTGGGCCCAGGAGATGAACCAGGCGTACGGCAGAGCGGAGTTGTCGACGCCGTGCTGCGCGGTGCCGGTCTTGCCGCCGACGGTGGCCCCGGGGATGGCCGCCCTCGTGCCGGTGCCCTCGGTCACGACGTCGGCCATCAGCTCGCGCATGCGCAGCGCGGTCGTCGGGTTCATCGCCTGGTGGAGGGTGCTCGGACCGTGTGTGTACAGCGTGGCACCGCCCTTCGACGTCGTCCTCTCCACCAGGTACGGCGTCTTGACCGAGCCCCCGCCCGCCACGGCCGCCGAGATCATCGCCATCTGGAGGGGAGTCGCCCGGGTGTTGAACTGCCCGATGCAGGAGAGGGCCAGCTGCGCCTTGTCGAGCCGCAGGTCGAAGTTGCTGGGCGCGACCGAGTAGGGGATCCTCAGCTTCCGGTCGTTGAAGCCGAAGTTCGCCGCCGTGTTCGCCATGTCGGAAAGCCCCACGTCCACGCCCAGCTTCGCGAAGACCGTGTTGCAGGACCACTCGAAGGCGTACCGCAGTGACGCGTCCTCGCAGCCCTCGATCTCGTTCGTGAGCGAGGTCGTGGTGCCGGGCAGCCGATAGGGGTCCGGGGAGGTGGTCGGCGTGTCCACGTCCTTCACCACGCCCGCCTCCAGCGCCGCCGCGGCCGTCACCACCTTGAACGTCGACCCCGGCGGATACGTCTGCCGGATCGCCCGGTTGAGCATCGGCTTGTCGGCCGCCCCGTTCAGCCGCGCCCACGCCCGCGTCACCGCGGAGCCCGTCCCGGACAGCTCCGCGGGGTCGTACGAAGGTGTGGAGACCAGCGCCAGGATCTTCCCCGTGGCCGGTTCGATCGCGGCGACCGCGCCCCGCCGCGAGCCGAGTCCCTCGTACGCCGCCCGCTGCGCGGCCTCGTTGAGCGTGGTGACGACCTTGCCGCCGGGGTTCTGGGCGCGCGTGATGTCGTTCCACAGGGGGAGCGGGGCGAGCATCGGGTCAGTGCCGGAGAGGATGGAGTCCTCGGCGTTCTCCAGGAACGTCGTGCCGTACAGCTGTGAGGCGAAGCCGGTGACGGGCGCGTACAACGGGCCGTCGCGGTACGTCCGTTCATAGCGGAGCTGCTCACCCGAGTCCTGGGAGCCGGTGACCGGCTTGCCGTCGACGACGATGTCGCCGCGCGGCTGCTCGTAACGGGCGATCGTCCGGCGGCGGTTGGCGGAGTTGTCGTCGTACGACCCGGCCTCGAAGACCTGGACGCGGGCGGCGTTGACCAGGAGGGCCACCAGCAGCAGGGCGCACAGACCGGCGGCCCTGCGGATGTACTTGGTCACCTCGAGACCACCTCCCGGACGGTCACGGCCCCGCCGTCCAGTGGGTACTTCACGGCGCCGCCGTCCCGTCGTACTGGCTGCGTGCCGAGTCGCTGATGCGGATCAGCAGCGCCACGATGATCCAGTTGGTGACGACCGAGGAGCCGCCCTGCGCGAGGAAGGGCATCGCCATGCCGGTCAGCGGGATCAGGCCGGTCACCCCGCCCGCGATCACGAAGACCTGGAGCGCCACGATCGACGCGAGGCCGATCGCGAGGAGCCGTCCGAAGGGGTCGCGCAGGGCGAGGCCCGCCCGGTAGCCGCGCTCCACGAGGAGGGCGTAGAGCAGGAAGACCGCCGACAGACCGACCAGGCCGAGCTCCTCGCCCGCCGTCGCCAGAATGAAGTCCGACTTGGCGGCGAAGCCGATGAGGATCGAATGGCCGAGCCCGAGGCCGGTGCCGAGCATCCCGCCCGCGGCGAAGGCGAAGAGGGACTGGGCGATCTGGTTCGGCCCCTGGCCCGCGTCGATCGACGCGAAGGGGTGCAGCCAGTCCTGCACCCGGCTGTGCACGTGCGGTTCGAGCCAGCCGACGGCCATGGCCCCCACACAGGCCAGCAGCAACCCGACCGCGATCCATCCGGTGCGTCCCGTGGCGACGTACAGCAGGATCACGAACAGGCCGAAGAACAGCAGCGAGGTCCCCAGGTCCCGCTCCAGGACCAGCACCAGCACACTCAGCAGCCAGACGGTGACGATCGGGCCGAGCACCCGGCCGGTGGGCAGCTGGAGCCGCTTGAACCTCCAGATCTGGCGGCCCGCGTACGCCAGCGCGCTGCGGTTCGCGGCCAGATACCCGGCGAAGAAGACCGCGAGGAGCACCTTCGCGAACTCGCCCGGCTGGATGGAGAACCCGGCGATCCGGATCCAGATGCGGGCGCCGTTCACGGACGGGAAGGCGATCGGCAGGACCAGCAGCGCCAGGGCGGTGACGACGGAGACGTAGGTGTAGCGCTGGAGGACGCGGTGGTCGCGCAGGAACAGGACGGCGGCGATGAAGAGGGCGACACCGAGCGTCGACCAGATGAGCTGGGTGGGAGCCGCCCGGGCGCCCGGGGTCTCCAGGTCGAGCCGGTAGATCAGCACCAGACCCAGGCCGTTGAGGAGTACGGCGATGGGCAGCAGCAGCGGATCGGCGTACGGGGCCCGCATCCGCACCGCGAGATGCGCGCACAGCGCGAGCACGCCGAGCCCGGCGCCGTAACCGGCGGCGCCGGGCGGGACGGTGCCGTTCTTCGCGACACCGACAGCGCAGTAGCCGTACACGCAGAGCAGGACGGCGACGACGATGAGGGTGAACTCGATGCCACGGCGCCTGGGGAGGCGAACAGCGGGCGGGGACGGGTCCGCCGCCAGCGTCGTTCCGGGCATTCCGGGCTGCATCATGTCCGGAACGTAGCAAGCGGGGAACCTGATGTCCCGTTATCTAGTGATAAACGGGCTGTTGCGGTACACCTTGTGCGGAGCCGGCTCCAGCGGGCCGGTGCCTGCGGTCTCAGCACCAGCGGGGCGTCTCGCCGAGGGTGTCGATGGAGCGTGCGGGGCCCCAGGCCGAGGTGCCGTCGCGCAGCAGGTACCAGATGTGGTTGCCGTTCACCGACTCGCCCGAGGCCTTGCAGAGGATGCGGACGGTCTCGCCGCGTCGCGCGACACGGACCAGCCGGCTGCCGCGATCCGGACGGCTGCGCAGGGCCAGGCCGCCTTCGCGGGTGACTGTGCCCCTGGTCGTGCGGGCATCCTCGGAATCGCCCTCACCGCGCCCGTCGTCGAATCCGTCGTCGAATCCGTTGTCGAAGTCGTGCCCGTCCTCGAATTCGTCCTCGAAGTCGCGCCCGTTCTCGAATCGGTCGTCGAAGTCGCGCCCGTTCTCGAAGCCGCGCCCGTTGTCCGGGCCGCGCCCGTTTTCGAAGCCGCGCCCGTTGTCCGGGCCGCGCCCGTTTTCGAAGCCGCGCCCGTTGTCCGGGCCGCGTCCATTCTCGGAGACGCGCCCGTTGTCCGGGCCGCGCCCGTTGCCGAATCCGTTGTTGAGGCCGCGTCTGTTGTCGAATCCGTTGTTGAATCCGTTGTTGAAGGGGCGCCCGTTGTTGGGCCCGTTGTTGAAGCCGAAGCCGTTATTGAACCCGTTGTTGAAGCCGAAGCCGTTGTTGAACCCATTGTTGAAGCCGAGGCCATTGTTGAAGCCGAGGCCGTTGTTGAGGCCGAAGCCGTTGTTGAGACCGAAGCCGTTGTTGACGCCGCCAATCCCCACCCCGACCAGCGGAACGCTGGAGCCGCCGCCGGCATTGGCATTCGAGTCACCGCCGGCCAGGGCAGGCGTGGAGCCGGCGAATGCGACGAGGCTGCCGGCGGTGAGAGCTATACCGAGACGCGCGCAGGTGGATCGCAGGGACATGGGGGGCTCCTCCAAGAAGGGGGCGAACCTGACTTATCGCCACATTAGGAGCCGGGGCAGGCGCGCGCAGGTCGCACTGAGCCATCGGGGAGGCGGAGCAGCTCATGGCCGTCCGGACGGTCCTTCAGATTGCTCCGGACGGTCCTTCGGAACGGTCGGGATGAGGGAGCGTCAGAGTCGCCACCGCGCCGCCCTCGGGCGCGTTGGCGAACGAGAGCCGTGCGCCCAGTACCTCCGACTGGCCGAGCGCGATGGTCAGTCCGAGCCCGTGCCCCTTCGAACCGCCCTCCGTGCGAAAGCGCTGCGGCCCGTGTTCCACGAGGTACTCCGGATAGCCGTCGCCGTGGTCCCGCACGGTGACGACCGGCCCGTCGACCGTCAGCACCACCGGCCCCACCCCGTGCTTGTGCGCGTTCGCCACCAGATTCCCGAGCACCCGCTCCAGCCGGCGCCGGTCGGTCTCCACCCGCACGTCCCGTACGACCCGGACGTCGGTGGCGGTCCCCGACGCCCGCACCACCCGCTCGGCCAGCGGCGCCAGCGCCTCCGAGTCCAGCTCGAGGCGCTCGCTCCGGGCGTCCAGCCGGGAGATCTCCAACAGGTCCTCGGTGAGCGTGCGCAGTGCGGCCACCCGGTCGCGCACCAGCTCGGTCGGGCGCCCCGGCGGCAGCAGCTCGGCCGCCGCGTGCAGCCCGGTCAGCGGGGTGCGCAGCTCGTGCGCCACGTCCGCGGTGAACCGCTGCTCGCTCAGCAGCTTGCTCTGCAGCGAGGAGGCCATGGTGTCGAGGGCCCCGGCGACCGCGGCCACCTCGTCCTGGGGGCGCGTCGGGTCCTGCGCGCGGGGGTCGTTGACGCGGGCGTCCAGGGCGCCCGCGCTGATCCGCCGCGCCACCTGCGCCGTCGCGTGCAGCCGTCGGGTCACCCGGGTCACCGCGAACGTGCCCACCAGCAGCGTCGCGCCGATCGCCAGCGCCGACGACCACACGATCGCCCGGTCCAGGGCGTCGATGGTGTGGGCGCCCTGCGCGTAGTCGTACTGGACGGCGAGCGCGCGCCCGTCGTCCGTGGGGCCGGCCGCCCACATCGTGGGGGGCGCGCCCTGGTCGCCGACCATCGTGCCGCGCTTCCCGTCCGCCGCCAGCTCGCGCAGCGGGGCCGGCAGCCCGGGCAGATCGACGCCCGCGCCCGGCGGCAGCCGGTTTCCGGCCTCGTACTCCGTCGTCACCTCGGCGAGCCGGTCGAGCGCGCGCCCGCGTGCCTCGCCGACGGTCTGGTCGGTCACCGAGACATGCACGAGGACGCCGAGGAGCGCGGCCAGGCCGCAGCACATCACCGTGATGAAGGCGGCCGCCTTCCAGGTCAGGGTGGCGGTCCAGTGGGGCAGGCGCCGGAAGGTCCGCCTCATGAGCCACTCGCGGACGGGGAGAGGGACGGCGACGGCGGCAGCGTCGGGGAGAGCGACGGTGACGGGACCAAGGTCGAGGAGAGCGAGAGCGAGGGGGACGGCGCCGGTGTCGGCGGGTGCGAGGCGGTGCCGACGCGGAGGATCTCGTCGCGCGTCGCCAGCATCGCGTTCTGGTGCGGGTCCCAGGTCCACACCGTACGGAACTCGTATCCCGGCAGGGTCGAGGGCGAGCGGATGATCACGTCACGGCCCGCCAGCTCCACGCTGACCACACTGTCCGAGGTGCCCATGACCTGCACCAGCCTGTGATGCATGAACGTGTACACGCGCACCGCCAGCTGGTCCGCCGGGAAGCGGATGCCGAGCACCAGGTCGTCCTTCCCGTCGCCGGTGAGATCGCGGTAGTACGCCTGGAGGATCGGGCACTTCCTGCCGAGCGCGCCCTTCTTGCCGCACTCCTTGAGCTGCTGGACCGTTTCCGCGTACATGGCGTGGGGACCGGTGTAGTCCTTCGGATGCGCGGCCACTTCGGCGCGTACGACGGCGACCGGATCCACCCGGTGGATGTCGTCGCCCGGCGACTGGATGCCCTTGACGGTCTCGGTGTCCGCCTCGCCGTAGTCGAGGGCGGGCGTCGAGGCGGGCGGCAGCTGGGGCCACAGCCTGGTCGGGCCGATGGCGGTGGGCGTGGCCCCAGCGGCGCGCAGGTCGCCGCTGTCGCCGCAGCCTGCCAGGGCCGCCGCCAGGACGGCGACGACGGCGGCGCCGAGCGCACGCGCGCGGCGGCTGGGGCGGCTGGCGGTCACTGCACTCCTGCGTCCGGGCCGCCCCCGGTCCGCAGGCGCTACTGCACGAGGTCGGCGTGAAGAATGATGTTGTCGGCGCGATGACGGGCCACCGGGGGCCCGCCACTGGTGATCAGGCGCAGCTCCGGACGGTCGGTCGCCCGTACACATTATTCGTAGGGAAGTCCTTTTTGTTCACCTGCTGGTCTCGCGGACCGTGAAGACCGCCGTGGACCCGTCCACGCGCGGCACCTCGACAGTGTCCCCGCCGCAGGCGACCGGACCGACGCCGGGCAGCGTGGCCGGCGCGGCGGCCACGGCGAGGCGGGCGGTACGGCGGGGGCGGGGGCGGGGGCGGTGCTTCCTCCGGAAGCTCGGTCGCTCTACGGCTCCGCGAGTTCCTCGAGGAGGCGGGCCGTGGCCAGCCCCGCCCGCAGGTACTCCACGAACAGCTCGTTGTGCAGGGCCCAGGGGGAGCGCCGGGTCCGTATCAGCCGTATCGCGTCCTCGGTGGAGTGACCCGCGAGGACGAGCGCGTGCGCGACGACCAGACCCGAACGGTTGTACCCGTGATAGCACCGTACGAGCACCCGGCGGCCGTCCTCCAGGGCGTCGTCGGCGGCCCGTGCGAGTCGCATCACCCCCGCCAGTTGCGTACCGTCGAGAGGGCCGTCCGGAATGGGCCACACATGGTGTTCCACGCCCGGGTCCGGCCCGTGTCCCGGCAGCCGCAACAGCGTCAGGACCAGGTCGAACTCGTCGCGTACGACGGCGAACTCGGCCTGCCCGGAGCGGCCCGCGAAGGCGTGTCCGCCCATCCACAGGCCGGGGACGATCTCGCTCCACGGGCTGTCCGGGGCCGGCACATCGGGTGGTCTCCTGCGATTGAGCAACGGGCGCCTCCCACCCAATCCCCAAGTCCCCCAACTCCTCCCAAAGGTATCCGGGTTCTTGCCCCTGGAGCACCCCGCCTGTTCCCATGGTCAGGGGTGATGATGCATGAACGGACTGCGCGTCATACCGACCTGGCGCCACGGTCAGGAGCGGCTGTACGTCTGTCTGGCGGACGGGAGGAACGTCGCCTGGTACGACCGCGAGGCGGCCCGCGTCCATCTGCTCAGCGAGGACCGGCGCGAGGACGTGCTCGATGTCCTCGGCCCGTTCCTGACGGGCCCGGTGACGGTGGGACCGCCGCCCGTCCCGACACCGGCGGAGCTGGCGCGCCTCAGTCTCCACCCGGACGACGACCTGGCGCCGAACCGGCCTGGCGAGGCGCTGATGATCGCCCTCGACCGCGATCCGGGCCCGGCGCACCGGTTGCGTCCGGACCCGCGGCGTCGCGCACTCGCCGCCGAGCAGGCGGTCGGCGAGGCCCTCGACCAGCTGGAGGGCGCGGGCTGGCACACGCTCCACTCGCTCCCGCTCCCCGGCGGGGACCGCATCCATCACCTGATCATCGGCCCCGGGGGCCTCTTCTCCGTGTGCGCGCTGTACGCCCGCAAGCAGCGGGTTCTCGTGACCGATCCGATGGTCACGGTCGGCCGTCATGAACCGCAGCCGCTGCTGCGCCGGGTCCGTGCCGACGCCGACCGGGCGTCGTACGCCCTCACCGCCGAGGTCCGTCCGGTCCTCGCGGTGACCGAACCGGCGCACCTCGACGTCCTGTCACCCCCACGCGAGGTCCGCGTCCTCCAGGACACCGACCTCGCCTCCCTCGCCCGCCTCGGCGGCACCCTGAAACCAGCGGACATCGAGGCCCTCCACGCCATGGCCCGGGACCGCCGTACGTGGTCCCGGGTGTAACGGAGCCCCTAGGGGCGATGGGGGTGCCCCTGCTCGAGCGAAGCCGCGCGCTTGTGGAGGGCCGAGAGCTTGGGGGAGGCGCGAGAGCTATGGGGAGGGTCGAGAGCCTGGGGGAGGGGCGAGAGCTTGGCGGGAGGGTGAGGGTAAGGGCGGAGGGAGGGTGAGGGTAGGGGCGGAGGGGGCGAAGGGCCCCCGTCTGCCCACCCACCCGCACGGCATCACGGCAGCGGCCCCCCGCGATCGAACAACGGCGCCAGCAGATCTCCGTACCGCTGGAGGCGGGGAGCGATGTCCGGCGCGAGGAAGAGGAGTTGCCCCGGGCGACGGCAGGCGGCGACCTCGTCCCAGGTCACCGGCGTGGACACGGCGGGCTCGGGCCGCGCCCGCAACGTGTACGGCGTGGCCGTCGTCTTCCGCGCCGCGTTCTGACTGAAGTCGACGAACACCTTCCCGCCCCGGACACTCTTGGTCATCCGGTGCGTCACCCGCCCGGGCATCTCCCGCTCGGCCTCCACGGCAAGCTCCTTCGCGTACGAGCTGACCTCCCCCGACGGAGTCGCCTCCACGGCGGCCAGCAGATGCAACCCCTTCGCCCCGGACGTCTTCGCGTACGCCTCGATCCCGTCCCCGGCCAGCCGCTCCCGCAGCCACAGCGCGACCTCGCAGCACTCGACGACCGTCGCGGGCGCCCCGGGATCGAGATCGAAGACAATCCGGTCGGCGACTCCGGGCGCGTCGATCGTCCACTGTGGTGTGTGGAACTCGGTGACGAGGTTCGCCGCCCACATCAGTGAGGCCAGGTCCTGCACCAGGACCATCCGTGCGGGCCCCTCCGATCGGGGGACCTCCGCCGTCCTGACCCAGCTGGGCGTACCGGGCGGCACGTTCTTGGCGAAGAAGAGCTGCCCGTCCGGGCCGTCCGGGTAGCGGAGGAAGGAGACGGGCCGGTCGCAGAGGTGCGCGAGGAGCGCGTCGGCCACCGTCGCGTAGTAGTGCAGCATCTCACCCTTGGTGAAGCCGGTGGCCGGATAGATCACCTTCTCCAGATTGCTGAGCGCGAGCCTTCGCCCCTCCACCTCCGTGATCGGCGTCATACGATGAGAATCCCATGAAACCGGCAGATATCGGATATCGGTACCGGTATCGAGGTACTGGGTCGGAATCGGACCCCGCAGAGCGATCGGAAGGGTGCTGCACGTGCGATCCATATGGAACGGCGCCATCTCCTTCGGCCTGGTCAGCATCCCCATCAAGCTCGTGAACGCCACGGAGAGCCACACGATCTCCTTCCGCCAGGTCCACCTCGACGACCTCGGCCGCATCCGCTACCGCAAGGTCTGCGAACTGGAGGACCGCGAGGTCACGACCGCCGAGATCGGCAAGGCGTACGAGGACGCGGACGGCACGCTGATCCCGATCACGGACGAGGACCTGGCCTCGCTGCCGATCCCGACCGCACGGACCATCGAGATCGTGGGCTTCGTGCCGGACGACCGGATCGACCCGCTCCAGATGGACACGGCGTACTACCTCTCCGCGAACGGTGTCCCCGCCGCCAAGCCGTACGTCCTGCTGCGCGAGGCCCTGAAGCGCAGCCAGAAGGTCGCCGTCGCGAAGTTCGCGCTGCGCGGGCGGGAGCGGCTCGGCATGCTGCGCGTGGTCGACGACGTCATCGCCCTGCACGGGCTGCTGTGGCCGGACGAGATCCGCGCCACGGACGAGGTCGCCCCGGACACGAGCGTCACCGTCCGCGAGAAGGAACTGGACCTGGCGGACGCCCTGATGGACACCCTCGGCGAGGTCGACCTCACCGACCTGCACGACGACTACCGCGAGGCCGTCGAGGAACTCATCGCCGCCAAGGCCTCCGGCGTCGAGGCACCCGCCGCCCCCGCGGGGGAGCGGGCCGGCGGCAAGGTGCTCGACCTGATGGCCGCGCTGGAGAAGAGCGTGCGCGACGCCAAGGAGTCCCGCGGCGAGGAAACCGGCGGAGCCGCGGAGGAAAGCGGCGGAGCCGCCGAGGTGACGCCCCTTCCGGCCCGCCGTACGGCCGCCCGCAAGTCCGCCCGTACGGCCCCCAAGGAGGTCGGCGGCAAGAAGTCGACGTCCACCGCGAAGAAGTCCGCGGCGGCCAAGAAGACCGCCGCGAAGAAGACCACGACAAAGAAGTCGGCCACCAAGCAGCCGGCCGCGAGCACGGCCACCAAGCAGACGACGAAGAAGACGGCCGCGAAGAAGACTCCCGCAAAGAAGGCAGCCCCCCGCAAACGAGCGTCCGCCTGACCACCACACGCACCGGCGCCCCACCCGCACCGAAGGACATCCCCCGCACGGCCGCCACCTCGCCCGCGAGACGGCACCTGTACGGCGGGGGCAACCCCCGTGCGGGGGTGGTCCCGTGTCTTGGGGGCAACCCCGTCCGGGAGGTGGTCCTTTCCTGTATCTCGGGGCAGGCCCGTGGGGGAGGCGGTCCCGTATCTCGGGGGCAACCCCGTGGGGGAGTCGGTACCACGTACGCCGGGCGGCGACCCGACGCGCCGGCGGCAACTCGTACGTCGTCCGGCGGGGCCTCGTGCACGAGGTGGTTCCGTATCTTGCGAGCAACCCCGCGCGAAAGGCGGTCCTGTAGCTCGCGGGCGACCTCGTGCGGGAGGGGGCGCCGTATGTCGGACGGCACCCGCATGCGTGGGTGCCACCTCGTCCATCAGGCGGCTCCCCACGCACCCCCGGCGCGCCCGCGGCGTCGTGCGAAGTGAGGCGGCACCTCGTACGTCAGGCGCCGCCCCCGCTGCGACTATCCGCACGCCGTGCGAGGGGCAGCGCTTCGCATGGCAGGCCCCCGCGCCGGGCGAGCTCCCGTGTCCGGCACGCCCCCCGTGTCCGGGGTGCACCCCCGCGCCACCGCACGAGCCACAGCGCGAACTCGTACCTCGCGCCCCGCGCGAACTCGTACCTCGCGCCCCGCGCGAGCCCGTACCTCGCGCGAGCCCGTACCCTGCGCCCCGCGCGAGCCGCCCCCCTCAAGCAGTCCGACGCAACGCCAACACCGCATTGTGGCCGCCGAATCCGAAGGAATTGCTGAGGGCCAGGTCGCCCACGGCAGGCAGTGGGCGCGGGGTCTTGGTGACCACGTCGAGGGCGATGGCGTCGTCCTGGTCGTCGCAGCCGATGGTGGGCGGGATGAGCCCGTGGTGGAGGGTGAGCACCGTCGCGACGGCCTCGACGCCACCCGCCGCGCCCTGGAGATGGCCGAGATGGCCCTTGAGCGCGGTCACCGGGACGTCGTCACCGAGCACGGCGCGCAGGGCGCGCGCCTCGGCGAGGTCGCCGTCGGTGGTGGCGGTGGCGTGGGCGTTGACGTGCACGACGTCCACGACGTGGGCGCCCGCGTCCCGTACCGCCCGCCGCAGCGCGAGCGCGACTCCGCTGCCGGAGGGGTCGGGCGCGGCCATGTGGTGGGCGTCGGCGGACAGACCCCAGCCGGCGGCCTCGCAGTAGATACGGGCCCCGCGGGCCCGCGCGTGCTCCTCCGACTCCAGCAGCAGAAAGCCCGCTCCCTCGCCGTTCACGAAGCCGTCTCGGTCCTTGGCGAAGGGCCGCGACGGACTGGTGGACCCGAGTTCATGCGTGGACAGCGCGCGCATCGCGGCGAACGCCGCCATGATCGCCGGGGTGACCACGGCCTCCGCACCGCCGGCGAGGGCCACGTCGACCCGCCCGTACCGGATGCGGTCGATGGCCTGTCCGATGGCCTCGGTGCCGGAGGCGCAGGCGCTGGTCACGGTGCGCGCCTCGCCGGTGATCCGCAGCGCGAGCGACACCTGGGAGGCGGCCTGCGAGGGCACGGTCATCGGGGTGGTCAGAGGGGAGACCGCGCGCGGTCCCTTGTCCCGCAGCTTCCGGTCGCCGCCGACGAGCACGGAGGCGTCGCCGAGGATGGCGCCGACGCTGACGCCGACCCGCTCGGGGTCGAGCCCGCTCTCGGCCGTACCGGCCACGTCGAACCCGCCGTCGCGCCACGCCTCGCGCGCGGCGAGCACGGCGAACTGCGCGGACCGGTTCATCCGCCGCGCCTGCTGCCTCGGCAGCAGTTCGGTGGGATTGACGGGCACGCTGCCCGCGACCCGTACGGGCAGGTCGGCGAACTCCTCGCCGTCCAACTCCCGTATCCCGCAGCGGCCCTCCACCAGCCCCTGCCAGAGCTCGTCCACTCCCACGCCGAGCGGGCTGACGGCTCCGAGCCCGGTGACGACGACCCGTCGGGGTGCGGCGGGGACGGCCGTACGACGCGGCCGCGGCAGATGCCGTACGACATGCCCCTCCTCCACGGCATGCGCGACCCGCTCGCGCAGCCCGGCGTCCGAGACGGTCTCCTCGGCCCGGCTCTCCAGGTCGCGGTGCCAGCGGCCCCAACGGCGGGTGTACAACTCCTCGACGGCCTGGGGGTCGACGGCCCGCAGCGAGGTGACGCGGTCGCCGTCGCGGAATTCGACGCTCGCCAGATCGGCGGGGGCGACCTCGGGAATTCCGGCGACATCCATGCGCCGGCAGCCCACGGTCACCTGATGGCCGCGCTCGAATACCTCGTCGTGATCCATTCCGCCGAGTGGCGGTCGCAAGGTCATTCGAATGGTGTGCGGAGTCTCAGGAAGTGTGTGCATCACCACGTACCACTTGTCTTCCGCCACGTCCTGTTCCGAGAGGGCGAGAAGATCACCCGGAATCACTTCGGCGACGGTGACGGCGTGGGGCTGTACGGGGACGTCGGACGAATTGCGCATGGGGCATGAGCCTTCGGTGCATGGGGGTGGGGGGAATGCCAGGCTCAACTGTCGACGACAAATCACCAGTTGCCTAGGTTTCCCCCCGATGAGTGCGCAATGTCACGGAAAGCGTCTCCCAATTCCCGCTCGGGAAAAGGGATATCGAAGGCGGTGTTCTCAGGCCTGGCGGCGCGGCCACGGGCGCCCGTCCAGGCGCTCGATGTCGCGGTTCAGACGGCCCAGGTACGCGGCGAACTCGGCCACCTCGCCCGGTGTCCAGTCCTCCATCACCTTCTCCAGGCCGGTCAGGTTCTCGGAGCGGTCGGCGGCCAGCCGGCGTTCGCCCTCGGAGGTGATGGCGAACTTGCGGGCGATACCGCCCTCGGGGTCGGGGATGCGCTCGACGATCCCGGCCCGCAGCATGGCGGCGGTCTGCCGGTTGAGCGTGGAGGTGTCCAGGCCGAAGGCCTCGCTGAGCTGACCGATGGACATCGGGCCGTCCACCTGGATACGGCTGAGCAGCAGGTAGGCGCTGCGGTCGAGCCGCCGGTCGCCGTTCCGCAGGCGCGGTGTCAGCAGGTGCATGTACCGCCCGAGCAGCATGGTCTCGAATTCGATCTGATCAAGGGGCTTGTCCACGCGTGCTTCCTTCGGCTCCTGGCCGGCCTCCCGCACTCCTTCTCAGGGAGGCCACCTACCTGTAGATATACCACGCGTATGTATGATGCAATGGATGTGCATGATGCACATCAGGTGGTGGATGCACATCACGTGGTTTATGCACATCGAGTGGCGAATGCACATCGCGGGTGGCCGGTGGCGGGTGGCGGGTGGCGGGTGGTGAGACGCACATCGCGGTGCGGGCGCTGCACGCGCGTGGGCGCTGTACGCGAGTGGTCGCCGCACACGACTGGGCGCCGCACGAGCGCCCGATGCGCGTCGCGTGCCTGATGCGCGGTCGCGTGCCGATGCGCGTCGCGTGCGTGATGCATGTCGCCCTGACCGTACGAGGGAGTACCTGTGGACAGTTCCAAGCCCGCGACCGATACCGAGCCCAGGAGCGGCCCCGGACCCGGCCGGGTCGTCGGCATCCTCGCCTTCGCGGGCATCGTGGCCGCGATCACGCAGACGCTGGTCGTGCCACTGATCGGCGAACTGCCGGCCCTGCTCGACACCAGCGCCTCGAACGCCTCGTGGGTCATCACCGCCACGCTGCTGGCCGCCGCGGTGATGACACCGGTCGCCGGCCGCCTCGGGGACATGTACGGCAAGAAGCGCGTGCTGCTGGCCTCCCTGGTCCCGCTCGTCCTCGGCTCGGTGGTCTGCGCGCTGTCCTCCTCGGTGATCCCGATGATCGCCGGACGCGGACTGCAGGGCATGGGCATGGGCGTGGTGCCCCTCGGCATCAGCCTGCTGCGCGACGTGGTGCCGGCGGAGAAGCTGGGCGCGTCCATCGCGTTGATGAGCGCCTCCATGGGCGTGGGCGGCGCGCTCGGCCTGCCGTTCTCCGCGGCGATCGCCGAGAACGCCAGCTGGCGGGTGCTGTTCTGGGTGGTCGCCGTGCTGAGCCTCGCAGTCGCCACGCTGATCTGGATCTTCGTTCCCGCGGACCGCGCGAACCCCGCGTCGAGCGGCTTCGACCTGCTCGGCGCGCTGGGTCTCGGCACCGCGCTGGTCTGTCTGCTGCTCGCCGTCTCCAAGGGCGCCGACTGGGGCTGGGGCAGCGGCACCACGCTGGGCCTGTTCGCGGCCGCCGTCCTAGTACTGCTGGCGTGGGGCTGGTGGGAGCGGCGGATCACCGACCCGCTGGTCGACCTCCGGGTGACCGGCCGCCCGCAGGTGCTGATGACGAACGCGGCCTCGATCCTGGTCGGCTTCGCGATGTACGCCCAGTCGCTCGTCGTACCCCAACTGCTCCAGCTGCCCGAGGCCACCGGCTACGGACTGGGCGAGTCCATGCTGGCCATGGGCCTGTGGATGGCCCCGGCGGGCCTCATGATGATGCTGATCTCGCCGGTCGGCGCCAAGCTGTCGGCCGCGAAGGGACCCAAGGTCACCCTCATCGTCGGCGCCCTCGTCATCGCCCTCGGCTACGGCATCGCCCTGCCGCTGATCAGCTCCGGTTCCCCCTGGAGCCTGCTGGTCGTGACCATCGTCGGCAGCTCGGGTGTCGGTTTCGCCTACGGGGCGATGCCGGCCCTCATCATGGGCGCGGTACCCCAGTCCGAGACCGCCTCGGCCAACAGCTTCAACACGCTGATGCGCTCCATCGGCAGCTCGGTGTCCGCCGCCGTGATCGGCGTGGTCCTGGCCCAGATGACCACCAGGTTCGGCCCCTACTCCCTGCCGTCCGAGAACGGCTTCCGCGTCGCCATGCTGATCGGCTGCGGCGTGGGCCTCGTGGCGGCCGCCGTCGCCTCCTTCATCCCGGTCCGCCCGGCGAACGCCACCGCGCAGACGCCGGACACCGCGCCGGCCGGAGCGCCGGACGCCGCGCCGGAGACGTCCGCGGCGAAGGCGTGACCCACTGAAGCCTGCTGACACGGAAGTCTGCTGACACGCAATCAGGGACGGTCCGAACGGGCCGTCCCTGACGCCGACCCGTTCGCTGCCCACCGTTGAGCTACGGAGCTACGGAGCTACGGAGCTACGGACCTACGGAGCTACTGAGTTACTGGGGGGTTGCCGGGCTATCGGCGATTGTTGGGTTGCTGGGCTACTGCGAGAAGTCCACCCCCTGCGCCAGCGCCACCCGCCCCGAGTAGTTCACGGTGTTGGTGGCCCGGCGCATGTACGCCCGCCAGGCGTCGGAACCGGACTCACGCCCACCGCCGGTCTCCTTCTCGCCGCCGAACGCCCCGCCGATCTCCGCTCCCGACGTCCCGATGTTGACGTTGACGATCCCGCAGTCCGCGCCGTCGGCGGCCAGGAACCGCTCGGCCTCGCTCTGGTCGCCGGTGAAGATCCCGGCCGACAGCCCCTGCGGTACGTCGTTGTGCAGCCGGATCGCCTCGTCGAGGTCGCGGTAGGTGAGGACGTACAGGATGGGCGCGAAGGTCTCCTCGCGGACGACGCCGGTCTGCGCGGGCATCCGTACGAGGGCAGGCCGGACGTAGTAACCGCCCGGTACCGCGTCCGCGAACTCCCGTTCGCCGCCGACGCACAGGGTGCCGCCCTCCTCGACCGCGCGCTCGAGGGCACCCCGCATCCTCATGTACGCACCCTCGTTCACGAGCGGCCCGACAAGGGTCGACTCCTGGAACGGGTCTCCGATCGGGAGCCGCCCATAGGCGGCGGTGAGCCGCGCCACGACCGCATCGGCGACGTCGGCGTGCACGATCAGCCTGCGCAGCGTGGTGCACCGCTGCCCCGCCGTGCCCGCGGCGGCGAACACGGCGGCGTTCACGGTGAGATCGAGGTCCGCGGAGGGGGTCACGACGGCCGCGTTGTTCCCGCCGAGTTCCAGGATGCTGCGGCCGAACCGGGCGGCCACCCGGGGCCCCACCGCCCGCCCCATCCGCGTCGAACCGGTCGCGCTGACCAACGGCACCAGCGGTGAGTCCACCAGCCGCTCGCCCGTCTCCGCCGCACCGAGCACGACCTGGTTGAGGTGGGCGGGGGCGCCGCTCTCGGCGATGGCGCGGTCGAGGAGGGCGGCACAGGCCAGCGCGGTGAGCGGGGTGAGCTCGGACGGCTTCCAGACCACGGTGTCGCCGCAGACCAGAGCCACCGCGGTGTTCCAGGCCCACACGGCGACGGGGAAGTTGAAGGCGGAGATCACACCGACCACGCCCAGCGGATGCCAGGTCTCCATCAGCCGGTGCCCGGGACGCTCGGAGGGCATCGTGCGCCCGTACAACTGCCGCGACAGCCCCACCGCGAAGTCGCAGACATCAATCATCTCCCGCACCTCGCCAAGCGCCTCGGACCGGATCTTGCCGGCCTCGACGGTGACCAGATCGGCGAGGTACGCCTTGTGCTCGGCCAGCAGTTCCCCGAACCGTTTGACCAGCGCACCCCGTACCGGAGCCGGGGTGATCCGCCACGTGAGGAACGCGTCGTGCGCAGCCTCGACGGCTCGATCGACACTCTCGGGGGTGTCGGCGCGCAACCGGAACAACTCCGCGCCCGTGATGGGCGTACGAGCGCCGAGGCCGTCCCCCTTGACCGCGGCGAGCTCGACCCCACAGCGCGCCAGAGCGGCCTCCGCCCGCGCACGAATGTCATCGGTGCTGCTGACCGCCGTCACTGCGGCGACTGCGCTGACCATGGCGACTCCTCGTCGATGCGAACTGCGGGCGTCGTGCGCGCCGCGGGGGCGCTGGTGTGCCTCCCCTTTGATGCCAGAGGTCAGCCTTGGTTGTCACGGCTCACGGCGGAGAATGCGCCGGATCTCCAACAACTCAACAAAGGGAACGCGAGCCCAGGAGCGATCCGGGGCTCGCGTCATGATCGGCCATCATGATCGGCCATGAGTAGTGGTGAAGCGTGTCCTGTGAGTAGTTGTGAGCGCGTCCTGCGTGGCGAGATACGCACCACCTCATTCATGAAGAAGACGGTGGCTCTGAGTCACTCTCGATGACTACCGATGACTACCGATGACCATCCATGGCTAATGACCTGCGACGACTAGTGACGGCTAGCGAGACTGTCGATGGCCCTGGATGATCATCGATGCCTTTCGTTCCTTTCGATCACTCACGGGAACAACGCGATCCCGATGAGGACCAGCAGGATGATGCCGGCGATGAGCGCGACGGTCGCCCATGTTCCCCGCTGCTTCAGCGGCGTCGCGGGCCCGCCTCCCCGGGGCCGGTCCTCCGGCAGTACGGGGTGGGCCGGGCGCCCGCTCGCATAGAACTCTTCGTCGGTCGGAAAGACGTTGCGCGGATCGTCGAATGCGCGCGGATCGATCTCGTGTGGACTGGTCATACGAACTCCTTGCGCGGCCCTCATCAGAGCCGGAGTTCCCGGCGGACGCCAGGGCCTGCGTCAGCGGCAGTGGTTCACCACTTCGCGGGCGCGTCAGTCCTTCAGGGAGACGTCGTAAAGGTTCTCGCCCTGCTCACCGCGCACAATTCGATTCTATATCGGGGCCGAGCCATCGATAAGGTCCAGCAGCCATTGGGCCCTGCGGCTCGTATGCGTGCCGCCACATCGGCACTGAGACGTCGAGCGTTCTGATGCTCACGTTCTGATGTTCACGTTCTGATGCTCAGGCCGGGCTCGGCGAGGCAGCCGTCCACGGCACCCGACTACGGGCGCCGGATCGTCCCGTCCGCCGAGATGTGGGCGGCGTGCGAGCCGAAGTCCTCCTCCGACACGCCGGAGACGAGATCGATCGCCTCGCCGCCCGGCTCCGGCGTGCCGGGCTCCACGATCTGTGTCGGGCGCAGGCGCCCGGACGCGTAGGTGCCGTCGGCGCGGAGGGTGACTTGCAGCACGCCGCTGGTCGAGAGTGTGCCGCCGAGGCTGAGCACCTTGTAGCCGGTGAAGTTGCCCAGGCTGTAGGCGATCAGTCGGCCCTTGTAGAACTCCATTCCCCGCATCACGTGCGGGCCGCTGCCCACGACGAGGTCGGCGCCGGCGTCGATCACCGCACGGCTGAAGCGGTAACTGTCGCCGCGGTCCTCGCCGAGGAAGTACTCGGTGCCGGGCTCTACGTGGGTGCGGTCCGAGCCCTCCGCGCCGGCGTGCATCGTCACGACCACGATGTCCGCCATCGTCGCGGCGCGGGCGGTGAGTCGCTTTGCGGCGGGGATGTTCGTGAGGTCGTTCGCCCCTCGGTCGGGAGCGAACCCGATCAGTGCGACCCGGATGCCGCCTACCCGCTGGATGGTGATCTGGCCCAGGCGGCCGGTGAACGGCAGGTTCACGGAGCGCAGGGCGGCGAACGTCTCGCGCCGTCCCTCCGCCCCGAAGTCGTCGATATGATTATTCGCCACGTTCATGACCGTGAACCCGGCCTTCTTGAACCAGCGGCCGTACGACGGCGGGGCGTGGAACGCGAAGCAGTTCGGGCTGTCGTTGTCCTCGCACTTGCTGGGGCCGCCGGTGGTGAGAGTGCCCTCCAGGTTCCCGAGCACCACATCACCGGTGAGCAGGTCGTCGACCGGGTCGAAGAATGAGGCGCCGCCATCCGGCGGCAGGTCGTCCGGCAGCGAGCCCATCACGATGTCCCCCACGGCAGCGATCCGCACGTTGCCTGTAGGGCGCGGCGCCGCTGGTGCACCGGACGCCGGGATCCCGGTCGCCCGTAGGGCGGCATGGGAGGAGCCGATGGAGGCTGCGCCCTCGGAACCCACGGAGGCTGCGCTTTCGGAGCCGGCGCGGAACACGAACGCCGCAACGACCGCCAGACCGACCACCACACCGGTCCCGACCAGGCCGAGGGCGAACAGGCGGTGACGGCGCACCGCCTTCTGCCGCTCGCGCCGCTGCTGGGGGCGCTCTCCACCGGACGTGATCATCGGCTCATGCTACGAAGCGGGCACCCATCCTTCACGCAGGGTCATCCACCGGCGTGTTCCGACGCCGTTCCCGTTAGCGCTCGCCGCCGTCCGAGCCGCCTCGCGGCACCGGCCACTAGCTGAGCGGGTGGCCATAGCGTCCAGCAAGGCGGCATCCCATCCGGTCCCCCAGACAACGTGAGAGACAAGCCGACGGACCACACAAGCCGCGACGTGGGCGCCGTCCTGCAGTCCCTCCTGGCATTGGCGTGACGTTACAGAGTCAGAGCCCACGCCCGCGCCTACGGCACCTACCGCCGCCGACTACGGCACCTGGGCATCCGGCCGGTCACCGCCCGCCGCGCAACCGAGCACGGCACCAGCCCGGGGGTGTCCATCGCCGGCCGGGTCGTCGAAGCCGCCTTCGCGCTCCTGCACAGGTTCCGCCACCCGCCGCGAGCCTTCGCGCTGTGCCGCGGCTGGATCGTCCGGCAGGTCAAGGAGTTCGTCGCCGAGACGCTGCACGACCTGATCGACCCGATCATCTACGACGAAGCGGCGTCCCTCATCGAGGAGCACCACGCGGCCGGACGCGATGTCGTGATCGTGTCCACGTCGGGCGAGGTGGTGGAGCCGATCCGCGAGCTGCTCGGCACGGACCGCGTGGTGGCGACGCGCATGATCGTGGGCGAGGACGGCTGCATCACCCGCGAGGTGGAGTACTACGCCTACGGACCGACGAAGGCGGAGACGACCAAGGAACTGGCCGCCTCCGAGGGGTACGACCTCGCGCGCTGCTACGCGCAGCGCTTCGGCGACCGACCTGCCGACGCTGGTGTCCGTCGGATATCCGCACGCGGTGAATCCGGACCGCGCGCTGCGCCGCGAGGCGGGTGCCTCTCCGGTCGACACTCGTCCGCGGCGGCCATGGCTGGGCTCGTCTGACCAGTCACTCGGCTGCAGGTCACCGCAGGTTGGGACTGGCAGTGCCCCTTGGCCGTCGGCCGGGCGCTGAGCCGAGGAGATTGCGGCACGTATCCCGTCACAAGACTGATGCCGTCGCCTGCGGCGCGACTGGACCGATCTTTTCGCCGAGATGTCTTCGGCGTCTCATCGGACAGGTCGTTCGGGGATCCTCGGAAGAACCTTCTCGGCGATGTTGAGGAGAGCGCTGTCGTTCGGGAGGGCTCCGGACGTGCTCCACACGGTGATGTCGCAGTAGCCGCCTCGGTCATTACGGTCCAGGGCCATGGTCAGCGTCCTGGCCAGGGGGCCTTCTTCGACCGGTCCGCCGGATCCGCCACTCCCGAGATTGATCTCGAGCTTCATGGTGTGATCCGAGGAGAGGACCGCGGGCCGACCGAGAACCGTAAGCGTCTTGATGTCCTTCTCATCCCCGAACTTCATCAGCTTCACGTACTGGTCGGTCGACAGGTGGTTGTAAGTGGCCGAGACATTCACGGTGTACGTGTCGAACGTGACCTCGGCCTCCGGTGCGGCCACCTTCCCATCAGTCAGAGGAGCGGTGTTGTTGGTGCTGGAAGCAGTGGTCGCGGTCTCTCCAGGCGTTCCAAGGAGCTTGGCCAGGTCTGGCCGGTTGAGCGCCTTGCACAGCTCTTCACCGGTCACAGGCCGGGGCGTGCCCTTGTAGGCCTTCGGAAGCTCCTCGTGTGCTCCGCCCGAACACGAGGCGGGCTGCGGGACGTTGGCGTCGGACGGCATGAAGCGTGGGGCCAACCAGAGCGCGGCCGCGAGTGCCCCGAACACGGCCACGGCCGCGACGGCCTGGCTCCATGCGTTGTGCTCCTTCTCCGGAGTGCCCGGGCTGGGATGCGGTCCGGTTCCGGCCTGGGGCTGGGGCTGGGGCTGGGGCTGGGGCTGGGGCTGGGGCTGGGCGGCAGCATCGACTGCCGCCCCGTCTGCGGAGGCTGTCGGGCTCGGGTTCCGGCGTGCGCGCAGGGCCCGGATCACCACGTAGACGCGTATGGCGGTGAACACGAGGAACACCACGCCGAGACCGGCCGCACCCCGATCGTGATCGCGGACGGCGAGATACATGATGCGTACGCCGAGGACAGATCCGATCGCGATGAGCAGGGGCTCGCGGACCCAGAACGGCAGGAGACGGAGGAGGAAACCGAGCATCCGGCGATCTCACCAGGACAAGATCACATTCGCCATGATGGAAGCCACAGTTCCGGGCACGTGCAGGTCCTGCCGAAGCAAAAGACGCCAAGCCGACGATCCCGAGATCGGCGATCGGGACGCTAAGCCGCCGTTGCGATGGTGCGAGTTCTGCCGGAAGTACATCGCAGGCCGGTGGCGCACCAGCGGGGCCAAGTCGCGCGAGAGCATGGCGGACGGGCTCGCGGCCGTAGCCCTCGCCATGGTCCAGCGTGGAGAGGGCATTCCGCAAGACACGGACTTCCGGCTCGCGTTCCGATGGGGCATCGTGCCCGCGAACGCGGGGGAGGAGCCGCCGGCGGAGTTAAGGGCCGCATACGAGTGGCTGACGACGTCGGACCGCCCGGTCCTCGACCTGGCCGACGCGGTGGTAATTGAGGATGTGCAGTACCGCCTCAGCTACAGGCTTGACGGCATCCGCGCGGCAGGCGAGACGTACAAGCGGCGGCGCCGCGCGCTGAACACCGCCCTCGAACATGCGGTGGACCTCGGGGAGCTCGCGGAGAATCCACTCCAGCGGGCCCGCAGGAAGCGCATGGGCTCGGACAATGTGGTGGACAGGCGCGTTCTCGTGAACGCCGTACAGGGGCGGCAATTGCTCACCGCTGTCTCGTACGTCGGGTCATCGGGGCGCAACCGTGGTCGGCGCCTGGTCGCGTTCTACGCGGTGCTCTACTACGCGGGCCTCCGGCCCTCTGAGGCGGTCGGGCTCCGTCTGTCGGACTGCCACCTGCCCGAAGAAGGTTGGGGAACGCTGACGCTGCGTGAGACGCGTCCCGTCTCTGGCAAGCAGTGGACGGACTCGGGGGAGCGGCACGACCGCCGGGGCTTGAAAGCGCGAGAGGCAGCCGTGGACCGCCCGGTTCCCATTCCGCCGGTCCTTGTCGCCATCCTCCGAGCGCACCTGGACGAGTTCGGGACTGCCAAGGAGGGGGCGGGTGTTCGGGAACGAGCGAGGGGCAGTCGTCGGCTCATCCACGTACTGGCGAGTGTGGGAGGAAGCACGGGAGTACGCCCTCCCGCCGGGTCGTGTCGAATCGCCGCTCGCCGGACGCCCGTACGACCTGCGGCATGCGTGCATCACGCGGTGACTGAACGCAGGGGTCCCAATCGCGGAAGTTGCCCGCCGCGTAGGCAATTCTCCTGAGGTTATCCATCGCCGATACCACGGCTGCATCGACGGCCATGAGGCAGCTGCCAACGCGCAGATTGCTCAGATACTCGCAGAAGATGGTGCTACAGCCTCAAGGTTGCGAGAGTGAGTCATCCAAATGAGATGGCTTCTAAGCGCGCATCGGCGGCATATGACAACTGGGTCTGGAACTGACGCAGGCCTCCCTGTTCAGTATCCACCAGCGATACGAACCGCTAGTAGGCGAGCAGCATCTGCTTCCTGAGGTACTGCGCATTGCAGTGCCTCTTGAATCTTCCGAAGGGCGTTTTCGTAGGATTCCGCACGGTCCCCGCCGCTGATGGCTTCCCGGTATCCGGTGAGTTCCTCAAGGGTAGACGGTTCCTTCCCGTAGTCATTCTCGGGGAAGAGTGGATCGAAGGACGAGAGGATCTCACCATTTTCCGCATACGAGATCCATGCAGCCGTTGTCTCACTCAGCTGCACAGAGAGAGCAACAGTGCCGCGGGATGCAGACTTCAGAATTCCCTCTTTTGCGAGGTATGGGCCTTCGGATTCGACAACGAATGCCCAGTCATTGTGGGCACCGGCACGCAAGAGTGGCCCGCCGCTAACAAGCATGCCACTGCTTTGCAGCGCATCAAAATCCAGATCAGGAACATCCTCTTCGTCGATTTCCTCTCCGAACGCCTTGATGGCCTCTGCATCGAGCCTACTCAAGTAGATTGGATCAATCTGACCTTCCGACACCCTGGAAAGCAGCTCGACCGGGGAAATTTCCCGCGCGAAAATGACGCAATACCCTGCGCCGTAAAGCTGTGTGTTCGGAAATATCTCAGTGCTCATGGGCCACCTCGATCGATTACCTGGAAAAGCACGACCCGGCCCGCAGAATCACGGGCCGAACCGCGCAGCGGTGCGCTTGCTAGGCTATCCAGCGTTTACGGGCTGTCCAGCATTTACCCAGTATGGGTCCTTCCCAAGGAGACGCTGCTCTGTCGTGAACCGCCCGAGATCGCCGCCCACGCCCTCATTCTGGTCCTTCGGCATGCTAGCGCGGGCACACTTTGCCGCCGCGGGAGGCATCTTTCCCTGGTTCATTCCAGGCCATGAGAGATACAGGTGCACCTTGCCGTCGATGGTCTCAGAGCCGACAAAGTACTGCTGACACTCCGTTCCAGTTCTGACCCCAAGCTGCCTGCCGCTCTCCTTCGATTTGGCGAACGGCCACTCATCACACTGCGCCGGCGGAGGGGTGCTCCTGTTGGCGGTGAACGTGTTGTCGCAGACGACGTTGCGGTTCTTCGTCGCCTCTGCCTCGTTCGACTCACGGTGTAGCGGCTGACCGCGACCTTCCCAGCCCGGATGGGTAGACATGCTCGCTTGGACCATGCCGATGTACTGGCGAGCCTCCGAGTATTGCTTGCTCACCTCGAAGGTGGGGGTGAATGCTGAGGCGACGCAACCTGCACGGGCGCTTACCTTGAAGTCGCAGCGCACCCAGTACTGACCGTCGCCAGGCTCGCCATCGCCTCCCCAGCTAGTAGAGCCACTAAGCCCTCCGACATTGACGGTCAGCTCGTAGCTGATGAGGAAGGCCTTTTCGGCCCCATGTGTCTGGGCCCCGGTCCACGAACGCGTGATGCCGCCGTCGATCGAGCCACCGACCGTAATCGGTCGAGGTGTGGTCCAAGGCCCCGAGGTCTCCTTGCAGCTAGAGTCGAGCGAGCAAGTCGAGTCCACCTGCACTGTCATCCCGGAAGTCCCGACGTCGGCACTTGTGAGACTAAAGTTCATGTACTCGAAGAAATCGGGGATCGCGTTCTGCGTATCGATCTCCTGCTCTACGGTGCCGTAGGCCTTCCCGAAGATCATGCCCGTGGTCGTGTCTGGTCGTGTCCATAAGGACGATGACGACGCCGCGTATCGAGCAAATAGAATAGCGGGTCACGTACACCTGGTTCCGCGCCTGCGTTCCACACCACACGACACCTGCCGCAGACGCACGTGACACTCCCTGCGTCTTCGCCATCTCTTGCGGCGTCTGCCACTCGACGCAAACGGCCCGCCTCTGTCCCGCTTCCCTGAGCGCCTCGAGATTGCGCCTCGTCTCAGCGCAGTCAGACTCTGAGGACGCCTGATTCACTACGGGAAGCTTCTGGAAGTCTGACGGCTGACTGCGGAGTTCTCGCTGAACGTCACTTCCTCTCGCCCGTCCTGCATCTGCCACCGCGCCTATCGACTGTTTCGAAGACGCTGTTGTCGGCGTGAGCGGTGCCGGGAGAAAGTAGCGCGACCACTAACGCCGCAATCACTCCCAGAGGTCTCTTATTTATGCTGCGCAAAGTTCCCCCCATGTCACTTTGCTGATCGGGCCTGTCATTCCGGGCCACCGAATCACGACATGATCACGCCGCCAACGATCAGTTTCGGACAGCAATGGACCTTGTCGGGTTTTTATCGCTCAAGGTCCTCTCATGGCTCGTGGCCACGGCGGACTGTCAAGGTCAGCCGAAGAGGGGGGCGACGTCCTTCTCGAAACAGAGCTTCAGAACGACCACCAGCTGGCTGGCGCCATCAACGTGTCGTTAGGGGAGCGGGTCGAGGCTTCCGCCTTGCCCCTGGCCGGCGATCGCCGTCAGCGAGACAGCATCGTGGATACTCGCCGCGGGCATGATCCGCCATGGCCCTGTGAGCATTCTTCTGCGCACCCTCAAGGAAACTGCCGAACGAGAGGGCTTCGTCCATACGCAGACCGTAGCGGCCGCCCCGTCGTCTGAGCCATCCATTTCCCTGATCGCTCGCATTGGCACCCGCTCGCACCTCAGGGCGACGGTACCCATGGTGTGTCGGAGGTGTGTCGCGAATACCGAGAGACAACGAGAAAGAGCGGGAGTCAGTGAGACTGACTCCCGCTCTCTCACGTCGGCATCCGCCCTGGTCACGTACCAATTTTGGTAGGTGGTATGTGAGTGCCCCCGGCAGGATTCGAACCTGCGCACACGGCTCCGGAGCACAATCAGAGTTCGGCTTGCGAATCGGCTCTGATCAGCGGGTTCCTTGATCTCCGGAGGCGTCTGGTGCCCTCGTGTATCGCAGATAGTGCGAAGTCGGAAGTCGCCTCTGGCTCCTGCGCCCATTGAAGAGGTCGGCTCCGCCGACGGGCTGTAACACCCCCGTGGGTGTTACAGCCCGTCTGTGACCGGACAGCCCTGACACCGCCACCCTGAGCTGTCCGGGCTGTTTGTGCAGATGAGGGCCATAACCGGACAGTCGGACACCGGGGACACCCCTGTTCGGAGTCGCGGTGCCCGTCCGATCAGGCGCCGTCGATTCGGTCGAGCAGGGCCTGAGCCTCGACTGTGCGGTGATGGTCCGGGCCGAATGAGGCCAGACAGGCATCGTGAACAGCTGCGGCCTGAAGGCGAGCTTCGGCGCCGCGGCGTAGCCCCACGAGGGCGGTGGCCACGGCCAGCTCGATGGCGCCCGTCTCCGGGCGGATCTCTTCCGCGGGCAGGCTGCGGCACAGCTCACGGGCGCCCTGCGCCTCGACGAGGGCCTCCTCGTGGCGGGCTTGACCGTTGAGGCTGCGTGCCAGGCCGAGCCGCAATGCCAGAGTCAGCCGGTCCGGTTCAGGATAGGCGGCCAGGATCTCGCGGGCGTGTGCCTCGGCCTCCGGGTGGCGCTCCTGCGCGCTGAGCGCGAAGACCAGCCCGTTACTGGCGGCCCTTACTACATTTTGCAACTCCCCTGTACCGCCGCTCGCGGTCTTGGCGACGGCCGCACACTCTGCCTCACACTCGGCGTACCGACCGAGCTTGGCCAGCGTCTGGGCACGGTCGGAGCGCAGTTTCAGGGTCTGCCAGTGATCAGCTCCGAAAGTCTTTCCGACGGCCGGCAGCACTTCGTCGTATATGGCGAGAGCGTCGGCGTCGCGGCCCTGGGCGCCCGTCGCGTTTGCGACGATGCTCCATGCCAGCGGGGCGTACGTGTCATCGTGTGGCAGCGACCGGGCCACGGCACGGGCCTCGGTCACCGCCTCTGCGTAGCGCCCGGCCCTGTACAGGGCCATGGCCCGCGACACAGGGGGTTCAGTCGTCCGCTTGGCGCGCGGTCGGAAGAATCTCATGGCCGGAGGATATGGATATTGCGCCTGGTGTTCGACCAAGGAGCGGGAACCGTCGGCAGCACCGGATGGGCCAACTGGGGTGCGCGGCGGCCACCTAGCGTACTCAGCCACCTGAGTTCGCTACTGAGGCAGGAAGCCGGGCTTCTCTTGGCTGACCGCGCGCAGACGTGCCTGATACTCCTGAGCGGCTGGCTCAGAGCTGTAGCGATGCTTCTTCTCGGCAGCGAGTTCGCGGCTGTTCGTGATTCCGGAGTGATTGCGCCGATCGAGCCTCGCGCCCCGCCTGACCTGCGCGGGAGCCAGTCCCTTGTGGTACGGATACACACACTGTGTCGGAGCTGTGTCGCAGCGAGCCCACGACTGGACGCTGTGCTGGCCCATTCCCACGTGCGGACAAAGACTCTGGGCGCCGTGGGCCAGAGACTGCCTTGTCCCCAAGCAACTTGGGCCGGACTCGTCCAGTGTGGCTGTCCTGGGGCGACAGCCCCCGACGTGCCGCCCGTCCGCGCGTGAGGAGCGCGTGGGAGCGGCGAACGGTCGCGAACACTCGCGATCGTCAGTGAATGAGACCGGAACTGAGACCAACGGCAGTATCGATCGGCGCTCGCCACCGGGCGTACTACTCGGGGTGGCCCCAGGCGCAGGGGGCATACAACCGTGACGAATAATGCGCGGGTGACGACGAGTTCAGTGCCGTATGCGGATGTTCCCGCTCGCCCCTGGGTGTCCGCCGATGCCAGGCGGTGGGCGGACGTCCGGGTGCCCGCGTGGGCGCGGCCGGTGGGGCCGGCTGTGGTGCTGCTGGTGGCGGTGGCCATGGCGGCGGTGATCTTCTCGCCCGACTCGATGTGCACGGTGGCAGCGCCTTGTGGGGCGGACTGGCTCGATGCGGCCGGATCGATGCTCTTCCTGCCGCACCTGGTGTGGTTGTTTGTGCTACCGGAACTCGCGCTCGTATCCGCTCCGTTGCTGCTGATCTGGATGAGCAATCCCGATATTTGGCTGGGTGGGCCGGCCGAGAAGATCGCGGACGCCGTCGTTGTGGCGGGGCTGTGCTGGGGCTGGGCGGCCGTCGTGGCGCGGCTGCGGGCGCGCGGCCGCCAACGCTCGCTCGTGCTCGACGCGGCCGGCGGCATCACGGTGCCTGCCCCGGCGACGGACGACGTCCGCCCTTGGCGCCGGGGCCTGGTCCGCGGCATTGCGGGGGCGATCCTGTGCGCGGTGGCCGGTGCCCTGATTACGACCGTCGTCGTGGACGACTGGGCAGACGACCGCCTGGCTCGTACCGCCACGTCGGAGAACGCCCGAGTCGTGGCCTACAACACTGACGACTACACCGTCACCGTCCGCCTCTCCGATAACACACGACACAGGTTCGACGCGCAGGGCAGCTATCGGGTCGGTAGTAGCGTGCCGGTGCTGATGCACGGCGATTGGATGCGGCTCGCCACTGAGCCCTACGGCGACCGCACCGGCCGTCAGGCGCTGGCACTCGTCCTCGCCGGGCTCGGTGTCACCGTGCTTGGCTCGGGCCTGCTCTCCCGCCGCCGGGCGGTGGCGCTGCACCGCGCCCCGGTCCCGGTATTGCGCGTCCTGACCCGTCACGATCAGGGGCGTACGGAGATATTCGCCGCCGACGACACCGCCACCCTGCGTCCGGTGCTGAGCTACGAGCCCCACACCCGCACCCGCACGGCACTGCGCCAAGCCCTGCTCTACGGTGCACCTCGCGAGGGAGGTGAGTTGATTCTGGCGAGCGCAACGGAGTCGGGGCAGTGGCTCGTCGAGGGGACCGCGTCCCCGATACGGCACGGTTCTCCCGACGGCACGGGCAAGCCCGGGGTACACCGTCCCGGCACAGCACGCACGGCCGCACACCGCCGGGCCGCTGAGGCCCGCGTCCAAGACGCCCTCGCCACGATGACCCCGACCACGGGACCGGTCCGGTGGCAGGCAGGCCCGGTGGCGCGCTCCGTCGGAGCGGCGCTCCTCGTCGTGGCCATCATGCTGCTGGGGACGCTCTTCACGGATTCCCCTACGTGGTGGCAGCTGCCCATCTGGTCGCTAGGTGGTTTGTACTGGGTGAGCGTCTGCCTCCGGATGATGATCTGGCGGATCACCGCCGACTCCAATGGACTGCACGTTCGCGGCCTGTGGCGTACTGCCCACCTCCCGTGGGCGGATGTCATCCGCGCTGTCTACACCCCCGAAGGTGAGCTGATCGTCCGTTGCCGCACCAACGTTGACGACGCCCCCGTCGGCAGTGTCGGCTTCCCGCCGCTGGAGCGACGACTGCGCCGCCCAGGCCGTGCTGAGCGTGCCGCCGCCGAGATCACCGCGATGGTCCGCGATCCGGGCCTGCGGCCGAAAAACGACGCCGGATGCACATGAGCGACCCCCGCTCCGACACTGTCACGCTCAGCGGTCCGTCATATCGGCCGCTCGGGGGCTGACGCCCAAGCAACGAAAGCTCGCGTGGCCTTGCGGTGGCTGCCGTACTTCGCTGCTGTAGTGCAGCGGCTCCGGAGGACATGCCCTGAAGATCGGGGAGACCGGCCCTGACCTGTGCGTTCCCTGCGACTGTCCCGGAGTGGGGGCAATCTCTATCGCATACCGTGCGCGGAGGCCTTGGACGGGCCCCGCGGCCGTGGGCCGCTGAGTGTGCGATGGACGCGCGCCCTGCTCGCTTCAGCGCCCGGTGTGGCCGTATCGGAGCACGGAAGCTGGCGACGGAACATCGCGGCGGTACTCACGAAGTCTCCACGAACCCGCCTCCGATGTCAGACCCACCTGACAGGGTGTTCAGACGCAACGACCCGTCCGAACAGTGGAGTTCCCGTTGAACGTCAAGCAGGCGCTGAGCGGGTGGCTGACCCCAGATCAGCTCCCCGCGGCCATTGCGACAAGCCCTGAGATTCTCGCGCTGGCTGGCGCTGGGTCTGGTAAGTCGCGAACGCTTGCTGCCCGAGTAGCCTTCCTCGTGGCCTCTGGGGCACTCCCAGAATCGCTGGTTGCCTTCACTTTCTCCGACAAGGCAGCCGAGACAATCAAGGACCGGGTGGCGCAGGCGCTCAGGGTGTGCGGCCTGGACCCGCTCTTGGTGGGCGGCATGTACATCGGCACCATCCACGCTTGGTGCCGTCGCGTTCTCGGTGACATGGATGCCAAGTACCGGCAGTTCGACGTCCTCGACGCCATGCAGCTTCAGATGTACCTAATGTCTCGCTACCCCAAGCTCAACCTGCACCCACTGCGCGCACAGCACAGCACTAAGAAGGGCACGCCGCGTGGATACTTCGAGACGCTCAAGCAGGTCAGTAGTGCCTGGACGATGATGAACGACGAACTGCTCGATCCCGCGCAGATTGGTGCCGAAGACGCTGTGCTGGGCGACGCCTTGGAGCGTCTTCGGGCACAGATGGAGAGCGACAACTTCATCGACTTCTCGCTGATGCAGCGCCTCGTGGTCGAGGCGCTTGAGGGTAAGGAAGCCGGGGCGGTACAGGCGCTTGCCCCTCTCCAGCACGTCCTCGTGGATGAGTACCAGGACGTGAACGTCGTGCAGGAGCGTCTGATCGAGCTGATGCACCGAGAGTCGGACACCCTCTTTGTGGTGGGTGACGATGATCAAGCGATTTACGGATGGCGTGGTGCGGACATCACGAACATCCAGGAGTTCGACCAGCGTTACCCGAATGCAGCTGTGCACCCGCTGCTCACCAACTTCCGGTCCACGTCGGCCATCGTCGAGGCCGCCAGCACGTTCGCCGGGCAGGAGTTGGGCGCCACCCGGCTGCAGAAGCAACTGACCGCCGCTGTGGACCGCGACCCACGTGAGTTCGGCGTGTTGCGGTTCTCTACACGGATGGAGGAGGCGGCCTTCGTTGGTGACCGGATCAAGGAACTCCTCGGGACTCGCTACGAGGAGCCAGACGGGACCGTGCGCGGTCTGACCCCCGCCGACTTCGCGATTCTCATGCGGTCGACGAACATGTCCGAGACCGACGGGACCAAACGCCACACCGCGTTCATCAGCGCCCTCGAAACCCGGGGCATCGAGTACGCCCTCAATGCAGGAGGCCAGCTCTTCGACCGGGCCCAGCCCGCAGCCGTGCTCGCCGCCTTCAAGCTACTGCGTCACGGGAACCCAGACCGTACACAAGTGGACGGACTCTTCAACGCCGGCTTGAGCGCTGCATTCCCCTGCGCCGATCTAGGCCGGAGCAGGCAGGTCTTCGCCGACTGGGGTCGCCGCATTCACGCTCCAGTCGCACCGGGGGTCCCCCGGCAACGACTCTTCCCCCAGCAGCTGCTACACGACCTGTTGGAGGCCTTTGGCATCGCCGTCAGTGGGTTCGGCGACGGCGTCATGTCGGATCTGGGCACCTTCAGCAAGATCCTCACAGACTTCGAGTCGGTGTACCTCTCAGTCGATGGCAAGGCCCGGTTCGGAGAGCTTCTGAACTTCCTGGATAACGTGGCCGGCAAGGGCTACGAGACCGACAATCAGATGATGGCCCGACCGGACGCAGTGACGGTCTCCACGGTCCACAGGGCAAAGGGCCTGGAGTTTCCAGTCGTCTTCGTGGTGGATGTCACGGGCGATCGCTTTCCCGGGAGGAAGCGCTCATACGAGGGGTGGATTCCAGCTCCGCTGGTGCAGGAGGCGCTCAGCAAGGGCAGCTACAAGACGGAACGGCCCAGTGAGGCCCGGCTGTTCTACACGGCCATCACCCGCGCCGAACGCTTCCTTTACGTCACGGGGTCAGAGTGGATGCCCGGAGGTTCGCAGGCGAAGAAGGTCTCCCCGTACGCGGCCATTCTGACGCATCCCGAAATCCGTCGCGATCTTCTCGACCCGGCCGCCCCACCGCGGGTGATGCCCTCGCCCGCCGTTCCGTCCAGGCGAGGCGACGAGTCCGTGTTGCCCACCACGTACTCCCAGATTCACACCTACATGCGCTGCCCCCATGCATACAAGCTGAGCGTGGTGCATGGGTTCGCCCCGCCAATCACGGAGCTCTTCGGCTTTGGACGCGCGGTCCATGCGGCAGTGGGCAAAGTTCACCAGCTCTACAAGGACCAAGCGCCTAGCTCTGTCGAGGCGAAGACCGTGGCCGAAGACCTCTTCCACCTCAAGCACGTCGCCCCGAGCCAGGATCCGGTGAACCGACCAGGCGCCTTTGAGCGGGCGAAGCAGAGTTCGGCGAACATCGTGGCTGGATACGTCGACCAGTACTCAAAGGACTTCGAGCGGAAGCGGCAGGTAGAGCTTCCCTTTGAGGTGCCTGTGAATCGAGCGGTCATTTCCGGGGCCATCGACCTGCTCCTCAGTCTTGACGACTCGGACCAGATCAGCGAAGCGTCAGTGATCGACTTCAAGACCATGGAGGGGGGCCCCGAGCCGATCAACAACCCCGACCTCCACTGGGAGGACCTCTCCCTGCAGGTTCAGCTCTATGCACGTGGCGCTGTCCAGGTGTACGGGATGCACGCCCGAACCGGCGCCGTACACCTTCTCAAGGACGGCCGGCGGGTGTCGGTTCCCGTCGACAGCGACGCCATCGACGCGGCGGTTGCCAACGTGGACTGGGCGGTGGACCGAATCATGGCAGGAGATTTCCCTCAGCGCGCCTCGGCACGGAAGTGCGGTGGATGCGACTTCGCCCAGATCTGCCCGCAGCAGGTGCAGCTGTTTGCGACCTCACAGGAGCCGCCCAAGCTTCACCTGCCGACCAGCGACGGCGGTAAGGAGTACCTGCTGATGTCCGCCTTCTCGCAGACCGGCCCTGGCAAGTAGGCCCTAAGCGAAAGGCTAGTCCGGGCCGCGGTAGCGAGGCAGACGGCAGCGGCTGACTTGTGTCAATCCTTGACGCTGCCCCTGCTGAGCGCGGCTCGGGCACAGGGGAGCGCGCCGTAGAACTGGCAGACCGCGTGCCAGACAGCCTTGAGCCGCTATGTCAGCACTGCTGCGCATGCGGGGCTCTCGTGCCAAGATCTACGAACGGTTCAGAGCGAGACAGGGTGGGGGCACGTTGTCTGAACAACCGGAGCTGACGGCCGCTGAGCTAGTTGTAACGGTGCCGCAACCCGATGACGCCGGGGCCAACACACTCGATCGCTACGACTGGCAAGCATCTATGGCCGCCGCGGATGGCTTGCAGATGTATCTTGACGCTTTGGGCCCTGATAAGCGCCTCCGGGATGACGAAGGTAGGCGCATTCTCTGCGAGTACCACGAAGACTGGGTAGCACTTGACGGTGATGCCGCAGAGCTCGTCTCTGCCAAGCACCGAGACCCATCTGTAGACGCTTATCGCACAGTCAACCAGCTCGCTGATGACGGAGGCCTCGCGCATCTCTTCCTCCGCTGGCGTGCTCTGCAAGAAAAGCCGACTTGCAGGCTGACAACGACTGGCGGAATTGCTAGCGGAGACCCACAGGATCTCGAAGCGGCGACGAACACATTGCGAGAGGTGCGACAGACAGGGCGTGAGGTGATTCTTCACAACGATTACCTGCCGTCTGTTGCAAAGCTTCATTCAGCCATCCACACCCACAGTGGAAAGCACCTACCCGACGACTGGGTCAAAGGCAGCGAAGGTGAAGTGGCAGAGGAAAAACAGCGACAGCAAGTCGCTCGCTTTCTCTCCATGCTAAAGATTCACCACAGCCTAACGCGACGGGCTGATATTGGGTTTGCGGCTCCAACCAAGTTTGCGAAGCCTGTCATTGAACATCTTGGATACGATGTTCCATGTGAAGCCGTTTGGAATGCTGTTTACGGGCTTTTCTTCACGCGGATGCGTGCTGCTGGCCCCAGGACTGAAGCAACCATTTCTCCGGTGCTGTCTTTCGCTAATGGTTCTGGTCCGCCTACATCGGCAGACAGAGAGCGAGAGTTGGCGACTCGCATCGTCACGATGCACGATATTGACATAGCTGTCATGACAGCGGTAGCCAACCCAGCCGCCTACGAATCACTCGGTTCCCCCATTAGGTTGAGTCGAGCGGCAGTCAAGATGCAGAAAGGGAACTGCTCAGACAACAGTATCGAGCGCAGTGAACAGCTCAGGAAGGATTACCATCGCTATTGGCGTGGCCGTCTGACCGGAGATCCCACTGCGATGGCCGAGCGCGACAAGTTGCGCCGGCTCCTTCTTCGGGTAAGCGACAGGGCGGATACTCCACTTGTACGCTCGAACAGTGAATGGGGTCCAGATTTTTGGAACTCCATCCAAGATTTGCTAGACGGCATCCCGCAAGAAAATCTTCCTGTCGGGATGGATGCTGATCTCCTACTTGGTGGCATCAGTGATCTGACGAACGCCTGCCAAGTTTGGTTCAGCGACCGTTTCGATGTAGAAGGCGAGATCCGTCGGCTCCGCGAGGAAAACCGTGGGAGCGCCGCATGAGCATCGCATACGAGGACCTAGAACGGGAACTGCTCAGAGAAGACCTGGCTTACCATCAGGCGCGCATTCTCTTGCTGGTAGACGCCGTGACCAAATCCTCCGGGCATTCACGCAAACTCGACGGCTTGACGAAGCTGGCAAAGTTGGACTTCCTTCTTAGGTATCCAGCACTAGCCTCGCAGGTGCTCGACGGATTATCGGAATCCGATCCTCGGCTGAATCTCTCTCGGGAGGACATCGAAACTCCTACAGAGGTTGAAGCACCTATGGTGCGTTACAAGTACGGCCCCTGGGACGACCGCTACTACGCGGTTATCGGGGCCTTGGTTGGACGCGGACTCCTGCGGTATGCCAGAGGGAGGAAGGGGAGTGTGGCCCTCGCCACCACTAAGGAGGGGAGGCGCCTCGCAGACGAGATGAGTAGGACACTCGGCTGGAAAGCACTGAGCGAGCGTAGCGAGGCAATCGCCGATGCCTCATCCGGTATGACTGGAAACGCCATCAAAGAACTTATCTATCGAAGGCTGGAATCGTTGATGGATCGTCCGCATCGGCAGGTAATCAGGTGACAATTAACTTCCGCCTTAACGCAGTTACATTGCACACCACTGAGGGTGAGGTGCGGCACGAGTTCGCATCTGATCTCACCGTGCTCGAAGGGCCGACGGGCGTTGGCAAGACAACCCTGCTTGAACTCATCAAGTATGGGTTCGCAGCTGGTGATGCCCGTCTCGCGACGGTTGCCACTGACGCGGTCAACGATGTAGCCATTGATGTAAGCATCGGTGACGAGCAGTTCCTCATCATGCGCAGCCTGGATGCGGCAAAGAGCAAGAATGTACGCATCCTAGACATGGGAACGGGGGAGCGACTTCCTGACCATTCCGTCACTGATGGAGAGCTAAGCTTCAATAGTTTCCTGTTGGGCAAGTTGGGTCTTCCCGACGATATTCGTGCCGCAGCACAGAAGAGTAAGAGCAGTAGGCCTGGAAATCGTGTGACATTTGGCGACATCTTCAAGTATGTCTACGTTCCGCAGTACGCTGTTAATAGGGATATCGCCGATAGTCGGGACGGATACTATGACCCGAAGAGGAAGGCGGTCTTTGAGCTCCTGTTCAAATTGACGGATCCAGAAATTCTGGCTATGCAGTCATCTGTAAACGTCCTAAATGGGAAAATCGATGCTGAGGCTGCAAACCTGGAGGCAATCCTGACGTTTCTGCGCGACAGCAACACGAGCACTAGGGAGGAGGTGGAGCAAAGTCTCGAAGAAGCTGTTGCGGAGCAAGAGCGCGCGCAGGAAAAATTGAACTCGCTCCGAGAAGAACTTGATCCGGTAATCGACCGGCAAACACAGGTGTACCGGGATCTACTCACGGATGCTGAGAGAACCTTGGCCGAGGCTCGCGCTGCAGTTCAAGACCTGACCCGTGAGCGGGAAGAAATCGCCCTCGAACAACGCCGTGTCAAAGCTGACCATGCGCGACTTGAGCGGATGCGCGACGCCGGAGCCAGGCTGGCGAATATCGAGTTTTCAGTCTGCCCGCGGTGCATGCAGTCGCTGAAAAATAGGCCTGTGGCAGAGGATCAGTGCCGGCTTTGCCTGCAGCCAGATCCTGTCTCGCCTGAGCAGGCGGCAGACAGTTACGAGCTTCGACAACTTGAGCTTCAGTTGGACGAAATGGATGCCCAGTTTGAGGCGACAGAGCAGCAACTGGAGAAGGCACAGCGGGCGGTTGTGGACCGGGACACTTTGGTCAAAAATCTGACTGAAACCCTCGAAACGCGAACGTCGCAGCGGGTTACGCCCCGGCTTCAGGCATTCAGTGATGCATCGGACCGTATGGCTACCGCGCGAACTCGACAGGAGAATTTCGAGGTAGCCCTGCAGCAGTGGGACCGCGTGGCGGATATTGAACGAGAGGTGAAGAATCATCGCTCAGAGCAAGAGCGCCTAAAGGCGAACATCGCGGTTCGCAGGGCAGCTCTAGCTGCACATAAGGAGTCGGTCCTCACTCGAATCGAGGAAGAGTTTCGTAGCACCGTTACAAGTCTTAAGATCGCCACCGTGGAATCCGCCGGGTTCGATAGAGAGAACTACCTGCCACTGATTAACGGAAAGGTCTTCACTAAAACCTTGATGAGCGGCGGCGGCTCCATGACCGCAACGCAGATTGCCTACTGGACGTCGTTGATTACTGTGGCGCGTGAAACCGATACTTGTTACCCGTCGCTCCTGATGATTGACGGACCACGTTTGGCGCTCAACACGGCAACTGAAACGTGTGCGGCCATCTACAAACGGCTCCTCAAGGGAGTAAACGAGGCTCCTGGCGCGGTGCAAATCATTATCTCTGATAATGAACTGCCTGACGACTACCAAGGAAACTTCGCGCGGATTAAGTTCGACTATCGTCACCCGACGGTCTCAACTGTTCGACACCCAGGAGAAGGGCAAGTGAGGGTCATCGCCTCAGCTGATGAGTGATCTGCTTAGTCCAGCAAGCCAAGAACGACGGCCCCCGCCACTAGCAACGCAGTCGTGGGACCCTTGGCATCGAGCGACGGAGCGACGCGAGAGGAGCTGAAGTGTCGGAGGCCAGTCCGCGCGGAACCTACTTGGTCATTGCGGAGGCGCTGCGGAACGAGGTCCAAGAGGGGGAGGGCACCGACACCCTGCCGTCAGAGGCCGACCTGATGCGCTCGCATGGGGTCTCCCGCAACACGATCCGCCGCGCCCTCAAGGTTCTTGAAGCCGACGGTGTTGTTGAGTCTGCTCCTGGGATCGGGTGGCGCGTCGCTCGTGGGGGCGACCGTCGATCTCTCGCGGAACGGATGACTGATGTGATCACGGAAGACTCGCTCTCAGTGGGCGATACATACCCGTCCGAAGCGAAGCTCTGCGAGAGGTTCGGGGCCTCTCGTACCGCTGTGCGTCGTGTCCTTGCCCAGATGGAGGGAAACGGCCTGCTCGCCACAGTTCATGGCAAGGGGCGAACCGTGCGCGCTCTCCCGACGCCCACCGTCCGGCCGTAGTCTTGGCCGCCATGGGAATGACTGAGCGGGCGTACTCGCTCTCTGAATCGTTGCTGTCCGATCCGCTCCCGCGTCGGTGGGCGCACTCGTTGGGGGTTGCCAAGCGGGCTCGCTCCTTGGGCCCGATCATGGGCGACGATGCCGAGTTGCTGGAAGCTGCCGCGGTGCTGCATGACATCGGGTACTCGCCGGCGATCGCGACCACCGGCTTTCACCCGCTGGACGGTGCGCGGTTCCTCCGAGACCAGGAAAAGGCAGACGAGCGGGTCGTTCGTCTCGTGGCTCACCACTCTTGCGCCCTGCTGGAAGCCGAGGAGCGCGGACTGAGGCAGGAGCTTGAGGGGGAGTTCGAGCTTGAGCGGCCGGACCTGGTCGACGCGCTGCTGTACTGCGACATGACGACGACACCCGACGGGACGCAGACCACGTCGGCTGAGAGGCTGGACGAGATCGTGCAGCGGTACGGTCCGGACACGATCGTCGGGCGGTTCATTCAGCGCGCGGCCCCCGAGATCCATGCAGCGGCGAAGCGTGTTGAGGGCCGCTTGGAGGAGGTCTCTGCCGACGATCAGCCGATGTAGGGCTCTCGCCGCGAGTCGTCGAGACCGTGGCGGATGCGCAGCATCATCGACGGGTGAATGTCCAGCCCGTCAAGGTCCGCTGGTTCAACCCAGCGGACCTCTTTTGACTCGCTGCTCGTACGCAGGGAACCGCCGATGGGGTGGGCCCGGAAGCAGATGGAGAACTGTTGCCGGACCTCTCCGTCGTCGTACGCCAGCACGTGGTCAGGGTCGGTGTAGAGCCCCACGATGCTGTCTACTTCAACGTCGATGCCGGTCTCTTCCGCGACCTCACGGACGGCCGTGTCGCCGATGCGCTCGCCGATGTCGTGGCCACCGCCGGGCAATGCCCACAGATCGTTGTCCGTCTTGTGGATAAGCAGCAACCGCCCCGCGTCGTCTCGGACGACCGCAGTGACCGAGGGCACCACCGAGTTGGCGTGAGGGGCGTTCGGGTCGCGGAAGTAGTCGATGCGGCTCATCAGGCAGTGCCTTCCCAATCGGCAGGTGAAGAGATCGGGCGCGCCGATTCCCAGACCTTCTCAACACTCTCAGCGTAGGCGTCGAAGAGTTCACCGCCGGGCACGCGTTGCAGGTGCAGCACGGGGGCCATGTAGGCGCCGACGCCGTAGAGGTGCCCGTTGGCCAGCATCTCGTCGTCGGCCCGGTAGATGGAGTTGTAGAGGGTCGTACTGTGCAAGCGGAACTCCACCCCGGGGAGACCGAAGAGCGGGCCGTAGTTGATGAGGGCGTTCCGGATCTTGCCTGCCATCGCCCCGCCGATCCCTTCGTCCTCGCCGCGCACCGCCACGGCCGGCGACGAGGGCTCTCCCAGGATGAAGCGGATGGGCACTCCGTCGGCTGACTTCTCTTTCACGATGCGGTGGAACGACGCGTCTTCCGTGAGCCAGAACCCGGAGTACACCAACAGGTCAAACTGACGGGTCGCCTTGGAGTAGAGGTTCGTCCAGAGGTTTTGCATCACGACGGACCGGTGCGGATAGAGCCTGACCAACTCCGCGTTGCCAGCGGCCGCGACCTCAGCTGACGTGCGCTCGTCGGGCCACAGGTACGACACCTCGCACCTCAACAGCGATGCTGTTGCGAACTGGAAGCGGCGGTATGGCTTGCGCTCAGGTTCGTTGATCCATCGCTCAACCGTCTTGGCCGCGACCCCGAGTCGTTCGGCGACCTCATCGAGCGTCAGGCCCAAGTCCACTATCGCGCCGCGCAGTCGCTCGTTCGCCATGCCAACCTCCGACTTCCTGGGACGACTTGGTTCGACTTCACGGTAGCTAAGAACGACTTGAGCCGCGCAACCGCGAAGTCGAACGTCGTCGCCGCCGACGCCAGTCTGTAGGTACATCGAGCGCGAGGGTCTCGCAGACCTCCATCAGCCGAAGGGCTTGACGGGGCGAACCTCCCTCTGCAAGATGAGGAACACGTGATACATGTTCCTCTCGTTCTGGTCGCGTCAGCGACCGGAACGGGCGCACGACCAGGAGCCCCGCATCGGACGGGGGGAGGCGACCCGGCGCCTTGGCATTAACCGGAGGGCTTAGACCGCAAGGTCACGTCTCCATAGGCCTACTTCGAGGCCGGACAGCTCTACCTGACACGGGAGCGCGGTCGCGATGAAGGAGACAACGCACCACCTCACCTCGCCGCCGCGCTCTGGCGCGGCGGCCGGTTGCCTCCGCTGCTCGTCTCGTACGAGCAGCGCTGAGGGGAGCCGGGATCGTCTCTGACTCCGCCGCCACGCTCCGCGAGGCGGTCGCCTCTCGCCAAGGACCGCGACCGCTTCGACTTCATGTCCCTCGACACCAGGAGAAGAACCGTGAATCAAAGCGACCTCGACAACATCGCCCACCGCATCGGGTCGGCCGCCATGGAGTTCGCCCCCGGTCACCGGCCGACGGCCGCTCAGACGGCCGATGCCGCTTCGATCCTGCACGGCATGCTTCAGACGGCCGAGACCTACGGCGTGACGTTCGCCGACTTCGACGCCGTTGCCCACTTCGCCCGGCTGGCCATTCAGCTCGTCCAGTCCCGCGACGAGAGCCGGTGACCGCCGTGGACGCTGCCACGTTCGCCGCCGGGTTCGTTGCCCTGTACGTCGCTCACAGCGTGGGCGACCACTGGGTGCAGACCTCTCACCAGTCTGCGCACAAAGGCCGCCCCGGCTGGGTCGGCCGTCTTGCTGACGCCCGGCACGTCGCCACCCTGACCGCCACCAAGGTCGCTGTCTTGCTGCCGGTCGCCTGGCTGCTGAACCTGCGCCTGTCGCTGCTCGGCACGGTCGCCGGACTCGGCATCGACGCGGTCACGCACTGGTGGGCCGACCGGCGCAGCACGCTCGCATGGCTGGCCAAGGTCACCGGCAAAGGCGAGTTCTACCGGCTCGGCACCCCGCGCGCCGGCCACAACGACAACCCGCACATCGGTACCGGCGCCTACGCACTTGACCAGTCCTTCCACCACCTGTGGCTCCTGGTCGCCGCGCTCATCATCGCCACCGTCTGACCCGTACCGCCCACGACCGCATCTGCGGTGCGGGGCTTGTCTTTCCGGGGTGGTCGCCTCTCGCCAAAGACCGCGACCGCCCCGGCATCCCTTCGATGTCAGGAGAACTGCCATGCGCACGTACATCGGCCACCAACAGGCCATCTCTGCCGCTGACTTCGCGGAACTCGCGCTCGGTACCCCGGTTGAGCTGTGGCTCGGGGTCGAGGGAGAGACGGACGAAGAGCGCACCGCCCGCGAGGACGCGGCGCGCGACATCCTCGCCGACAACCCGAACTTTCCCGACGACCTGGTCCGCATCGCGGCGCAGGTCATCGAGGAGAACCCGGACCTGTTCGACGTCGTTCCCTTGGTCCGCCCCGCCCGCCAGCGTGCGGCGCGCAAGGGGGCTGCGGCATGAGTGAGCTGCTGTTTGCCGCTGCGGCTGGCGTGCCGATGGCGGCCGGATGGTCACTGCACGCGCTGCGCCTGCGCCGCCGTATCGAGACCGCCCGACGTGACCCGCTGACCGGTCTGTTCACCCGCGACGCGTTCGCGGAGCGCGCCATGAAGGTGTTGGCGGGCGGTCCCAGCGCGGTCTACGTCGTTGACCTCGACAGGTTCAAGGAGATCAACGACACCTACGGGCACGCTGCCGGCGACGCGGTCATTGCGGCCACCGGTCGGCGGCTCGCGGAATGGGCCGACATCAACGGGGGCACCGTGGTGCGCCTGGGGGGTGACGAGTTCGCCGCGGTGGCTCGCGTCTTCAGTCGCGCTGATCTGTCGTGGACGTTGGGCGAGTTGACCCGCGCCATCGAGCAGCCGGTCACCGTCGACGGCCACCCCCTCACGGTGGGCGCCTCCGTTGGCGCGGTCGCCTACGACCCCCGCGCCGACGACGTGGACTTGTCCACGCTGCTGCGGTTGGCCGATGAGCAGATGTACGCGGCCAAGAACTCCGGCGCCGACTGGCTGACCGCTCTGGACCTCACCCCCCAGGCAGGGACCGTCAACAATCGCCGCGCCGGTCGCCCCGGCACGTCCAGCCGGATGGAGGCAGCAGCATGACCACCACCCCCGAGCCACCCGCGTCCGGAGTGCCGCCGCTGACCCGCCCGGAACTGGGACTCGCCGGAATCGGCGCGCTCGCCGCCGCCGCGGTCGGTGCGCTGGGACTGATCTCCTCCTTCGACGCGGTCTCTGCTGCCGCGGCGAGTTGGGGCTTTGCCTCGCCGTGGATGCTGCCGGTCGGTATCGACGTGGCCATCCCGGTGTTCACCGTCGCCAACCTGCTGCTGATCCGCATGGATATGGCGCTCGCGTGGGTGCGGTTCGTGCCCTGGGCGCTCACGCTGATCACGTGCGGGTTGAACATCGCGGCCGGACACTCCCTGTCGGCCAAGGTCGCTCACGGCACCATGCCGCTGCTGTGGGTGGTCTTTTCCGAGATCGGCGCGCACATCTACGCCGTGCGCATCGGCGCAGCCACCGGCCGCCGTATGGAGAAGATCCGGTTCTCCCGCTGGCTGCTCGCCTTCCCCTCCACCTTCGCGCTGTGGCGCCGCATGACGCTGTGGGAAGTCACCTCCTACAGCGAGGCACTGGCGCGGGAGAAGGAGCGGCAGTTGGCTCGCGCGGATCTGCGTGAGCAGTACGGCCGCAAGTGGCGGTCCAAGACCCCGCGCCGCGAACGCGTGATGCTGCGCATGGGCGACCTTGCCCCCGCCACCGAAGAGACCACCCTCGCCCCGCCCCCGGTGGACACGCCGGCGCCCCCGGCCGACGCCAAGCCGCGTCCGCGCCGCCGGACCCCTGCCAAGGGAAAGGTCAAGGCACAGCGCACCTTCGAGGAGCTGCTGACCGAGGCGCGCACGGTCACCGGACAGTGGTCGGACGTCGAGTTGACTGCGGACCGCATCCGCACCGAAGTGCACTGCTCGGCAACCAACGCCCGCACGCTGCGCGACGCGTTGAAGTCCGAGCGCGCCGAGGGCCGCCCGCTGCAGTCCGTCGACGACGCGGAGGGCGAGGAGTCCGAGGCTGAGGCCGCCTGATGCCCGCGGCATTCGGCAAGTGCTACGACCCGACCGGCAGCCAGTACGGCATCCCCACCTACCCGTGGCGCTACGCCCCCGACGGGCTCGCCACGCGCCGCCAACTGCGCGCCCGCGGCTTACGCCCGGGCGGTCAGCCGATCGCGGCTCAGGTGCTGCGCCCGCGCTACCGGCGCGGTCCGCTGGTCGCCTATCTCTACCGCGTCGACCGCGCCAAGCCCGTGCGGCCGATGACGCCCGGCAAGCGGGCCGCGCTCGCCAAGGCGATGCGCGCCCGCCGTACCTGCCCGGTCTGCCGCACGGATGCGGGATACGCCATCCCCACCTCGCTCGGCATGTGCGTGCCCTGCGCCTACCCCGAGGAACAGCGCGCCGCTTGACCTACCAGATGTCCAGGAACTCCCAGACAGCCTCCATGATGCGGTTCCTGCGGCGGTGTTCCTTGCTGCAAAAACGCCGCCTTCGCCAGCGGCTTTCTGGCTGCTGTACCGGCTTGCCGCACCACTCGCACTGCCGCGTCGTGACCTCAGATTTCCCCATGCCACCCCCCGTAGCACTGCCGTGCGGGGTCCGTCCGCCCACCTCCTACAGCGTCGGCCGGACCCCGCCCTGCCTCCCATTGGAAGGAACCTTCAGTGAAGCACCCCGACGATGAGAATGAACTCTTCCACCGCCTCGAAGCCGACATGGCCGCCGACTCCGGCGGCGAGGTAGTCGACCTCGACAAGGCACGGTCGGCCCGCGGCGAGTCGGCCGACCCGACCGCCCGACCCGACTCCGACCCGTCGGCCGACACCAACAACGGTCGGTCGGATGACGAGTCGGGCGACCCGACCGCCCGCCGGTTGGTCGACCTTCCGACCGCCAAGGCGGCCGGTCCGGGCTACCTCGGTCGGCTGCTCGCCGCGCAGCGCCGTCCGGTCGTTCCGCTGTGGCTGAAGTCCGTGGCGGAACTGAAGACCGCAACCGGATGGGTGGCCCGCCACTACGCCCACTCGGCCGGCTATCACGCGCTTCGCTCCCCGGTCTACGCCGCACGGCTCACGCTTCAGGCGCCGTCCGGTGCTGCGAAGTTCGTGGGCGCCACCATGCGGTGGGTGGCGGATCGCGAGGGCGAGCCGGTCCGCTTGGCGGCGGTGCGGCGCGAGGATGCTGCCGAGTACCTGAAGCTGTCGCGACAGCGCGACGGACGGGTCCGACTGCGGACGCTGGTTGCCGTGCTCGCGATGTTCATCGGGCTCGGCTCCGCGCTCGCCATCTATGTCCTGGCCCCCGACTGGCTTCAGGCCCTGTCGGTCGGCGCGGTCGTCATGGCGCTCGGGTCCGCAGGCCGCAAGGCGGACGCCCCGGTCATTCACCGCGCGGTGGAGCTCCCCAAGGCCGTCAAGCTCACCAGTGACATCGTGCTGCGCGCGCTCGGCTCGCTCGGCATCCCCGCCATCAACCAGGCACAGGGCAAGGGCCGCGACGGCTTCGAATTCACCGCCCCGATCACCCGCGACGGTCCGGGCTGGCGTGCGGAGGGCAACCTCCCCTACGGCGTCACGGTCACGGACGTCATCGAGCGGCGCGACCGGCTCGCCTCCGGTCTGCGCCGGCCGCTGGGCTGCGTATGGCCCGAGGCAGTGCCGAGCGAGCACACCGGGCACCTGGTGCTGTGGGTCGGCGATCAGGACATGTCGACCTCCCGCAAGCCCAAGTGGCCGCTGCTGACCAGCGGCAGCGTCAACCTGTTCAAGCCCGTCGCCTACGGCACCGACCAGCGCGGACGCTGGGTCGAGGTCACCCTGATGTACATCGCGGGCATCATCGGCGCCATCCCGCGCATGGGCAAAACCTTCCTGCTCCGCCTCCTGCTGCTCATCGCTGCGCTGGACCCGCGGGCGGAACTGCACACCTACGACATGAAGGGCACCGGCGACCTGGACCCGGTCGGCAACGCCGTCTCGCACCGGCACGCTGCGGGCGACGATGACGACGCCATCGAGTACGCGCTCAACGACTTCCGGGCGCTGCGCGAGGAACTGCGCCGGCGTACCAAGATGATCCGCTCGCTTCCGCGGGACATCTGCCCGGAGTCGAAGGTGACCAGCGAACTCGCCGACAAGCGCTCCCTGGGTCTGCATCCCATCGTGATCGGGGTGGACGAGTGCCAGGTGCTCTTCGAGCACCCCAAGCACAAGGACGAGTTCGAGGAGATCGCAACCGACCTGGTCAAGCGCGGTCCGGCCACCGGCATCGTGCTCCTGCTCGCCACCCAGCGCCCCGACGCCAAGGCACTCCCGACCGGGATTTCCGCGAACGCGTCGGCGCGCTGGTGCCTGAAGGTCATGGGCCAGCTGGAGAACGACATGGTCCTCGGCACGTCCGCCTACAAGCGGGGCGTCCGCGCGACCATGTTCAGCTGGGGTGACAAGGGCATTCACTACTTCATCGGTGAAGGCTCCGACGCCCGGATCGTCGGCTCGGTCTACGTGGACGGCCCCGGCGCCGACAGCATCGCCGCCCGCGCCCGCACGGCGCGCGAGAAGGCCGGACTGCTCTCCGGGCACGCGCTCGGGGAAGAGCCGGAGACCGTGGCGAGCGCGTACGACCTGCTCGCCGACATCCTCGCCGTCATCCCCGTCAAGGAGACCAAGGTGTGGTCTGAGACCGTCGTTGCACGGCTCGCCGAACTGCGCCCCGAGGTCTACGACGGATGGGAGCCCGAGACCCTCGCCGCCGCGCTGAAGCCGCGGGGTCTGTCCACGATCCAGGTGGGCCGCCGGGTGGACGGAAAGGTCGTCAACCGGCGCGGTGTCGACCGCTCCCACATCACCGCAGCGATTGCGGAGCGTGACGGAAAGCGGGACGCGGGCTGACCTCTTGGGCCGCTAGCGCTAGCGGCACACCCCGCTAGCGTTAGCAGCTCGCTTAGCGCCCCAAACCAGCCCTGATCAGGTCGCTAGCGCATAGCGGCCCACCTGCGGAAACCCTGAAAGCCGCCCCGGAGGGCCCGTCATGACCCCTGCCCTGCTCGCTATCACACTCGTGCTTGGCGTAACGCTGTGTTACGTCGCTGTGTGTGCTGCCTCGCCGTTCGGCAACTGCCGCAAGTGCAACGGCTGGGGCTTCCAGATGAAGACCGACCGCAAGGGCCGCCAGAAGCGCGGCAAGGACTGCCGCCGCTGCAAGGCCACCGGCAAGCGCATCCGCGTCGGCCGCTGGCTCTACAACCGCTGGGCCCGCATCTACCACTCCGGCACCGCCGACTGACCCCGGGAGAGCACCCATGCCCCACAGCCCCGAGCACCGCCGGCCGCCCGTCATCGTCTGCCGCGACGAGACGAGCGACTTCCTTCCCTTCGCTGACGTCCGGGACCGGTTCCGAACCGATCCGGTCAGCCTCACCGACCTGCACCGCGCACTTGCCGACATGCGCGCCCTGTTCGCCAACCTCGCCCGTCCGGAGGACTCCTGATGGTTCTGAGCATCTCCGCCGTGCTGCTGTTCGGCGCCGCGTCCGCCCTCGCCGTCAAGACCAAGTCCGCCGGGGGAGGCGCGGCCATCGTGCTGTTCCTCTTCGGGTTCTTCGCCGCCGGGACCGGCGCGTACGAGCCCATCCACAACCTCGTGCAGGCGTCCGCCGACGCCCTGTCCGCCCTCGGGAACTAGGGAGACAGCCCGTGAACGAACCCAGCACCTACGGCCGCAACGGGCACGCGCCGGCGGCCGTGGAAGTCCACGTCCCCACCCCGATCACCCCCGCCGCCCGCACGGCGCCGCTCGCGGTCGTGCAGCCCAGCAGCATCCCGGCCGTGACGAGCGTCGTCCTGCCGGACGGACGCGTCGTCACCGGCTACGCCATCGAGCCCGCCAAGCCCGAACCGGTCGCGACCAAGCCGGCCGTCTCGCGCACGGCCGTGAACATCGCCCTCGGAGGCGTCGGGTTCGGCGCCGTGTGCGGCGGCCTGGTCCTGCTCACCACCTTCATCGCCGCCCTCGCCGCGCTCATCCACCAGCTCATCATCCTCGCCGCCGTCATCTTCGGCGGCTGGATCGCCGTGCAGGTCTTCAGCGCGAGCGGCCACAGCGGCGGCAACACCTTCCACATCCGCAAGGCCGTCTTCAAGCGCAACCACTTCAACGGCTGAACGCCCCGATGGGAGAACCGTGTTCGAGATCCGTGTCATCTGCGACCCCGCCGAAACCGAACCGATCGTCGCCGCACTGGACCGCACCTTCACGGTCGGCACCGTGAGCGTCTACCCCACCCGCGACCGCAAGCGGAACCGCCTCTACGCCCGCGCCGAGTACAAGCCCACCGACGCCGAGCCGGCCGAGTCCTGGCCCACCGCCGAGCAGGCGTACGCCAACGCACCCAGCATCAACAGCGAGATTGGCTGGGTGGCGCGCACCCTCGCCGCCACCGAGTGCTTCACCGAGCTGGGGCGTGACTTCTACCTGCGCAAGGCAGCCTTGCTGGACCGCATCGCGCTTTTGGACGAGCCCGACGTCCCGTACGGCGATGCCAGCGCGGCCGCCGACGCGGCGGCCGTGTTCCTGCTGGACATGGACCAGCCGGGCCCGTTCTACGAACCGCGCACCTACGTCCGCCAGCAGTACACGCACTCGCTCGCCGCCGAGCAGTAGCTGTGGCTGGGGCGGTCGCCTCTCGCCAAAGACCGCGACCGCCCCGGTTCTCCGTCCCTTCGACAGAAACAGGAGACCCCCAGCATGACCCAACCCACCCCCATCAGGCGAGACCGTCTCCGGCCGCGCCTGCTGGACCTCTTCTCCTGCGCTGGCGGTGCCGCCACGGGCTACACCCGTGCCGGGTTCGCCGTGGACGGCTGCGACATCGCCCACCGGCCGAACTACCCCTTCCCGTGCCACCAGGGCGACGCCCTCGACTACCTCGCCGCCCTGATCTCCTCCGGCGAGATCGAGCAGTACGTGTTCGTCCACGCGTCCCCGCCGTGCCAGCACGGATGCGCCCTGACTGTGGGCACCAACGCTTCCCAGGGATGGGGCCGCACCCACGTCGACCTGGTGGCGCCCACTCGCGACCTACTCGACAAGACCGGCCTGCCGTACGTGATCGAACAGCCCAACGGCCGTGCCGAGATCCGCAAGGATCTCACCCTGTGCGGCGAGATGTTCGCGCTCGGGGTCATCCGTCACCGCAACTTCGAGTTGGGCGGCTGGACCACCGAGCAGCCAGCGCACGTCCCGCACCGGGGGCGGGTGCGCGGGTGGCGGCACGGCGAGTACTTCCACGGCCCGTACGTCGCCGCGTACGGCAGCGGTGGGGGCAAGCCGTCCGTCCCGGAGCTTCAGGCCGCGATGGGCATCACGTGGACCGACGTGCGCGAGGAGCTGACCGAGGCCATCCCGCCCGCTTACACCGAGTTCATCGGCCGCGCCTACCTCGCCACCACGGAGATGTGGGGGACCGCGGCATGAGCACCACGAACACCCACCTGCAAGCCGCGCTGCAACTGGCCACGGCCGCCGTACCGGTGTTGCCCCTGCGGGACGGCAAGGTGCCGTTCGGCAACTGCCGTGCGTGCGCCAAGAACGCCTGCGGGGGGCGGCCGAATATGAAGCGCGCAGGCCCCTGCCAGTGCCCCGACGTGTGTCACGCATGGGCCGCTGCCACCACCGACACCCGCGTCATCGCCTCCCGCACGTGGGCCCCTGCGTGGCGGCAGGCTGCTGCCGTCGGCTACCACCCCGGAGGGGTCGGGCTGACTGTGGTGGACCTCGACAACGCGGCGGCCATTGCTTGGGCGCGCATAGCGCTGCCCGCAACGCGGACCGTGCCGACGACGCGCGGGGAGCACTGGATCTACCTCGGGGTGATGGGCTCGCACAACGCGGTCCGTCCGGGCGTGGACATCAAGTCGCTCATGTCCTACGCCCGTTGGCTCGGTCCCGGCACCGGCCGCATGGCGAACCTGCCGGCGGCCGTCCGCGCCCTGGTGGTGAGGGAAGAGACCACCCCCGCCCGCGGGGAGGTGGTCTCTTCTCTCCCCGAGCGCGCCGCGTGGGACCGGACGGTTGCCACCGGGTGTCGTCACACCGAGGGCTACGTCCGCATCGGCCTGGAACGGGGCCTCACCCTCGTGCGCTCCCGCGTCGAATCCGGCGCGGGGTCACAGGCGTTCGGCGCGGCCCGGTTCCTCGCCGCACAGCACACCGCGTGCCCCGGTCCGTGCGGATTGGACGTGATCGGGGAAGAGATCGTGGCCGCCGCCATCTCGGTCGGAGTCCCCGAGAGCTATGCCCGCCGCGCGGTCATCAACGGCCTCAGCGCGGCCGAGAGGGGTGCCGAATGACCTATAAGCCCTTCAATCCCCTGAAACAGCCTCAGAACGCCACGCAGACCGCGCCACGGGCCATCGTAGGCGGCCGAAGGTACGTCGCCGAAGGCGTCCGCACTGCACTTGGTACTGACCCGCAGACCGGCGTTCCCACCGAAGGGAGGGCAGTCTCATGACCACACAGCCTGTGGACAGCACCGACCTGTGGGCCGGACTGCCCACCCTCGACGAGCCGCCCGCACCCGTGTGGGAGGACCCCGTTCCCCTCGCCGGACCCCGCAAGCTCGACCCCTTCCCCACCGCCTCCCTTCCGGGGTGGCTGCGGGAGTTCGTGGCCGCGGTCGCCGAGGAGACACAGACCCCCGTCGACCTCGCCGGATGCATCGCCCTGTCCGTGCTCGCCACCGCGGCCGGCGGCAGGGCAGTGGTGCAGGTGCGCGGGCACTGGCGCGAGCCCACCAACCTCTACGTCGTCGTCTCGCTGCCCCCCGCCAACCGGAAGTCCGCCGTGTTTGGCCTGCTCACCGACCCGCTGTACGAGGCCGAACAGCAACTGCGCACGCTGACCCAACCGGCCATCGTGGAAGCCGAGATGACCGCCCGGCTTGCCAAGGAGGCTGCCGACAAGGCCACCGCCAAGGCGGCATCCGCGAGCGCGGACGAGCGGGATGAACTGGTCTCCACGGCGATCGCCTTGGCGCAGACCGCGGACAGCGTCAGCGTGCCTGCCAAACCTCAGTTGCTCGCCGACGACACCACCGCCGAAACCGTCACCTCACGGATGGCGGAGCAGGGCGGCCGGATCGCCGTCATGTCCGCTGAGGGCGACATCTTCGACATCATCGCCGGACGCTACAGCGGCAAGCCCAACATGGGCGTCTTCCTCAAAGGCCACGCCGGAGACCGCCTCAAGGTCGACCGGCAGACCCGCGAGGAATACATCGAACACCCCGCCCTCACCATGGGGTTGTGCGTGCAGCCGCAGGTCTTGGACGACATCGGACGTCAAGACGGGTTCAAGGGCCGCGGCCTGCTCGGCAGGTTCCTCTACTCGGTCCCTGAGTCGCTGGTCGGCCGCCGCAAAATCGAGCCGAACCCCATTCCCGACCAGGTGATGGAGACCTACCGGCGCCACGTCCTGGACCTGACGCTGTTCCTCGCCGAGTGGACCGACCCCGCCCTCATCCAGCTCACCCCCGAAGCGGTCGCCACCCTCACCGCCTTTCAGGCGCGGGTGGAACCGATGCTGGAAGCCCGCGGCGGCATCATGGGCCAGATCGGCGACTGGGGCGGAAAGCTGGTCGGCGCCACCGCCCGCATGGCCGCCCTGCTCCACCTCGCCGAACACCTCACCAAAGGGCACACCGTGCCCGTGGCGGAAGCGACCATGCGCGACGCGATCGCGCTGGCCGAGTACTTCATCAGCCACAGCCTCGCCGCGTTCGACTCCATGGGCGCCGACCGCATCGCCGAGCGGGCCCGCACCGTGCTGGAAGCTCTGCGCACCCACGGGTGGCGAGAGGTCAGCAAGCGCGACCTGATGGTCAAGCTCTCCCGCTCCGAGTTCCGCACCGCCAACGACTTGGACCCGGTGTTGGCCCTGTTGGAAGACCACGGTTACGTGCGCGCCCAAGCCGTCCATCGCACCGGAGGACGCGGCCGGCCGCCCTCCCCCCGCTACCTGGTCCACCCCCGCCTGACCGACCAGACCGCCTGACCCCCGCCACAGAAACCACAGAATCACAGAAATACCCCCGACAAGCCCCTGACCAGCACAGACGGCCCTGTCAGAGGCCCGTGGTGCGCTGCCACAGAAACGAACCGAGAAGCCACAGAAATAGCCCGGGCACCGGCCGCACCGGTCCGGCCGCCTATTTCTGTGGAGCTTTCCGCGATTTCTGTGGCAGCCCGCACCATGCGGCATCGCCGCAGGTCAGACCCGCAATCCAGGGTTTCTGTGTATTCCGTGGTTTCTGTGGCGGCTCTCGGCTGGTCCCACCACCTTCCCTTGCCCTCTCGCCCAAGGAGGAGTCGTGGCCAAGCCCCGCGACGAGATGCTCACCATCCCCGAAGTGATCGAAGAGATAGGCGTACCGCGAGCAACGTTCTACCGCTGGCGGCAGTACAAGAAGGGCCCGAAGTCCATCAAGCTCCCGAACGGCGCGGTGCGAATCCGGCGGTCCGAACTGAGTCGGTGGCTCCAGACGCTGGAGGAGAGCGCGTGACGAAGGACACCGACAGTGGGGCCGAGCAGAACAACCGCTCGGCTACGGACGGGTTTTCGCTCGATGTCCGCCTGTGGAAGGTGTCCAAGGCGCAGAGCAAGACCCGTCCCTACCAACTCCGTTGGAAAGTCGGAGGAAAGGTCTGTAGCGCCACCTTCGCCACGATGGCTCTCGCAGATAGCCGTAGATCTGATCTGTGGCAGGCAATGCGCCGTGGCGAGGCGTTCCGCATCACGGACGGTCTGCCTGAATCCGAGGTACGGGCCAAGGCCAGTGCGGAGCAAGCCCGTGAGGAACTGCCCTGGTTCGCGTTCTGTCGCGAGTACATGGCTATGCGCTGGCCGACCGCCGCGGCCAAGACCCGCGAGGGCATCGCCGACGGGCTCGCCGCGGTGACGCTGGCGCTGGTGGAGCAGGAACAGAAAATGCCGTCACCGGAAGAGCTGCGTCTCGCCTTCCGGTGGTCGGTCATTCCCAAGAACGCCGAACTTGACCGGCCGGAGGAACTTGAAGACGCCTACGGGTGGATATCCAAGAAATCGCTTCTCGTCTCCTCGCTGGAAGACCCGAAGATTCTTCGCGATGTTCAGTATCGGATCTCCTTCAAACTGGACGGCACCCCAGCGGCGGGGGAAACCTCCCGTCGCCGTCGGCGCGCGCTCAACACTGCAGTTGAATACGCCATCGAGCGCAAGCTTCTGACGGAGAACCCGCTCACCGCTATCAAGAAGGTGAAGAGTTCTTCATCAGACCGCGTGGACCCTCGCGTTCTTGTGAATAAGACGCAGGCTGGTCAACTCCTCGCCTCGGTCTCGTACGTTGGGACATGGGACCGCAAGAAAGGTCGGCGCCTGGTGGGCTTCTATGCGGTCATGTACTTCGCGGGGCTCCGCCCGAGTGAGGCTGTGGGCCTCAGGAAGGCTGATTGCTTCCTCCCGGAGAAGGGGTGGGGTGTTCTGACGCTTCACGACACACACCCCGTGTCGGGCAAGCAGTGGACAGACAGCGGAGAGCGTCACGACAAGCGCGGCCTGAAGTCGAGGGAGGCCAAGGAAGACCGACCGGTCCCGATCCCCCCGCCGCTCGTGGCCATGCTCCGCGCCCACCTGAAGGAGTTCGGCACGGCCAAGGACGGGCGGCTCTTCACGAACGAGCGGGGCGGTCTTGTGGGCAGCAGTACCTATTGGCGCGTGTGGCGGGACGCTCGGGAGTACGCGCTCCCGCCGGACCTTCAGGCGTCCATCCTCGGGGGGCGGCCGTACGACCTGCGACACACCTGCATCACGACGTGGCTGAACGCCGGCGTGCCCGTGGCCGAGGTTGCTCGCAGGGTTGGGAACTCGCCCGAGGTGATCCACCGAGTCTACGAGGGGTGCATCTACGGCCAGGAAGAACTTATGAACTCGAAGATTGAGAGAGAGCTTGACTGGCCCGACTGAGGGCACTGGGCTTCATTGGTGCATGCAAACGCTCCCTCGCTGGGAGCGCCCCTGCCGGGGCCTGCCAGCGACGGAGCAGGGTTTTGTTTGGTTCGGTGATCGGCTCGGCCAATAGGGTGGTCAACTCTCGAATGTGATCATGGTCGGCGGATCACTTCCCCAGGTTCCGTAGCGAGATTCATTTGAGGCAATGCGGGTGCTCCTGCAGCTTTCTGACGGATGCTTGGCAACTCTTGAAAGTGGGGCCCAGCGGGATCGTGTGATCCATGCCCTACCCTCCGGTGGCTCGTGTGTGCATACTGCGACACACTGAAGGCCCTGACCGCGAGGAGGGGCCATGCAGACGTGCAGTCGAACGGCCACGATCCTGGACGCCAAGATGCTGGCGGGAAAAATTGAATCCGAGCTAGTTCCTGACGACAAGCTTAGAGAAATCCCGGATGTCGTCGAGGAGTTCGGCCAGAGGTGCCTGTTGCGATATATACGCGACGATCAGAAGGGTACGTTTGGTAGCGGCACCAAGCGGAAGCAGTTTGTCACTTTGACCCCTTACACGCCGGAAGAGGCATCCCGGTGGTTGGCGCTGAAGTGGCCTTGGCTGGAGAGGCGGCATGTGCTGATTCTCGACCCGAAAAAGATCAGTAGGCCGATATTGGGGCCAAGGTCCATAGCGGGCGGCTTTGGGATTGAGTACGTGCTTCCGCTTGGATTTCCGTTCGACGCCATCGCAAACCCGGGCTACGACTTGGAGATATCGTGACCGAGGACCTGCTCCCCGAAGATCGTGAGATGGCGGAGACAATTCAGACCGTAGGCAACGCCCTTCCGGTTGATCTGCTGAAGAAGCATGACTATGGCCTCACGAGTGCAGCGGCCGAGAATCACGGTTCCACCCAATGGACTTGGCATCGCGTCGGTAAGGATGGTGAGCCTCACCGTCATGTCTCGCTCGCAGTGCTGCTAAAGGATGATGGCTCAATTGACCTGGCCGAATTTTGGGCGGGCGCCTACCAGGGCAGGCGGTTCACCCGCAGGTGTATTTCCTCGCGCAAGCTAGACATCTACCACGTTGATGCTGAGCTTGAACGATGCATGGAACGCACCATCGCCGCGGCGAACCAGCTTGGGGTCGATGATCTGGAATACAGCCGCTCATACGACGTCATCGATGACCCAGACCGAGATCCGCGCGGCGGCTAGGCGGGTCCGCACCAGTCACAAGGAGGGCTCGACTCTTCTTGTCATGCGTGATCGACCGATTCGAGTGCCCTCCGGCGTGCGACGTCCGGTAGCGCTGCGTAGGCGTGGACTCTAGCGCAGGTCTATCGCGATCAGCGCGATACAACGACAAAGAGCGGGACCCAATGAGACTGGGTCCCGCTCTTTCATGTCGGCATCCGCCCTGGTCAGCGCATGATCTGTGCTGGTTATCGGCGAGTGCCCCCGGCAGGATTCGAACCTGCGCACACGGCTCCGGAGGCCGTTGCTCTATCCCCTGAGCTACGGGGGCGTGTCGGCCGCGGTGTGTGCGGCGACGGGTAGAACCCTACCAGCTCTTTCGGGGGTGATTGCCACGGGTTTTGGCAGGGGAGGGGAGGGGTTTCGAGGGGCGGGGTGGTGGGGGTTTTTCGGGGAGCGGGCCGTGGCGTGGCAGGGGGGAAGAGGGGGCCCGGGCGGTCCCTGGGCGTCACCCCCGCGCAGGGTGGAAGTCGGGAAAACCCGGACGCGGTGGCCGGTCCGGACCTACTCTCGAGTTGTGCCAGGCGCGTCCGGTCGGGTGCTTGTTGTGGACGACAACAAGGTCATCCGGCAGCTGATCAGGGTCAACCTCGAACTGGAGGGTCTCGAGGTCGTGACCGCGGCCGACGGTGCCGAATGCCTGGACATCGTGCATCAGGTGCGGCCCGATGTGGTCACTCTCGATGTGGTGATGCCCCGGCTCGACGGGCTGCGGACCGCCGCTCGCCTCCGTGCCGATCCGCGTACCCGCAATCTTCCGCTCGCCATCGTGAGCGCGTGCACGCAGTACGAGGTCGAGAGCGGGCTCGACGTGGGTGTCGACGCCTTTCTTGCCAAACCCTTCGAGCCAGCGGAACTTGTGCGGCTCGTGCGGCAGTTGATGGAGCGGCGGGGCCGCGGGAGCGCTGGGGAGGGTGGCGACGGCGGCTCGCCGTCGCTCGAGGATGCTGCCTTCGGGACCGAGGGTGGCTTCGGGACCGAGGGTGGCTTCGGGACCGAGGGTGGCTTCGGCCCCACCGCCGGGGCCGCGGCCGGGGCCGAAGAAGCTGAGCGCGCCGGGCGCGCCGGTCACTGAAGCGAGGGGTACAGCAGTCGGCCGGTACTGCCGATTCTGGCGGTCACTGAGGCGACGGGTACGGCAATCGGCCGGCACTGACGGTCACTGAAGCGACGACCGCGGCCGTCGGTGAGCAGGACCAGCCCGGTCCCCCCACCCCCGTCCCACATCCCGGACCCCGCCCCAAACCGACTCGCCTGCCCACCCCCCTCCTCCCCTAGGCTTGTCCCGTGACCCCCGTCGAGCTCTCCCGTACCGTGCTGAGCGCGGTGCGTCGTGCTGTCGACGGGGGAGAGCTGAGTGTGGCCGTGCCCGCACGGGCCGTGGTTACGTTGCCGGGGCCGGGTGGGTGTGGGGACTACGCCACGAACATCGCGCTCCAGCTCGCGCGACCGGCCGGGCTGCCCCCGAGGGAGGTCGCCGAGATCCTGCGGCCGCACCTCAGCGGCGCCGTCGGTGTCGCCGACGTCGCGATCACCGGGCCCGGGTTCCTGAACATCCGCCTCGGAGGCGGGGCGTCCGCCGCCCTCGTACGAGACGTCCTCACGCGAGGTCCGCGGTACGGGCACAGTGACACCCTCGCCGGGCAGGTCGTCGAGCTGCGGGTGCCGTACGACGCCCGTGCCGAGGTCATCGCGGATGCGCTCGTACGGATCGTCGCCACCCAGGGCGGCCGCGCCGAGGTGCGGCACGCCGAGCCGGTGAACCTGCGGCCCGTACCGGCGCCGGAGGATCCCGCCCCGCTCGGCCCCGACGCCGCCCGCTGGGCCCTGCTGCACCCAGCCCCCCATGACCGGCCCCGGATCACCGCCGACCACCTCGTCCAGCGCGAGAGCAACCCTCTCTTCCGCGTCCGGTACGCCCACGCCCGCACCCGTGCCCTCAGCCGCAACGCCGCCGCACTCGGGCAGGACAGCGACCCCAGTGACGTGCGCGGTCCGAGTGACTTGCGTGGCCCCAGTGACTTGCACGGTCCCAGTACCGTGCGCCGTCCGAGTGACAGGCTCGGTCCCAGTACCGTGCGCCGTCCGAGTGACACGCTCAGTCCCAGTGCCGCGCGCCGTCCCAGTGACGTACGCGACCCCAGCGACATGCGCGACCCCAGCAACCTGCACGGTCCCAGCGACGGACACCCCGAGGGCGACCTCCTCGCCGCCCTCGCTGAGTACCCCCACGTCCTGCGCCTCGCCGCCACCCACCGCGCCCCCGACCGGCTCGCCCGGCACCTCGTCGGTACCGCCGACGCACTGCTCGGCTTCCAGCACACCGTGCTGCCGCGCGGCGACGAGAAACCCTCGGCCGCCCACCGCGCCCGGCTCGCGCTCGCCGAAGCCGCCGGGACGGTGCTGGCCGGCGGCCTGTCCCTGCTCGGCATCAGCGCACCCGACTATCTCTGACACAGCAGAAAGCCCACACAGACATGAGCCGTTCCGCACACCCCGCCGGGCCCCGTCACGCCGATGTCCTCCCGGAGGGCCACTACAGCGCCCCGCCCGCCGACCTCAACGCCCTCGACCCGAAGGTCTGGGCGCACACCGTCACCCGTGACGAACACGGCGTCGTCAGCGTGGGCGGGATGGAAGTGACGCGGCTTGCCGAGGAGTTCGGTACTCCCGCCTACTTCATCGACGAGGCCGACTTCCGCGAGCGCGCCCGTGCCTGGCGCACCGCCTTCGGGCACGACGCCGATGTCTTCTACGCAGGAAAGGCGTTCCTGTCGCGGGCCGTCGTGCGCTGGCTGCACGAAGAGGGCCTCAACCTCGATGTGTGCTCCGGTGGTGAGCTCGCCACCGCCCTCTCCGCCGGCATGCCCGCCGACCGCATCGCCTTCCACGGCAACAACAAGTCCGAGACCGAGATTCGTACGGCCATCGAGGCCGGCGTCGGGCGCATCGTCCTCGACTCCTTCCAGGAGATCGTGCGCGTCGCCCACATCGCCCAGTCCTTCGGCAAGCGGCAGCGCGTGCAGATCCGCGTCACCGTCGGCGTCGAGGCTCACACGCACGAGTTCATCGCCACCGCTCATGAGGACCAGAAGTTCGGAATCGCGCTGGCCGACGGGCAGGCGGCGGAGGCGGTGCGCCGTGCGCTCGCCCTCGACGGGCTCGAGCTCGTGGGGATCCACTCGCACATCGGATCGCAGATCTTCGACATGGCCGGATTCGAGGTCGCCGCACGGCGGGTGGTGGCCCTGCTCGCCGCCGTGCGCGACGAGCACGGGGTCGAGCTGCCCGAGATCGACCTCGGCGGCGGCCTCGGCATCGCGTACACGAGTGACGACGATCCGCGCGAGCCGCACGAGATCGCCAAGGCGCTGAGCGAGATCGTCACGCGGGAGTGCGAGGCCGCCAAGCTGCGGACGCCTCGGATTTCCGTCGAGCCCGGGCGCGCCATCGTCGGACCGACCGCCTTCACGCTCTACGAGGTGGGGACCATCAAGCCGCTCGACGGGCTGCGGACGTACGTCTCCGTCGACGGGGGCATGTCCGACAACATCCGTACCGCGCTGTACGACGCCGAGTACAGCGTCGCTCTCGTGTCGCGGAGCAGCGACGCCGAGCCCATGCTCGTCCGGGTGGTCGGCAAGCACTGCGAGAGCGGCGACATCGTCGTGAAGGACGCCTTCCTCCCCTCCGACCTGGCCCCCGGCGACCTCATCGCCGTCCCCGCCACCGGCGCGTACTGCCGGTCCATGGCCAGCAACTACAACCACGCCCTCCGCCCGCCGGTCGTCGCCGTCAACGGCGGCGAGGCCCGGGTGATCGTCCGCCGTGAGACCGAGGAGGACCTGCTCCGCCTGGACGTCGGGTAACCCGAGAGGCCAAGAAGGCCAAGCCAAGAAGGCCAAGAAGGCTCTAAGCGCCTCAGCGCCTTAGGCCAGGACGGCCCTCAGCGCCTCAGCGCCTTAAGCGCCTCAAAGAAAGGGGTGGAAGATCTCCTGTCTTCCACCCCGGCGAAAATGAAATAAACGTCTCACGATCCGGACAAAGGATAGAAACTCCCGTCCGGTGAGTGAGACTGGTGCAACCGAAGACGGTATGAGGAAACGAGGTCGGATGATGCGTACGCGTCCGCTGAAGGTGGCGCTGCTGGGCTGTGGGGTTGTCGGCTCAGAGGTGGCGCGCATCATGACGACGCACGCCGACGACCTCGCCGCGCGCATCGGAGCCCCGGTGGAGCTGGCGGGGGTCGCGGTCCGGCGGCCCTCCAAGGTGCGCGAAGGCATCGACCCCGCCCTCGTCACGACCGACGCCACCGCGCTCGTCAAACGCGGGGACCTCGATGTCGTCGTCGAGGTCATCGGCGGCATCGAACCCGCCCGTACGCTCATCACCACCGCCTTCGAGCACGGCGCCTCCGTCGTCTCCGCCAACAAGGCACTCCTCGCCCAGGACGGCGCCGCTCTGCACGCGGCAGCGGAAGAGAACAACAGGGACCTCTATTACGAGGCCGCCGTCGCCGGTGCCATCCCGTTGATCCGGCCGCTGCGCGAGTCGCTCGCCGGCGACAAGATCAACCGCGTGATGGGCATCGTCAACGGAACGACGAACTTCATCCTCGACAAGATGGACTCCACGGGGGCCGGCTACCAGGAGGCCCTCGACGAGGCCACCGCCCTGGGCTACGCCGAGGCCGACCCGACCGCCGACGTCGAGGGCTTCGACGCCGCCGCCAAGGCCGCGATCCTCGCCGGAATCTCCTTCCACACGCGCGTGCGCCTCGACGACGTCTATCGCGAGGGCATGACCGAGGTCACCTCCGCCGACTTCGCCTCGGCGAAGGAGATGGGCTGCACCATCAAGCTGCTCGCCATCTGCGAGCGGGCCGCCGACGGGGGGTCCGTGACGGCGCGCGTGCATCCCGCCATGATTCCGCTGAGCCACCCCCTCGCCTCCGTGCGCGGCGCGTACAACGCCGTGTTCGTGGAGTCGGATGCCGCCGGGCAGCTCATGTTCTACGGGCCGGGCGCCGGTGGTGCGCCCACCGCCTCCGCCGTCCTCGGAGACCTGGTCGCCGTCTGCCGCAACAAGCTCAGCGGTGCGACCGGGCCGGGCGACTCCGCGTACACCCAGCTGCCCGTCTCGTCCATGGGCGAGGTCGTCACGCGCTACCACATCAGCCTCGACGTGGCCGACAAACCGGGCGTTCTCGCCCAGGTGGCCACGGTCTTCGCCGAGCACGGCGTGTCCATCGATACGGTTCGCCAGCAGGGCAAGGACGGCGAGGCCTCCCTCGTCGTCGTCACCCACCGAGCGTCCGACGCGTCCCTGAACGGGACCGTCGAGGCGCTGCGCAGCCTCGACACCGTGCGGGGTGTCGCCAGCATCATGCGGGTTGAAGGAGAGTAACCAGCAATGACCCACCAGTGGCGCGGAATCATCGAGGAGTACCGGGACCGGCTTCCGGTGTCCGACAGCACGGAGGTCGTGACGCTCCGCGAGGGCGGTACGCCGCTCGTGCCCGCGCAGGTGCTCTCCGAGCGCACGGGCTGCGAGGTCCACCTCAAGGTGGAGGGCGCCAACCCGACCGGGTCCTTCAAGGACCGCGGCATGACCATGGCCATCACCCGGGCCAAGGAGGAGGGCGCGAAGGCCGTCATCTGCGCCTCCACCGGCAACACGTCGGCCTCCGCCGCCGCGTACGCCGTACGGGCCGGGATGGTCTCCGCCGTCCTCGTCCCGCAGGGCAAGATCGCGCTCGGCAAGATGGGCCAGGCCCTGATCCACGGCGCGAAGATCCTCCAGGTCGACGGCAACTTCGACGACTGTCTGACTTTGGCGCGCGCGCTCTCCGACAACTACCCGGTGGCGCTGGTCAATTCGGTCAACCCGGTGCGGATCGAGGGGCAGAAGACCGCCGCGTTCGAGATCGTCGACATGCTCGGCGACGCGCCCGACATCCATGTCCTGCCGGTCGGCAACGCGGGCAACATCACGGCGTACTGGAAGGGCTACACCGAGTACGCCGCCGACGGCATCGCCGGACGTACCCCCCGCATGTGGGGTTTCCAGGCGTCCGGCAGCGCCCCCATCGTGCGCGGCGAGATCGTCAAGGACCCCTCGACGATCGCCACCGCGATCCGGATCGGCAACCCGGCTTCGTGGAAGTTCGCACTGGCCGCGCGGGACGAATCGGGCGGCTTCATCGACGAGGTGACGGACCGTGAAATCCTGCGCGCCTACCGGCTGTTGGCCGCGCAGGAGGGCGTCTTCGTCGAGCCCGCGTCCGCCGCGTCCGTCGCCGGTCTGCTGAAGGCCGCCGAGCAGGGCAAGGTCGACCCGGGCCAGACGATCGTCTGCACGGTCACCGGCAACGGCCTCAAGGACCCGGACTGGGCCGTCGCGGGCGCCCCGCAGCCGGTCACGGTCCCGGTGGACGCGGCGACGGCGGCGGAGCGACTGGGGCTGGCGTAACGCCGACTTTCGGAGCGGCCCAGCGCCGGACCTCGGACCGGCGCAACGCCGACTTTCGGAGCGGCCCAGCGCCGGACCCCGGACCGGCGTAACGCCGACCTTCGGAGCGGCACAGCGCCGGACCACCACGCGCGGCTCCGGCCGTCTCACGCGCGACCGATCCGGCGGCCGGACCCTGCGGCCGACTTTGGCGGAAAGCCGCCTGGCGTAAAGCCGCCAGAGACGGCCGGATGTGGCCGGACCTGGCTGGAGCACGCCCGGACCAGGCCCCAGGCGGGTGAGAATCGGTCGGAACCGACGGCGTGAACCGCCAGAAGTCGACGGAAAACCGTTCAACGCCTCGGGCCACCCCTACGGCAACCTGCCAGGGGGTGCACGGGGGGCTTACGACACGCATCGTGCGCCTCCTGTGCGCCCTATGTCGCCACAGAACCTTCCTTCGATAGGCTGTACCGAACCCGCCCGCCGCATATGCCGCGGTGCCGCGCCGTCATTGCGGCCTCCGGGTCTTCCGTACACATCGCAACTCCTCGCAACTCCTCGCAACTCCACGCAAGTCGTCGCAGTCTTGGTCTTCGCAGTTCATCTCAAGTCATATCAATTCGTCCCAGCTCATCTCAGCTCATCGAACCTCGTACATCACGCAGCTCAAGGAGAGTCATCGAGCGATGGCCGGTCCAGCGTTCCGCGCCGCCGCCGTCAGGGTGCGCGTCCCCGCCACCAGTGCCAACCTCGGCCCGGGCTTCGACGCCCTGGGCCTGTCACTGGGGCTGTACGACGACGTGGTCGTCCGGGTGGCCGACTCCGGGCTGCACATCGACATCGCGGGTGAGGGCAGCGAGACGCTGCCGCGTGACGAGAGTCATCTCCTCGTACGTTCCCTGCGCACCGCCTTCGACCTGCTGGGCGGACAGCCGCGCGGCCTCGAGATCGTCTGCGCCAACCGCATCCCGCACGGGCGGGGACTCGGCTCCTCCTCGGCCGCCATCTGCGCCGGCATCGTCGCCGCGCGGGCCGTGACCATAGGCGGGGAGAGCAAGCTCGACGACACCGCGCTCCTGGAGCTCGCCACCGAGATCGAGGGACACCCCGACAATGTCGCGGCCTGTCTGCTCGGTGGTTTCACGCTGTCCTGGATGGAGGCCGGCGCCGCGCGGGCGATCAGGATGGAGCCCGCCGATTCCATCGTTCCGGTGGTTTTCGTACCGGGAAAGCCGGTGCTCACCGAGACCGCGCGTGGTCTGCTGCCGCGCACCGTGCCGCATGTCGACGCCGCGGCCAACGCGGGCCGCGCCGCACTGCTCGTCGAGGCCCTGACCCGGCGCCCCGAGCTGCTGCTGCCCGCCACCGAGGACCGGCTGCACCAGGAGTACCGCGCCCCGGCCATGCCCGAGAGCGCGGCCCTCGTGGAGCGCCTGCGGGCTGACGGCATCCCCGCGGTGATCTCCGGCGCGGGCCCCACAGTCCTCGCTCTGGCGGACCGGGCATCGGCCGACAAGGTCGCCGATCTCGCAGGTCAGGGCTGGGCCGCCAACCGGCTGGAGCTCGACGCCCAGGGGACGAGCGTGCTTCCGCTCGCACCCCTCGGGGTCAATTGACGGCGCACGGTTGCCGGATTTGGAGAGGGGGAATGTTTGTTGGATCCGGTAGTGTTAACCTCAAGTCTGCACCCGACCCCACCATGGCGAGGTGCTTCGTGTCCCCGTCCGGGACAACCATTCTTCCGGGAGCCTCCCAAACTGCTTTGTGCGTTGCATTGGGTGCTATGCGCTGAGCAGTGCTGAGCACGCTCCGGAACCGGCGTGACCGTGCCGATGACACCGCAATTCAGTGCCACGGCTCCGGAATCGTCATCACCAGATATGTCTTCCGCCTCTTTGGCGGACCACCGCCCCGGCACGGTCCATACAGCAAGGACCAAAGCCGGACAGCACAACCGGTCGCCGAGCCAGACAGGCCGACGTCCGCTCCAGGGAAGGACCCTTCGTGAGCGACACCACCGATCTGATGGGCGCACGTGTCGAGGAGACCGCTGCCGCGCCCGCCACGGACGCCTCCGCGCCTGCCACCGGTGCCGGCTCCCGGCGGCGCCGCGGTACCGGCCTCGAGGGCATGGTGCTGGCCGAGCTGCAGCAGGTCGCATCCGGCCTCGGCATCAGGGGCACCGCGCGCATGCGCAAGAGCCAGCTGATCGAGGTCATCAAGGAGGCGCAGGCGGGCGGGGGGAGCCCGGCGAAGACCGCCGAGGCCGCCACCGAGACCAAGCCGAAGCGCCGGGCCACCTCGAAGGCTCGTACGGGCGACGACGCCGCCGCTCCGGCCGAGAAGAAGGCCGAGAAGGCCGCCGAGAAGGCCGTGGCCCAGCAGCAGATCGAGATTCCGGGCCAGCCCGCCAGCGATGACGCCCCCGCCGAGCGCCGCCGTCGTCGCGCCACCGCCGACGCCGGCAGCCCGGAGACGGTCGTCGCCGAGGCGAAGAGCGAGCCGAAGGCCGAGACGCCGGTCCAGACGCAGGGCGAGCCCAAGGGCGACGCCGAGGGCGCCGACGGCCGTCAGGGCCGTCGTGACCGCCGGGACCGCGACCGTGACCGCGGTGGCCGTGACCGCGACCGTCGTGGCAACAAGGGCGACGAGCAGCAGGGCGGCCAGGGTGGCGGCCAGCAGCGTCAGGACCGCCAGGAACGCCAGGACCGTCAGCAGCAGCAGGGCGGCGGCCGTCAGGACCGCCAGGACCGCCAGCCGCGCGACAACGGGCCGCAGGACGACGACGACTTCGAGGGCGGCCGTCGCGGCCGTCGCGGGCGCTACCGGGACCGCCGTGGCCGTCGTGGCCGCGACGAGTTCGCCGCGGGTGAGCCGCAGCTCGCCGACGACGACGTCCTGATCCCGGTCGCGGGCATCCTGGACATCCTCGACAACTACGCCTTCATCCGTACGTCGGGCTACCTGCCGGGTCCCAACGACGTGTACGTCTCGCTCGCCCAGGTCCGCAAGAACGGCCTGCGCAAGGGTGACCACGTCACGGGCGCGGTCCGCCAGCCCAAGGAAGGCGAGCGCCGCGAGAAGTTCAACGCGCTGGTCCGCCTGGACTCCGTCAACGGCATGGCGCCCGAACACGGCCGCGGCCGCCCGGAGTTCAACAAGCTGACGCCCCTGTACCCGCAGGACCGCCTCCGTCTGGAGACGGACCCGGGTGTGCTGACGACGCGCATCATCGACCTCGTCGCGCCGATCGGCAAGGGCCAGCGTGGTCTGATCGTGGCCCCGCCGAAGACCGGCAAGACCATGATCATGCAGGCGATCGCCAACGCGATCACGCACAACAACCCCGAGTGCCACCTGATGGTCGTCCTGGTCGACGAGCGTCCGGAAGAGGTCACCGACATGCAGCGGTCGGTCAAGGGCGAGGTCATCTCCTCGACCTTCGACCGCCCGGCCGAGGACCACACCACGGTCGCCGAGCTCGCCATCGAGCGTGCCAAGCGTCTGGTGGAGCTGGGCCACGACGTCGTCGTGCTGCTCGACTCGATCACGCGCCTGGGCCGTGCGTACAACCTCGCCGCCCCGGCCTCCGGCCGCATCCTGTCCGGTGGTGTCGACTCGACGGCCCTCTACCCGCCGAAGCGCTTCTTCGGTGCCGCGCGCAACATCGAGGACGGCGGCTCGCTGACCATCCTCGCGACCGCGCTCGTCGACACCGGGTCCCGCATGGACGAGGTGATCTTCGAGGAGTTCAAGGGCACCGGCAACGCGGAGCTCAAGCTCGACCGGAAGCTCGCCGACAAGCGCATCTTCCCGGCGGTGGACGTCGACGCGTCCGGTACGCGTAAGGAAGAGATCCTGCTCGGCAGCGACGAGCTCGCCATCACCTGGAAGCTGCGCCGCGTGCTGCACGCGCTCGACCAGCAGCAGGCGATCGAGCTGCTGCTCGACAAGATGAAGCAGACGAAGTCGAACGCCGAGTTCCTGCTCCAGATCCAGAAGACGACGCCGTCGCCGGGCAACGGCAACGACTGACGTCAGCAGGGCATGCAGCGCCGAGGGCCGCCCCCGTCACGCAAGTGACGGGGGCGGCCCTCTGTGCGGTATGGGACAGGTGTACGATCGCGCCCTCGAACTTCTGCCCGCACCCGCTCCGCCCGCACCTGGGGGCGCGACGCTGTGCGCGCGGATCTGAACTCATGACTCTGAGGGGGGACTTGAGTGGGTACACCCATGTCCGGGGGCGGTCGTCACAGACGCCGTATACGGATCGCCGTCCCGATCGCGGCCGCCGGTCTGGCTGCCGCCGTCGCCGGGGCACTGCTGATGTCGTCCGCGAACGCCGCGACCACCACCGCGCTGCCGGCGCCGACCGTCAAGCCCGCCATCTCCGCGCCCACCCAGGCCCAGCTGGAGAAGCGGGTCGCGGGCGCGCTCGCCGGTGACGACACCGCGGGGCAGACCACCAAGAAGTCGTCCCTGAGCGCGAGCACGAACACCGGCACCGTCGACCCGAAGATCATCGGCGGCAGCGAGACGACCATCACGTCAGCGCCGTGGATGGCCCAGCTCTGGTACTACGACGACAAGGGCACCACCGACACGAGCGACGACCTCGGCTTCTTCTGCGGCGGCTCGGTCGTCTCGCCGACGAAGATCCTCACCGCCGCGCACTGCGTCAAGGGCTACGACTGGTACCACTACGGCGCCGTCCTGACCGGCACCTCCCAGCTTCCGACCAGCGACAGCTCCGGCAACACGGACCTGCACGGCGGCACCGTCTCGCTGCCGCTGCGGCAGTGGAACCACCCGTCGTACAACTCGACGACGATCGACAACGACATCGCCGTCATCACGCTGGACAGCCCCGCCAAGGCCACGCCGATCCGTATGACGACGTCCGGCGACACCGCCTCGTACGCGGCGGGCACCAGCGCCAAGCTCTACGGCTGGGGCCGCACCAGCTCCACCACGCAGGACATCTCCCAGACGCTGAAGACGGCCACGCTGCCCATCAACTCGGACAGCACCTGCACCGGCGCCTACGGCAGTGAGTTCGTCAAGGGCCACATGGTCTGCGCGGGCAAGCCGGCGACCGGCAGCGACACCGGCACCACCACGGCGTGCAACGGCGACTCCGGCGGCCCGCTGGTCGTCGGCGGCCGCATCGTGGGTGTCGTCTCCTGGGGTGTGCAGGACTGCGTCGCGAAGGGCGCCTACAGCGTCTTCACGAAGGTCAGCACGTACGTCGGTGCCGCCTACGCGCGCGTGGACGACGCCAACCTCAGCTACACCGACTCCAAGGCCGACCTGTGGGTGCGCAACGCCTCCACCAAGACCGGCTACGAGAAGGACTCCAAGGGCACCTCGTTCGGTGCCCGCGCGTCCTGGGACGACTGGAGCGGCGTCAACGTCGTCCTGCAGACCGACCTCGACCGGGACGGCATCGAGGACCTGGTCTACCGCGTGAGCTCCACAGGCGACGTGTACTGGGCGCACTACGTGCGGTCCACCCAGAAGTGGTCCACCAAGCAGATCGCCGACAACTGGAAGACCCGCACCCGCATCGTCACCCCGGGTGACGTCACCGGCGACTACATCCCCGACGTCCTCTCGGTCGACTCCGGCGGCGTCCTGTGGATCTACCCGGGCAAGGGCGACGGCACCTTCTCGGCGCGTGTGAAGGTCGGCTCCGGCTGGAACCAGTACAACTCGCTGCGCGGCCACGGCGACTTCACCGGCGACGGCAAGGCCGACCTGATCGCCCGCAGCACGACCGGCTCGTACGTCTACCTGTACAAGGGCACCGGCAAGTCCGGCACCGGGGCGTTCTCCAGCCGCGTCAAGGTGCGCACCTGGGGCGGTTACAACGCCTTCGACGCCACCGGCGACGTGACCGGCGACGGCAAGGCCGACTTCCTGGCCCGTACGCCCGGCGGCACGCTCTACCTGTACCCGGGCACCGGAAAGTCGACCAGCGAGATCTTCGCCACACCGATCAAGGTCGGTACCGATTTCAAGCAGTACGACATTTTCGGCTGAAATCGCAGGTGAGCGAGGTTTCCCCGGACTCGCCGATGACGCAGCGTGCCCGCCGCTCCACGCGGTGGGCACGCTGCGTTGTGCAACCCTTTCCCGAGTTTCCCCGTCTGACCGGGCGGAGTGACCATGAGCGGTACGCGTCGTCACGACCGGACGGGCTTGGCCCTGAAAGCAGGGGGTAACCGACCGCAGAGGGACTGAGGAGCACATGTCTGCCGAGAGCACGCCGGAACCCGGCATACCGGGGGAGACCGGGACCAGCGCCGCGCGCCGCCGCGCGAAGGGCCGCCGCCGCAAGACGCGCAGCACGCGCAGCAAGGCACTCCTCATCACGGCCTGGACCGCCGCGGGCATCGTGGTGCTGGGCGGCACCGGCGCCGGATATCTGTACTTCAAGCTCAACGGCAACATCAAGAGCGTCGACATCAACCAGGCGCTCGGCACCGACCGGCCGACGAAGGTCGACAACGGCTCCGAGAACATCCTGGTGCTGGGCTCCGACACCCGCGCCGGCGGCAACAAGAAGCTGGGCGGCGGCACCGACGACGGCAGCGCCCGCTCCGACACGGCGATGATCGTGCACGTGTACCAGGGCCACAAGAAGGCCAGCGTGGTCTCCGTACCCCGCGACACCCTCGTCCAGCGGCCCTCCTGCACCGACGCCAAGGGCGTCACGCACGACGCGGCCTCCGAGGTGATGTTCAACTCCGCGTACTCCACCGGTGGCGCCGCCTGCGCGGTGAAGACCGTCGAGTCCCTGACCGGTGTCCGCATGGACCACTACATCGAGGTCGACTTCAGCGGCTTCCAGAAGCTCATCGACGACCTCGGCGGGGTCACGGTCACCACCACCAAGAGCATCAAGGACCCCGACAGCCACCTGAACCTGACGGCCGGCACTCACACGCTGAACGGCGAACAGTCGCTCGGCCTGGTCCGCACCCGGCACGGCGTCGGCGACGGCTCCGACCTCGGCCGCATCCAGCTCCAGCAGGCCTTCATCAAGGCCCTGGTCAACCAGGTCAAGCACATCGGCGTCCTGTCCGACCCGACGAAGCTGTACGGCCTCGCCAACACCGCGACCAAGACCGTGACCACCGACTCCGACCTCGGCTCGGTCACCTCGCTCGCGTCCTTCGCCAACGGCCTCAAGGGCATCAGCTCGTCGAACATGACCATGGTGACGATGCCGGTGCAGTACGACGCCGCGAACGCCAACCGCGTCCTCGTCGACAAGGCCAAGTCCGAGCTGGTCTGGAAGGCCCTGAAGAACGACCAGCCGATCCCGAAGGCGGCCACCAAGGGCACGGCCACGGGCACCGCGAAGGGCGTCGTCAGCTCCGGCTGAGCCGCGCGAGAACGCCCGGGGAATAGATCACGGCGCACCCCGGTTTTGGGGGATGCGCCCAGTCCTGGCAGACTGGTACGTCGGCTCCGGTTCACGCTCCCGCAATCCGCGGCGGCGACCCGGCGCCCTCCCGAAACTAGGAGACACCTTGAAGCGCGACATCCACCCCGAGTACGTCGAGACGCAGGTCAGCTGCACCTGTGGCGCGTCGTTCACCACCCGTAGCACGATCAACAGCGGCGCCATCCGCGCCGAGGTCTGCTCCGAGTGCCACCCGTTCTACACGGGCAAGCAGAAGATCCTCGACACCGGTGGCCGTGTGGCCCGCTTCGAGGCCCGCTTCGGCAAGGCTGCCGCTGCCAAGAAGTAGCGAGCCCACAGCGCCGGTCTCCGGCGTCCCCAGCTCGGGGGCGCTGGGACCGGCGCTTTGCGGTGCAGCCCCCTCCCCCAGGCTCTCGACTTGGATCGAGCAGGGGGGACCCCCATGCCGTACCTACGTCCCGAGCCCATGATGGAGCTGGGGACAGCCCATTGGAGCCGGAGATGTTCGAGGCGGTCGAGGAACTCATCGGCGAGCACGCCGATCTGGAGAAGAAGCTCGCTGACCCGTCGGTCCACGCCGACCAGGCCAACGCGCGCAAGCTCAACAAGCGCTACGCCGAGCTGACCCCGATCGTCGCGACGTACCGCTCCTGGAAGCAGACCGGGGACGACATCGAGACGGCGAAGGAGTTCGCCGCCGCCGACCCCGACTTCGCCGCCGAGGTCAAGGACCTGGAGAAGCAGCGCGAGGAGCTCACCGAGAAGCTCCGCCTGCTGCTGGTCCCGCGCGACCCCAGCGACGACAAGGACGTGATCCTCGAGATCAAGGCGGGCGCGGGCGGCGACGAGTCGGCCCTGTTCGCCGGCGACCTGCTGCGCATGTACCTGCGCTACGCCGAGCGCGTCGGCTGGAAGACCGAGATCATCGACTCCACCGAGTCCGAGCTCGGCGGCTACAAGGACGTCCAGGTCGCCGTGAAGACCAAGGGCGGCCAGGGTGCCACCGAGCCCGGCCAGGGTGTCTGGGCGCGCATGAAGTACGAGGGCGGCGTGCACCGCGTCCAGCGCGTTCCCTCGACCGAGTCGCAGGGCCGCATCCACACCTCCGCGGCCGGCGTCCTCGTGACCCCCGAGGCCGAGGAGGTCGACGTCGAGATCCACGCGAACGATCTGCGCATCGACGTCTACCGCTCCTCCGGGCCCGGCGGCCAGTCCGTCAACACCACCGACTCCGCGGTGCGCATCACGCACATTCCCACCGGAGTCGTCGCTTCCTGCCAGAACGAGAAGAGCCAGCTGCAGAACAAGGAGCAGGCGATGCGTATCCTGCGCTCCAGGCTCCTCGCGGCGGCGCAGGAGGAAGCGGAGCGGGAAGCCGCCGACGCCCGTCGCAGCCAGGTCCGTACCGTCGACCGCTCCGAGAAGATCCGTACGTACAACTTCCCGGAGAATCGCATCTCGGACCACCGCGTCGGCTTCAAGGCGTACAACTTGGACCAGGTGCTGGACGGCGACCTGGACGCGGTGATCCAGGCGTGCGTCGACGCGGACTCGGCCGCCAAGCTCGCCGCTGCCTAAGCCTCGTACAAGACAACAGCTCAGCCCCGGAGGACCAGCGTGAACCTGCTGCTCGCGGAAGTGGCCCAGGCCACCCAGCGGCTGGCCGACGCCGGCGTGCCCTCGCCGCGCAACGACGCGGAGGAGCTCGCCGCCTTCGTGCACGGCGTGAAGCGGGGCGAGCTGCACACCGTCAAGGACGTGGACTTCGACGCCCGTTACTGGGAGGTGACCGCGCGCCGCGAGGCCCGCGAGCCGCTCCAGCACATCACCGGCCGCGCCTACTTCCGCTACCTCGAACTCCAGGTGGGCCCAGGGGTGTTCGTGCCGCGCCCGGAGACCGAGTCCGTCGTCGGCTGGGCCATAGACGCCGTCCGCGCGATGGACGTCGTCGAGCCGCTGATCGTCGACCTGTGCACCGGCTCGGGCGCCATCGCGCTCGCCCTCGCGCAGGAGGTCCCGCGCTCCCGCGTACACGCCGTGGAGCTGTCCGAGGACGCCCTCCAGTGGACGCGCAAGAACGTCGAGGGGTCCAGGGTCGACCTGCGCCAGGGAGACGCCCTGGAGGCCTTCCCGGACCTCGACGGCCAGGTGGACCTGGTGATCTCCAACCCGCCGTACATCCCGCTCACGGAATGGGAGTACGTGGCACCGGAGGCCCGGGACTACGATCCCGAACTCGCCCTGTTTTCGGGCGAGGACGGACTCGACCTCATCCGCGGCATCGAGCGCACCGCGCACCGGCTGCTGCGCCCCGGCGGCGTCGTGGTCATCGAGCACGCCGACACCCAGGGCGGGCAGGTGCCGTGGATCTTCACCGAGGAGCGGGGCTGGGCCGACGCCGCAGACCACCCGGACCTCAACAACCGGCCGCGGTTCGCGACCGCCCGCAAGGCGATGCCATGAGTACGCGCATCGCGTTCCCCAGCCAGCAGTACGTGTACGAGGAGGCCCGCTAAATGGCACGGCGATACGACACCAACGACGCGACCGACCGCATCACCGGTCTGCGTGAAGCCGCGTCCGCCGTCCGCCGTGGCGAGCTGGTGGTCCTCCCGACCGACACCGTGTACGGCCTCGGCGCCGACGCGTTCTCCTCGGAGGCCGTCGCCGACCTCCTGGAAGCCAAGGGCCGGGGCCGCAACATGCCCACCCCCGTCCTCATCGGCTCCCCGAACACCCTGCACGGCCTCGTCACGGACTTCTCCGAGATGGCCTGGGAGCTGGTCGACGCCTTCTGGCCGGGCGCGCTCACCCTCGTCGCCAAGCACCAGCCGTCCCTCCAGTGGGACCTGGGGGACACCCGTGGCACCGTCGCCGTGCGCATGCCGCTGCACCCGGTCGCCATCGAACTGCTCACCGAGGTCGGCCCGATGGCCGTGTCCTCCGCGAACCTCACGGGACACCCGGCTCCCGAGGACTGTGACGCCGCGCAGCAGATGCTCGGCGACTCCATCTCCGTCTACCTCGACGGCGGCCCGACCCCGGGCAACGTGCCGTCCTCGATCGTCGACGTCACCGGCAAGGTGCCCGTGCTGCTGCGCGCGGGAGCGCTGTCGGCGGAGGAGCTGCGGAAGGTCGTACCCGACCTCGAGGTGGCGAATTGACAGCCCCTGACGCGGGGCGTGGCATAGGCACGGGGATCACGGGGGCCAACGGGTCGCCCAGGGGGTCCTTCCGCATCCTCCACGTCAGCACCGGCAACGTGTGCCGCTCGCCGATCACCGAGCGGCTGACCCGGCATGCCCTGGCGGACCGGCTCGGGGACCCCCTGTGGGGCGGTCTGATCGTGGAGAGCGCGGGCACCTGGGGGCACGAGGGCGCGCCCATGGAGGCCAATGCCGCGACGGTCCTCACCGACTTCGGGGCGGATCCCTCCGGCTTCGTGGGCCGTGAGCTGCTCGACGACCACGTCATCCGCGCGGACCTGGTCCTGACGGCGACCCGGGACCACCGCGCCCAGGTCATCTCCATGGGGCACTCGGCGGGGCTGCGCACGTTCACTCTGAAGGAGTTCACGCGGCTCGTACGGGCGATAGACCCGGCTACGCTGCCGCCGCTGGACGACGGGGTCGTCGAGCGGGCCCGCGCCCTCGTACGGGCCGCTGCGGCGTTGCGGGGGTGGCTGCTGGCGCCCACCGCGGAGGCGGACGAGGTGTTCGATCCTTACGGGGCGCCGCTGCCGTTCTTCCGGTCCATCGGGGACGAGATCAACGAGGCGTTGGATCCCGTGGTGACCGCGCTGACGGGTGTCCCTGCGCGTACGTAGCCGGCGGCCGTCCGTGCGCAGGGCGCCCGGCGCTGGTGGCTGTGCCCTCTGCCCGCCCTCCCTCACGCTCCGCCGCGGTGGCTCGGCCCCCCGGGAGGCGCCAATACCGGGCGTCCCTTTGGCCTCGGGCCTACATTGGACGTAGCGCACCCCCGTTCAGGCCCGGAGCTCACCATGTCGGTCACGCATGCTCAGGAAGCCGTACGGCCCGCCTCACTCGGGCCCGATTTCGACGTGCTCGGGCGTCAGGACCCGGAGCTCGCCGAGATCCTCCTCGGAGAGCTGGACCGGCAGTCGACGACGCTGCAGTTGATCGCCGCCGAGAACTTCACCTCGCCGGCCGTGCTGGCCGCGCTGGGGTCGCCGCTGGCGAACAAGTACGCCGAGGGGTACCCGGGCGCCCGGCATCACGGCGGATGCGAGATCGTCGACGTCGCCGAGCGGCTCGCCGTGGACCGGGCGAAGGCCCTGTTCGGCGCCGAGCACGCCAACGTGCAGTCGCACTCCGGGTCTTCGGCCGTCCTCGCCGCGTACGCCGCCCTGCTGCGGCCAGGTGACACCGTGCTGGCGATGGGCCTGCCCTTCGGCGGTCACCTCACGCACGGGTCGCCCGCGAACTTCTCCGGGCGCTGGTTCGACTTCGTCGGCTACGGCGTGGACGCGGAATCCGGACTCATCGACTACGAGCAGGTGCACGCCCTGGCTCGTACGCACCGGCCGAAAGCCATCGTCTGCGGCTCCATCTCCTACCCCCGGCACATCGACTACGCGGCCTTCCGGGAGATCGCCGACAGGGTGGGCGCCTACCTCATCGCGGACGCCGCCCACCCCATCGGGCTCGTCGCCGGGGGAGCGGCGCCCAATCCGGTGCCGTACGCCGATGTCGTCTGCGCGACGACGCACAAGGTGCTGCGCGGGCCGCGCGGCGGCATGATCCTGTGCGGCGGCGAGCTGGCCGAGCGGGTCGACCGGGCCGTCTTCCCCTTCACCCAGGGCGGCGCTCAGATGCACACCATCGCCGCCAAGGCCGTCGCCTTCGGCGAGGCGGCAACACCGGCCTTCACGGCGTACGCCCACCAGGTGGTCGCCAACGCCCGGGTGCTGGCCGCGGGCCTGGGCGCCGAGGGACTGCACATCACCACGGGCGGTACCGACACCCACCTGCTGACCGCCGACCCGGCTCCGCTCGGTGTCGACGGGCGCACCGCGCGCGGTCGGCTCGCCGCGGCCGGAATGGTGCTCGACACCTGTGCGCTGCCGCACGGGGACGCCCGCGGCCTGCGGCTCGGTACGGCGGCGCTGACCACGCAGGGGATGGGCGAGGCGGAGATGGCGCGGATCGCCGTCCTGTTCGCGGGGGTGCTGCGAGAGGACATCGACGGCAAGACCGCGCGTGAAGAAGTGCGGGAGCTGACCGGCAGATTTCCGCCGTATCCGGGCTGACGAGGGGTATGCGTACGCGGGTGCACAGCCACTCGTGCAACCATCGTCGCTACCCGGAAGTCCCCAACCATATGCGCGCATCGCTAGGGTGTGGGGCTGAGATGGCCAGCGAGACCTGTGGGGAAGCCCGTGCGTGAATACCTGCTGACGCTCTGCATCACGGCCGCGGTGACGTATCTGCTGACAGGGCCGGTACGCAAGTTCGCGATCGTGGCCGGAGCCATGCCGGAAATCCGTGCGCGCGACGTGCACCGGGAACCCACTCCGCGGCTCGGCGGCATCGCGATGTTCTTCGGGCTGTGCGCGGGCCTGCTGGTCGCCGACCACCTGAAGAACCTCAACGCGGTCTTCTCGAACTCGAACGAGCCGCGCGCTCTGCTCTCCGGAGCGGCGCTGATCTGGCTCATCGGCGTCCTGGACGACAAGTTCGAGATCGACGCGCTGATCAAGCTGGGCGGCCAGATGATCGCCGCGGGCGTGATGGTCATGCAGGGTCTGACGATCCTGTGGCTGCCCATTCCGGGTGTCGGCCTGGTCGCGCTCACCCAGTGGCAGGGCACCCTGCTCACGGTGGCGCTGGTCGTCATCACCATCAACGCCGTGAACTTCGTCGACGGCCTCGACGGTCTCGCCGCCGGCATGGTGTGCATCGCGTCCGCCGCGTCGTTCCTGTACGCGTACCGCATCTGGTACAGCTACGGCATCGAGGCCGCCGCCCCGGCCACCCTCTTCGCGGCGATCCTGATGGGCATGTGCCTGGGCTTCCTGCCGCACAACATGCATCCCGCGCGGATCTTCATGGGCGACTCCGGCTCGATGCTCATCGGCCTGGTGCTCGCCGCCGGTGCGATCTCCATCACCGGGCAGGTCGACCCCGACGCCATGAACCTGTTCTCCGGTTCTGAGCGCAACACCGTGCACCAGATGGTGCCCGTCTACATCCCGCTGCTGCTCCCGCTGACGATCATCGCGGTGCCGACCGCCGACCTGGTGCTCGCCATCGTGCGGCGCACCTGGCGCGGACAGTCCCCCTTCGCCGCCGACCGCGGACACCTGCACCACCGTCTGCTGGAGGTCGGCCACTCGCACAGCCGCGCCGTACTGATCATGTACTTCTGGTGTGCACTGATCGCCTTCGGCGCCCTCGCGTTCTCGGTCAACGCGGCGTCCATGTGGATCGTGCTCGGCATCGCGGCGCTCAGCGCGGTCGGTCTGGTCCTGCTCCTGCTGCCGCGCTTCACGCCGCGGGCCCCGCGCTGGGCCGAGCACCTCGTGCCGCCGCGCTACCGCCGCCGTCGGGCCGCCGTTCACGCCGGCCCGACCGAGCCGGCCGTCACGCACGGCACGGCGACGGCCGAGGAGCCGGAGGAGGCCCGCGAGCACCGCGCCCCGGTGGTGGCCGGAGTCTCAGGAGTCAACGGAGCGACGGCACTTGGCGCTCGTTCGCGTTTCCTGGATCGGCGCAAAGCCGGGTCGTCGCGCTGACGCAAGGTAAGAATCTGACTAACGCGTTGCCAAGTCGTGGGAGTGCAAAGCGCCCTAATACCAGACAACTTGGCATACCGGGCGCACAGACGCGCAGCGTCACTCTCATGTGTGACAGCAAGCACACCTTCTAGGTAAAGACCGCATCAAATAGTTTGTGATACGGTTCACGAGAACCCGGGATAGAGCCGAAGGACCCTAGTGCGATGGTCCCTTGGCGTGAGGTCCACTCTCGGCCCGGGACTACGCTCGTCCATGACGACACCCTGCCCCCCTGAGCAAGCGGAGTTGCCGCCATGCCGTCCAATGACGTCCGGATCCTTCTCCAGGCCGCTGTGCCCACAGCTGCCGTCGGCGCGATTGCCGCCGTCGTCAGTGGTGCGGTCGCCGGTGGCAAGGGAGCGGTCGGGGCGATCGTCGCGACGCTGGTCGTGATCCTCTTCATGGGCATCGGGCTCTACGTTCTGCAGCGCACCGCCAAATCGCTTCCGCACCTGTTCCAGGCGATGGGCTTGATGCTCTACACGGCACAGATTCTGCTGCTGTTCATCTTCGTCGCCGCGTTCAAGAACACCTCGCTGTTCAATCCCAAAGCCTTCGCGATCACCCTGGTCGCCACCACGCTCGCGTGGATCGGCGCACAGGCGCGTGCCCATATGAAGGCCAAGATCCTCTACGTCGAACCCGAGTCCTCGAAGGGCGACAAGCCCGAAAAGACGGGGCACTCGTCGTGAGAGGTAGGGCCGGGATAAGCGCCTGTAAGAGATCCTGCTATCGTCCGGTGCCAACTGCGGCATCGCGGGCGCGGGCATCTGAGCTGACGCCTGCTCAATCGCGAGGCTTGATGCCCCACAGCCGCCCCCACATCCGTAACACCAGTCCAGTGCCGAACCGCGGCTGTGCGCCGCGCCGACACAACGAGGTTGCCGTACCTATGCGCCACGCTGAAGGAGCCCGCGGTGAGTGCTGACCCGACGCAGGTGCTCGCCTTCGAGACCGATTGCCACATCTTCGACGGCTGTGGCTTCCCGGCTCCCGGCCTGCACTCGTTCCTGTTCGAGCCCCTCTGGGGCAACGGGGACAGCAACTTGTACTTCAACAAGACGATGCTCCTGGCGCTGCTCGGCTCGATCATCGTTGTCGGCTTCTTCTGGGCCGCCTTCCGCAAGCCGAAGGTCGTCCCGGGCAAGCTGCAGATGGTGGCCGAGTCCGGCTACGACTTCATCCGTCGCGGCGTCGTCTACGAGACGATCGGCAAGAAGGAAGGCGAGAAGTACGTCCCGCTGGTCGTCTCGCTGTTCTTCTTCATCTGGATGATGAACCTCTGGTCGATCATTCCGATCGCCCAGTTCCCGGTGACGTCGATCATCGCGTACCCGATCGTCCTCGCGGTGATCGTCTACATCACCTGGGTCTCGCTGACCTTCAAGCGGCATGGCTTCGTCGGTGCGTTCAAGAACTTCACCGGCTACGACAAGACGCTCGGCCCGGTTCTCCCGCTGGCCATGTTCATCGAGTTCCTCTCGAACCTGATCGTCCGGCCCTTCACGCACGCGGTGCGACTCTTCGCGAACATGTTCGCGGGCCACACTCTGCTGCTGCTGTTCACGATCGCCAGCTGGTACCTGCTCAACGGCATCGGGATCGCCTACGCGGGTGTCTCGTTCATCATGGTGATCGTCATGACGGCCTTCGAGCTGTTCATCCAGGCCCTGCAGGCGTACGTCTTCGTGCTGCTGACCTGCACCTTCATCCAGGGCGCGCTCGCCGAGCACCACTGAGCACCCGCCTCACCCACCCCGCAGTCGTCCGGTGACCAACCCCCACCGGTCCGTAAAGAAAAGGAAGAACTGGCATGTCCCAGACCCTTGCTGCCGCTGTTTCCGGCTCGCTCGGCTCCATCGGTTACGGCCTCGCCGCCATCGGCCCCGGCGTCGGCGTCGGCATCATCTTCGGTAACGGCACCCAGGCGCTGGCCCGTCAGCCCGAGGCCGCCGGTCTGATCCGCGCCAACCAGATCCTCGGCTTCGCCTTCTGTGAGGCGCTTGCCCTCATCGGCCTGGTCATGCCGTTCGTCTACGGCACCTGATCGACCGATCAGCGACAGCCCACTAGACGAAAGGCACTGACATGAGCCAGCTGCTCATTCTGGCGGCCGAGGGGAAGGAAAACCCCCTCATCCCGCCGATCCCCGAGCTTGTCATCGGCCTGATCGCCTTCGTCATCGTCTTCGGCTTCCTCGCCAAGAAGCTCCTCCCGAACATCAACAAGGTTCTGGAGCAGCGCCGCGAGGCCATCGAGGGCGGTATCGAAAAGGCCGAGGCCGCTCAGACCGAGGCCCAGAGCGTTCTTGAGCAGTACAAGGCTCAGCTCGCCGAGGCCCGTCACGAGGCCGCGCGGCTCCGCCAGGAGGCGCAGGAGCAGGGCGCCACGCTCATCGCCGAGATGCGCGCGGAAGGCCAGCGGCAGCGTGAGGAGATCATCGCCGCCGGCCACACGCAGATCGAGGCCGACCGCAAGGCCGCCGCTCAGGCGCTGCGCCAGGACGTCGGCCACCTGGCCACCGACCTGGCCGGCAAGCTCGTCGGCGAGTCCCTCGAGGACCACGCCCGGCAGAGCCGCGTCATCGACCGTTTCCTCTCTGATCTTGAGGAGAAGGCCGAGGCCGCGCGATGAACGGAGCGAGCCGCGAGGCCCTGGCAGCCGCACGTGAGCGTCTCGACGCGCTGACGGACTCGACGTCCGTGGACGCGGCGCAGCTCGCCGACGAGCTGGCCGCCGTCACCGCGCTGCTCGACCGCGAGGTGTCGCTGCGTCGGGTCCTCACCGACCCGGCGCAGCCCGGCGAGGCCAAGGCCGAGCTGGCCCAGCGCCTGCTCGGCGGTCAGGTCAGTGGTACGACCGCCGACCTGGTGGCCGGCCTGGTCCGCTCCCGCTGGTCGCAGCCCCGCGACCTGGTGGACGCGCTGGAGGAGCTGGCGAACACCGCCGACCTCACGGCCGCCCAGCAGGCGAACGTGCTCGACGACGTGGAGGACGAGCTGTTCCGGTTCGGCCGGATCGTCTCTTCGAACACCGAGCTGCGTGCCGCGCTGACCGACCGCGCCGCCTCGAAGGCCGCCAAGACCGAGCTGCTGCGCAGCCTGCTCGGCGGCCGGGCCAACGTGGCCACCGAGCGTCTGGTGACGCGCCTTGTGACCGCGCCGCGTGGACGTAGCCTGGAAGCGGGACTCGAGTCCCTGTCCAAGCTCGCCGCCGAGCGCCGTAACCGCATGGTCGCCGTCGTCACCTCGGCGGTCCCGCTGAGCGACGGACAGAAGCAGCGCCTCGGTGCCGCTCTGGCGAAGCTCTACGGCCGTCAGATGCACCTCAACCTCGACGTGGACCCCGAGGTCCTCGGCGGGATCCGGGTGCAGGTCGGCGACGAGGTCATCAACGGCTCCATCGCGGACCGTCTCGAGGACGCAGCCCGCCGCATGGCGAGCTAGCAGCAACTTCATAAGCAGTACGTACTTACGGCCCGGTTGGGTCGTGCAGAGGATTCCTGGGGGTCGCCCCCAGACCCCCAAGTTGAAACTTCGGGCCCAACAAGGAGAGCAGGGAACCCAGATGGCGGAGCTCACGATCCGGCCGGAGGAGATCCGGGACGCGCTGGAGAACTTTGTCCAGTCGTACAAGCCGGACGCGGCCTCGCGCGAGGAGGTCGGTACGGTCACCGTCGCCGGCGACGGTATCGCCAAGGTCGAGGGTCTGCCCTCGGCCATGGCGAACGAGCTGCTGAAGTTCGAGGACGGCACCCTCGGTCTCGCGCTGAACCTGGAAGAGCGCGAGATCGGTGCGGTCGTCCTCGGTGAATTCAGCGGTATCGAGGAGGGCCAGCCGGTCACCCGTACCGGCGAGGTCCTGTCCGTCGCGGTGGGCGAGGGTTACCTCGGCCGCGTCGTCGACCCGCTCGGCACCCCGATCGACGGCCTCGGCGAGATCGAGACGTCCGGCCGCCGCGCCCTCGAGCTGCAGGCCCCCACGGTCATGGACCGCAAGTCGGTGCACGAGCCGATGGAGACCGGCTACAAGGCCGTCGACGCGATGACCCCGATCGGCCGTGGCCAGCGTCAGCTGATCATCGGCGACCGTCAGACCGGCAAGACCGCTCTGGCCGTCGACACGATCATCAACCAGCGCGACAACTGGCGCTCGGGCGACCCGAAGAAGCAGGTCCGCTGCATCTACGTCGCCATCGGTCAGAAGGGTTCCACCATCGCCTCCGTGCGCGGTGCCCTGGAAGAGGCCGGCGCGCTGGAGTACACGACCATCGTCGCCGCCCCGGCGTCCGACCCGGCCGGCTTCAAGTACCTGGCGCCGTACACCGGTTCGGCCATCGGCCAGCAGTGGATGTACGAGGGCAAGCACGTCCTCATCATCTTCGACGACCTTTCGAAGCAGGCCGACGCCTACCGCGCCGTGTCCCTGCTGCTGCGCCGCCCGCCGGGGCGCGAGGCCTACCCGGGTGACGTCTTCTACCTGCACTCCCGTCTGCTGGAGCGCTGCGCGAAGCTCTCCGACGACATGGGCGCCGGTTCGATGACCGGTCTGCCGATCGTCGAGACCAAGGCGAACGACGTGTCGGCGTTCATCCCGACCAACGTCATCTCCATCACCGACGGCCAGTGCTTCCTGGAGTCCGACCTGTTCAACGCCGGCCAGCGTCCGGCCCTGAACGTCGGTATCTCGGTCTCCCGCGTCGGTGGCTCCGCCCAGCACAAGGCGATGCGCCAGGTGTCCGGCCGTCTCCGCGTGGACCTCGCCCAGTTCCGTGAGCTGGAGGCGTTCGCCGCCTTCGGTTCCGACCTGGACGCCGCGTCGAAGGCCCAGCTGGAGCGCGGTCAGCGGATGGTCGAGCTGCTCAAGCAGGCTCAGTACCAGCCGATGCCGACCGAGGACCAGGTCGTCTCCGTGTGGGCCGGTACCACCGGTCGTATGGACGACGTTCCGGTCGTCGACATCCGCCGCTTCGAGAAGGAGCTCCTGGAGTACCTGCACCGCAAGGAGCAGGGCCTCATGACCTCCATCAAGGAGGGCGCCAAGATGTCGGACGACACGCTCACGGCCATCGCCGACGCCATCGCGGACTTCAAGAAGCAGTTCGAGACCTCGGACGGCAAGCTGCTCGGCGAAGACGTTCCGGCCGCGGCCAAGTGACGTAAGGAAGGGACCTGACTCATGGGAGCCCAGCTCCGGGTCTACAAGCGTCGCATCCGATCCGTCACCGCGACCAAGAAGATCACCAAGGCGATGGAGATGATCGCCGCCTCGCGCGTCGTCAAGGCGCAGCGCAAGGTGACGGCCTCCACGCCGTACGCGACCGAGCTCACGCGCGCGGTCACGGCGGTCGGTACCGGTTCGAACACCAAGCACCCGCTGACCACGGAGGCGGAGACGGCGACCCGTTCCGCGGTGCTGCTCCTCACGAGCGACCGCGGACTGGCCGGCGCCTTCAACTCCAACGCCATCAAGGCCGCCGAGCAGCTGACGGCGCGTCTGGAGGCGGAGGGCAAGGAGGTCGACACGTACATCGTCGGCCGCCGCGGTGTCGCCCACTACAACTTCCGTGAGCGCAAGATCACGGAGCTGTGGACGGGCTTCACCGACCAGCCCACCTACGCGGACGCGAAGAAGGTCGCGGGTCCGCTGATCGAGGCGATCGAGAAGGAGACGGCGGACGGCGGCGTGGACGAACTCCACATCGTCTACACCGAGTTCGTCTCGATGATGACGCAGACGGCGATCGACAGCCGACTGCTTCCGCTTCGCCTCGAAGAGGTAGCGGAGGAGGCGCCCAAGGGCGAGATCCTCCCGCTGTTCGAGTTCGAGCCGTCGGCGGAGGACGTCCTCGACGCCCTGCTGCCGCGCTACGTCGAGAGCCGTATCTACAACGCGCTGCTCCAGTCGGCCGCCTCCAAGCACGCCGCCACGCGCCGCGCGATGAAGTCGGCGACCGACAACGCGGGCGAGCTGATCAACACGCTCTCCCGACTTGCCAACGCGGCCCGCCAGGCCGAAATCACCCAGGAAATCAGCGAGATCGTCGGTGGCGCCAGCGCCCTGGCCGACGCGACCGCGGGGAGTGACAAGTAATGACGACCACTGTTGAGACGGCCGTTGCCACGGGCCGCGTCGCCCGGGTCATCGGCCCGGTCGTCGACGTGGAGTTCCCCGTCGACGCGATGCCGGAGATCTACAATGCCCTTCACGTCGAGGTGGCCGACCCGGCCAAGGACGGCGAGAAGAAGACGCTGACCCTGGAGGTCGCCCAGCACCTGGGTGACGGCCTGGTCCGCACCATCTCCATGCAGCCCACCGACGGTCTGGTCCGCCAGGCCCCGGTCACCGACACCGGCGACGGCATCACCGTCCCGGTCGGAGACTTCACCAAGGGCAAGGTGTTCAACACCCTCGGTGAGGTGCTGAACTCCGACGAGAAGTACGAGGGCGAGCGCTGGTCCATCCACCGCAAGGCCCCGCGCTTCGACGAGCTCGAGTCGAAGACCGAGATGTTCGAGACCGGCGTCAAGGTCATCGACCTTCTCACCCCGTACGTCAAGGGTGGAAAGATCGGTCTGTTCGGCGGTGCCGGTGTCGGCAAGACGGTGCTCATCCAGGAGATGATCTACCGCGTCGCCAACAACCACGACGGTGTCTCCGTGTTCGCCGGCGTCGGCGAGCGCACCCGTGAGGGCAACGACCTCATCGAGGAGATGTCGGACTCGGGCGTCATCGACAAGACCGCCCTGGTCTTCGGTCAGATGGACGAGCCCCCGGGCACCCGTCTGCGCGTGGCCCTCGCCGGTCTGACCATGGCGGAGTACTTCCGCGATGTGCAGAAGCAGGACGTGCTGTTCTTCATCGACAACATCTTCCGCTTCACGCAGGCCGGTTCCGAGGTCTCGACCCTGCTCGGCCGTATGCCCTCCGCGGTGGGCTACCAGCCGAACCTGGCCGACGAGATGGGTCTCCTCCAGGAGCGCATCACCTCGACCCGTGGTCACTCGATCACCTCGATGCAGGCGATCTACGTCCCCGCGGACGACCTGACCGACCCGGCCCCGGCCACCACGTTCGCCCACCTCGACGCGACGACGGTTCTCTCCCGTCCGATCTCCGAGAAGGGCATCTACCCGGCCGTGGACCCGCTGGACTCCACGTCCCGCATCCTGGACCCGCGCTACATCGCCGCGGACCACTACTCCGCCGCCATGCGGGTGAAGTCGGTGCTGCAGAAGTACAAGGATCTCCAGGACATCATCGCGATCCTCGGTATCGACGAGCTGGGCGAAGAGGACAAGCTCACCGTCCACCGTGCCCGTCGCGTGGAGCGCTTCCTGTCCCAGAACACCCACGTCGCCAAGCAGTTCACCGGCGTCGACGGGTCGGACGTCCCGCTGGACGAGTCGATCGCGGCCTTCAACGCGATCATCGACGGCGAGTACGACCACTTCCCGGAGCAGGCGTTCTTCATGTGCGGTGGCATTGAGGACCTCAAGGCCAACGCCAAGGAGCTCGGCGTCTCCTGACGCGAGCCCCATGCTCGTGACATGAGGGGGCGGGTGCGTCCCGCCCCCTCATCCACGCCTACTAGACTTTGACCCAACACCCGGCAGCAACGCCGGGTGGTGACCCGAGGAGCCCACCTTGGCTGCTGAGCTGCACGTCGAGCTCGTCGCCGCGGACCGTAGTGTCTGGTCCGGCGAGGCCACCCTGGTCGTCGCGCGTACCGCGTCCGGCGACATCGGCGTCATGCCCGGTCACCAGCCGCTGCTCGGTGTGCTGGAGTCGGGCCCGGTGACCATCCGTACGAGTGATGGTGGAACGGTCGTCGCCGCGGTGCACGGCGGTTTCATCTCGTTCGCCGACAACAAGCTGTCGCTGCTGGCCGAGATCGCCGAGCTGTCGGACGAGATCGATGTCCAGCGCGTGGAGCGGGAGCTCGAGCGCGCGAAGGCGGAAGGCGATGCCTCCGCCGAGCGCCGCGCGGACGTCCGCCTGCGGGCGGTGTCGGCGCGCTGAACCCAGCGCGCACGGAATGACGTGACTCAGCCGCGGCCGGGACTGGAGATATCCAGACCGGGTCGCGGCTGAGGCGATGCGGGTGCTTTTTTCCGTTTCATTACCTGCTTTACCTAGGAGACGAGGAGGTCGGTGTCGATGGTCCTCGCTCTGACTGTGTGCGGGTTGGTAGTGGCGCTCGTGGTGGTGGGGCTGTTCGTCTTCGGCCTCCGCCGCCGGCTGATCCAGCGCTCCGGCGGAACGTTCGACTGCAGCCTGCGCTGGGACGTTCCCGAGAAGGGCGACCCCAGCGGCAAGGGCTGGAGCTACGGGGTGGCCCGCTACAACGGCGACCGCATCGAGTGGTACCGCGTCTTCTCCTACGCCCCCCGCCCGCGCCGCGTCCTGGAGCGCTCGGCGATCGAGGTGGCCGGCCGGCGCGCCCCCGAGGGCGAGGAGGAGCTGGCGCTCCTCTCCGACGCGAACATCCTCGTCTGTCTGCACCGCGGGACGCGCCTGGAGCTGGCGATGAGCGAAGACGCGCTGACCGGATTCCTCGCGTGGCTGGAGGCAGCCCCGCCCGGTCAGCGCGTCAATGTCGCCTGACGTGCTTTCGTCTGATTCGCTCGACCAGCTCGACTAGCTCGACGAGCTTGACTGGCTCGACTCGCTTATGAAAGACCGCTGTTGATGGCGCTCACCAGCTCACCGTTGCTGGTGTCACCGCTGAACTCCCAGAAGAACGCGCCGCCCAGGCCCTGGCTCTTGGCCCACGTCATCTTCGTACCGATGGTGGCCGGGGTGTCGTAGGACCACCAGTTGCTGCCGCAGTGCGCGTACGCCGTGCCGGCGATCGTGCCGGTGGCCGGGCAGGACGTCTTGAGGACCTTGTAGTCCTCGATCCCCTGCTCGTACGTGCCTGCCGCGGGCCCGGTCGCCGTGCCGCCCGGCGCGTCCTGGGTGACGCCGGTCCAGCCGCGGCCGTAGAAGCCGATGCCGATCAGCAGCTTGCTCGCGGGTACGCCCTTCGCCTTGAACTTCGCGATCGCGTCGGCGGTGGTGAAGCCGGGCGTCGGGATGCCGCTGTACGAGGTGAGCGGGGAGTGCGGGGCGGTCGGGCCGTCCGCGTCGAAGGCGCCGAAGAAGTCGTACGTCATCACGTTGTACCAGTCGACGTACTGGGCCGCGCCCGCGTAGTCGGCGGCGTCGATCTTGCCGCCGGAGGTGCCGTCGGCCGTGGTGGCCGCGGTGACCAGGTTGCCCGTGCCGAACTTGGCGCGCAGGGCCTGCATCAGGTTCTTGTACGCCGCGGCGCCGCTGGTGTCGCAGGACAGGCCGCAGGCGTTCGGGTACTCCCAGTCGATGTCGATGCCGTCGAAGACATCGGCCCAGCGGGGGTCCTCGACCAGGTTGTAGCAGGACTGGGCGAAGGCGGTCGGGTTGGCCGCGGCCTGGGCGAAGCCGCCGGACCAGGTCCAGCCGCCGAAGGACCAGAGGATCTTGATGTTCGGGTACTTCGCCTTCAGCTCGCGCAGCTGGTTGAAGTTGCCGCGCAGGGGCTGGTCCCAGGTGTCGGCGACGCCGCTGACCGACTGGTCGGCGGTGAAGGCCTTGTCGTAGTCGGCGTAGGAGTCGCCGATCGCGCACTGGCCGTTGGTGACGTTGCCGAAGGCGTAGTTGATGTGCGTGATCTTCGCCGCGGTGCCGGACGTCACCAGGTTCTTGACGTTGTAGTTGCGGCCGTAGATGCCCCACTCGGTGAAGTAACCGAGCTTGACGGCGTTGCCGGTGGGCGGCGGAGTGGTGCCGCCGCCGGTGGTGTGCACCGCGACCGCGCCGCTGACCGGACCGGTCTGGTCAGCGGTGTCACGGGCCTGGACGGTGTACGAGTAGTCGGTGCCGGCGGTCAGACCGGTGTCCGTGTAGCTCGTGGTGGTGACGGTCGCGACCTTGGTGCCGCCGCGCAGCACGTCGTAGTTCTTGACGCCCTTGTCGTCGGTGGCGGCGCTCCAGGAGAGCTTCACCGAGGTGTCGGTGATCGAGGAGGCGGTCGGGGTGCCGGGCGCGGAGGGCGGGTTGTCACCGGGGACGGTGGTGCCGCCGTCACAACTGCCGCCGTTCAGCGTGCAGTTGGTCGGCGAGCCGGATCCGGCGCCGTTGAAGCCGAAGGAGACGGAGGCGCCCGCGGCGAGCGTGCCGTTGTAGGACTTGTTCTTGGCGGTCCAGTGAGTGCCGGAGTTCGTCACGTCCGCGTCCCACGCCGACGTCACCGAGGTGCCGGAGGGGAAGTCCCACTCGATCGTCCAGGAACTGATGCTGGTGGTACCGGTGTTCTTGACGGTCCACTTGCCTTCGAAGCCGGTACCCCAGTCCTGGGTCTTGGTGTACGTGGCGGTGGCGGTGGTGGCCGCGTGGGCGGGACTCGCGAGGCCGACCAGCGCGGCGAGCGGGAGGAGCAGGGTGGTGAGCCCTGCGATGGCTTTGCGTCTGGTTCGCTGCCTGAAGCGCATGATGCCTCTCCTCGGGGGTGGTGTCGTGGGCATGGCTAAGCGCAGTGCGGCGAGAATAGAAAGGTCTGGACCACAGGTCAATAGGTCTGGACCAGTGGGTGTGTGCGGCGCTAGACGCCCAACTCCTGGGCGAGCACGGCTGCTTGGACCCGGCTGCGCAGCTCCAGCTTCCCCAGCAGTCGGCTGACGTGGGTCTTCACCGTCGCCTCCGCCATGTCGAGGCGGCCCGCGATCTCCGCGTTCGAGAGCCCCTCCCCGAGACAGGACAGCACTTCGCGCTCCCGTCGGGTGAGGGCGTCCAGGACGGAGGGATCGACCGTCGGCTCCCGTACCGGCTTCGCCGCGAACTCGGCGATCAGCCGGCGGGTGACGGCCGGTGCGATGAGCCCCTCCCCGCGCGCCACCGTCCGCACCGCCGCCAGCAGGTCCTTCGCGTCGGTGTTCTTCAGCAGAAAGCCGGAGGCGCCCGCGCGCAGCGCCCCGAAGACGTACTCGTCGAGGTCGAAGGTGGTGAGCACGAGGACGTCGGCGAGCTGCTCGGCGACGACCTGGCGGGTGGCCGACACCCCGTCGAGGCGCGGCATCTGCACATCCATCAGCACCAGATCCGGCCGTAGTTCACGGGCGAGCGCGACCGCCCGCTCCCCGTTCTCCGCCTCGCCGACCACCTCGATGTCGGGCGCGCTGCGCAGGATGAGGACGAGCCCGGCACGTACGGCGGACTGGTCCTCGGCGACGAGCACGCGGATCATTCGGGATCTCCTTGGGTGACGGGGAGGGTGGCGCGCACGGTCCAGATCGTGCCGTCGGGCGAGTCCTCGGGACCCGCGTCGAAGGTGCCCTCGAGGAGGGCGGTCCGCTCCCGCATACCGACCAGGCCGGCGCCGGAGCCGGGCGCCCGGGGCCCGTCCCGGTCGCCGTACGGACTGGCCACCCGCACCGAGAGCGAGCCGTCGAACTGGGCGAGGGTGACGGTGACCCGGCCCTTGCCGGCGTGCTTGAGGGCGTTCGTCAGGGATTCCTGGACGATGCGGTAGGCGGCGAGCTCGACCGGGGCGGGGAGGCCGTCGTCGTGCGCGGCGTCGAGCGTGACGTCCAGCCCGTTGGTGCGGGCGCTCTCCACCAGCGCGCCGAGCCCGTCGAGGGTGGGGGCCGCGGCGGGCTCCCTGTCACCGCTGTCGTCACGCAGGATGCCGATGAGCCGGCGCATCTCGGCGAGCCCTTCGACGCTGTTCTCGCGGATGACGGCGAGGGCGTCCCGCGAGGTGTCCTGGTCGTCGAGCGAGAGCGCGGCCGTGGAGTGGATCGCGATCGCGGAGAGGTGGTTGGCGACCATGTCGTGCAACTCCCGTGCCATGCGGGCCCGTTCGGCGGTGACCGCCTGAGTGCGGTCGATCTCGGCGAGCAGGGCGGTCTGTTCGGCCCGCAGGCGCTCGGCGACGGCGGTGTCGCGGTGGTTGCGGACGATCCAGCCGGTGGCGGCGGGCGTGAAGGTGACCAGGCCGGTGAACGCCCCGATCAGCAGCCCCTCCGGCTTCCGCCAGGCGGCGACCGGCCACACCGTGGCGATCACCGTGACCAGGCCCGTGATCCGGGGGATCCGCCGGGCCGCACCGGCCGAGCCGTACAGGACGGCCGCGTACATCAGGTCCGTGAACATCACGACGGTGGCGAGGCTGCCGCGGGTCAGCAGGTCGGCGACCAGGGCGGCCGTGCCGATGAACAGGGCGGTGCGCGGCCGGGTGCGGCGCATCAGCTCGCAGCCGGCCATGACGGCCAGCGGAACGAGGACCGCCCAGCCCCGGTCGACGAGGGACATCGGGTCGCGAGGCGTGCGGCTGTAGAGACCCACGCCCCACAGGACGAGCCCGCCGAACAGCCCCCCGGCGGCGATGCGCACGTCGTCGCGGTGCGGGCGGGGGAGTCGTACGGCGGCCATGCCTCCATCCAACACGGCGTGCGGGCGCCCCGCCTGATCCCCGGGGACGGTCCGTCGCTACATCGAAGGATGCAGTCCCGCTTCGTCACTGGCGACGACGCGTCGGGCGGGTGCCGACGCGAGCCTGGAAGGGTGACCGAGAGGGGCGAACCGTGATCGTCGGGTTGATCGTCGCGTGCGAGGTCGGCTTCTGGGTGCTGCTGGCCGCGGGGCTGGCCGTCCGGTACCTGCTGAAGTGGCGCCGTACGAGCGTGGCGCTGCTGCTCTGCGAGCCGTTGCTGGAGGTGGTCCTGTTCGTGGTCGGCGCCGTCGACCTCAAGAACGGCGCGAAGCCGAGCTGGGAGCACGGCCTGGCGGCGCTCTACATCGGCTTCACGGTGGCGTACGGGCACTACACGATCCGCCGGCTCGACGGCCACGCGGCGCACCGTCTCGCCGGTGGCCCGCGCCCGCCGAAGCCGCCCCGCTACGGGATGGCGCGCGCCCGCCACGAGGGAAGGCTGTGGCTTCGTACGGTCCTGGCGGCCGCCGTCGCCTGTGCCCTTCTCCAGGGCGCGATCCGGTACGTCGGCGACGGCGGCACGGAGTCGCTGCGGGCCTTCCAGTGGGTGGCGCTGCGGACCGCCGCGATCCACGGGGTGATCGCGCTGACCTATCTGCTCTGGCCCAAGAAGGGGCCGGCGTCAGCGCTCCCCGCCCGGGACCCAGAGCACGTCCCCGACCTCGCCGTTCGCCGTACGGGCAAGGATGAACAGCAGGTCCGATAGCCGGTTGAGGTAGGTCGCGGTGAGCGGGTTCATGACCTCTCCGTGCACCTCCAGGGCCGCCCACGTCGAGCGCTCCGCGCGCCGGACGACCGTGCACGCCTGGTGCAGCAGGGCCGCGCCCGGGGTGCCGCCGGGCAGGATGAAGGAGCGGAGCTTCTCCAGGCGCTCGTTGAAGCGGTCGCAGTCCGCCTCCAGCTTGTCGATGTAGAACTGCTCCACCCGCAGGGGCGGGAACTCGGGCTTCTCCACGACCGGCGTCGACAGGTCCGCGCCCACGTCGAACAGATCGTTCTGGACGCGGGTCAGGACTTCGACGATCTCCTCGTCCAGGCCGCCCAGGGCGATCGCCGTGCCGATCACCGCGTTCGCCTCGTTGGCGTCCGCGTACGCGGAGATCCGCAGATCGGTCTTGGCGACCCGGCTCATGTCGCCGAGGGCGGTGGTGCCCTGGTCGCCGGTCCTGGTGTAGATGCGCGTCAGATTGACCATGAGGTCAGCGTAGTTACGCTCCGGCCTTCCGGAAGACCCGTGTGCCCACCGTCACGGCGAGCGCCGCGAAGCCGAGGGCGACCAGGACGCCGTACAGCATGGGGGAGTGTGGTGTCCGAGCCCACGTACGCGTCCCGCACCGCGTCCACCAGACAGCGGAACGGCATGAAGGGGGACAGCACGTCCAGCCGGCCGGGGGTGAGGGACATCGGCAGCTCGGCCTGATGGGTCCACCAGACCGTCATGTCCGTCATCGGCCGAGAGATGATGGCCGGTCGGGATCCGGGCGAAGTGTCACGTGAGGTGCTCGTGCTTCTCGACGAGATGGAGGACCTTTTGAGCGAGAAGGTCCTCAACTACGCCGTACGGGCGGTGGAATGACCCGTGCCGGTGTGATGTCCGTCAGATGAGACGTGACGCGCGTTACTTACCGGTCACACAGGCACGCCCGAGCGCTAAGGTCCGCCGAAGAGGCAACTTGAACAGCGTGTTAAGGGGAGTCGGAGTGGCACGGAAGCTCGCCGTCATCGGAGCCGGACTCATGGGGTCCGGTATCGCCCAGGTCTCCGCGCAAGCGGGCTGGGACGTCGTCCTGCGCGATGTCACCGACGAGGCGCTGACCCGTGGCCTCGACGGCATCAAGGCCTCGTACGACAGGTTCGTGGGCAAGGGCAGGCTGGAAGCCGCCGACGCCGACGCGGCTCTCGCGCGCATCACCGCCACCACCGACCTGGAGGCGGCCGCCGACGCCGACATCGTCGTCGAGGCCGTGTTCGAGAAGCTGGAGGTCAAGCACGAGATCTTCCGGACGCTCGACAAAATCGTCCGTGACGACACCGTGCTCGCCTCCAACACCTCCGCCATCCCGATCACCAAGATCGCGGCGGTCACCGAGCACCCCGAGCGGGTCGTCGGCGTGCACTTCTTCTCGCCGGTGCCGATGATGCAGCTCGTCGAGCTGGTCCGCGGCTACAAGACGAGCGACGCGACACTCGCCACCGCGCGGGAGTTCGCCGAGTCCGTCGGCAAGACCTGCATCGTCGTCAACCGCGACGTCGCCGGATTCGTGACGACCCGTCTCATCTCGGCGCTCGTCGTCGAGGCGACCAAGCTGTACGAGTCGGGCGTGGCCAGCGCCGAGGACATCGATCTCGCCTGCAAGCTGGGCTTCGGCCACGCCATGGGACCCCTGGCCACCGCCGACCTGACGGGCGTGGACATCCTGCTGCACGCCACCGGCAACATCTACACCGAGACCCAGGACGAGAAGTTCGCCCCGCCGGAGCTGATGCGCCGGATGGTTGACGCCGGTGACATCGGGCGCAAGAGCGGGCAGGGCTTCTACAAGCACTGAAACCGCACGCGCCTCTGGAGCATCACTCCATGAGGTGAATTCGGTATCGGTTCGCTTACAAGCAGCAACCACTCTGCCCTTCGGGCAGTCAGACGGTGCACACACCGAAACGCAGACAGACGCAGCGTACGAGACGCACTCTCGGGGAGCGCATATGTACATCAGGGGCGACCACGCCGAGCTGGTCGTCGGGGGCCGCCTCGACGTACGCAGCGCGGCGGACGCCCGTACGGTCCTGCACTCGGCCGTCGACGACGGAGTCGGCGACCTGGTGCTGGACCTGTCCGAGCTGGACTCCTGGGACGCCACCGGCCTCGGTGTCATCATGGGGGCCCACCGACGGGCCGGGCGGTGCGGCCGACGGCTCGTGCTGCGCGGCGTACCACCACAGATGCAGCGCCTGCTGGTCGCCACCCGGCTGCACCGGATCCTGGCGATCGAGGGCGGCATCGGGGTGGACTCCCTGCCCCGGGTGTGACCTCGCGGGTGCGATCGCGTGGGGGGCGTACGAAACGCACCTCGCGCACAATCCTCACGAAGCTGTGACGTCTCGGACGGCGCGGTACCCCGCCTGTTCGTAGATACTGTGCGAAGGTTTAGGGTTCGGCTGCCCGCCGCCCGAAACCCTACGAGCGGGCACCGGACCAGAAGCGACAGCGCAGTGTGCAGCAAGGCCGGGAAGGGTTCGGCACACGACGCTTTTGGGGGGCTTGGAACATGGACCCGAACAACCGGGGACCCGAAGAGTACGGCCATGACGACGACGGCCAGGCGCCTCGCTCGCGCCCGCCACGCGACCCGATCACCGCTGACCTGGGCCAGCACACACCCGCGCTCGCCCGCACGGTGCAGCTCGTCTCGGGCGACTTCCTGCTCACCGTCAACCCCGTCGACGGCAGCGAGATAGAGAACTGCCCGCCGCACGAGCGACCGCGGCGCCCGGTGAAGTTCAGCATCGCCGAGCGCGCCGAGCTGGCCCGCGCGGCCCAGCCACCCGTCCCGCCGGGCCCCGCGCAGCCCCGGCTGCCGCTCCTGGAGCGCCAGGAAGAGCGTGAGCGGCTCGTACGCCTCCTCGCGCGCGGGCGCTCCGTACGCCTGACCGGACCCGCCGGCTCCGGCCGCACCAGCCTGCTGGACGCCGTCGCCGACGACTGCGCGGACCTCGCCCCCGACGGCGTCATCCGCCTCTCCGGCTACCGGCGCACGGCGAACGACCTCCTGCACGACCTCTTCGCCGCCGTCTACGACGCGCCCCTGCACCGTCCGGAACGGGACGAACTGCTCCGGCTCGTCCACGAGATCGGCGCGGTCGTCGTCCTCGACGACGTGGAGATCGGCGGCAGCGCGCTCGACGAGCTGCTCGACGCCACCCCCGAATGCGCCTTCGTCATCAGCGCGACACCCGACGTCGCCGCGCCGTCCTCCGACTCCCTCCTCGAAGAGGTGTTCCTCAGCGGCTTCGACCGCAGCGGCGGCCTCGAACTTCTGGAGCGGTCCGTCGGCCGCGTCCTGACCGAGGACGAGGCGAACTGGGCGGGTGACCTCTGGTTCGAGTCCGAAGGCCTTCCGCTGCGCTTCATGCAGGCCGGGGCGCTGCTGCGGCAGCGCGACCAACTGCGGGCCAGCGAGGAAGCCGTCGACGAGTTCGGCGTCTTCCAGGACGTGCCGGTCGACGCTCCCTTCGCCTCCGGCGACGGCCACGACCTGCCGCTGCCGTCGCTCGCCGAAGGGGCCGCACCCGCCGCACTGCTCGCCTCCCGGCTCAGCGAGTCGGCGCGCACCACCCTGCGGTTCGCGGTCGCGATCGGCGGCGAGGTGCCGCACCAGGCGCACCTGCCCGCGCTCGTGGGCGACACCCACGCCGACGCCGCCCTCGCCGAACTGGCGGGCTGCGCGCTGGTCTCCCCGGTCGGCTCCCGCTACCGGCTCGCCGCCGGGGTGCAGGCCCAGCTGGAGGCCGCCGGATACGCGGACGGGCTGGAGGAGCAGGCCCTCGCCGCGGCCCGGCACTACACCTGGTGGGCCGGGCACCCCTCGGTCACCCCGGAGCGGGTCTGCGCCGAGGCCGACGCGCTGCTCGCCACGCTCACCGTCCTGGTGCCGCTCACCACCGCCCCGCTCGACGAGCAGGACGAGAGCGCCGCCGTACGGCTGGCCCGCACCGCCGCGCCCGCGTTCGCCGCGGGACTGCACTGGAGCGCCTGGGAGCGCGCCCTGCGCTCCGGCGCCGAGGCCTCCCGGCTCGCCGGCGAGGTAGCCGAACAAGCCTACTTCCACCATGAGTTGGGCATCCTCGCGCTCTGCGGCGGCCAGCTGGACCGGGCCCGCGCCGAGCTGGAGGCCTCCATCGGACTGCGCGGCGCCCTCGCCGACAAGCGCGGCACGGTCGCCGGCCGCCGCGCCCTCGCCCTGGTCGCCGACCGCTCGGGTGCCACGCCCGCCCTCGGGTCCACCGCAGGGGAGGAGGTGTCCGACGCGCGGTACGAGGAGTCGGCGTCGCCCCCCGGCGGCGTACCGGCCGCCTTCGCGCCGGCCGAGCCGCCCGGCGAACCCTCCACCCTGGTCACCCACCGGACCGATCCGGGCCGCCCCGCGTCGAAGAGCGCGGGCGTCGCGGGCCGCCTCGTGAGCGGCACCCGGCGCAACCTGGTGGCCGCGGGCGCGGGCGCGCTCCTCGTCGCCGTCCTGGGCACCGTGGTGACCCTCGGCGCCACCTCCGACCACAACAGCGACACCCCGTCCGAGAAGGTCGGCGTCAACCCCTCGGCCAGCCAGGGCAGCTCCGACGACAGTCTGGGCGCGGACAAGGCCAAGAAGGGCGGCGACGCCAACACGGGGGCCGTGGCGACGCCCACCGATCCGGGGCCCGACGGCACGTACGGGACGTCCGACGATCCGACGCCGACGGTTACCGCGTCCCGGCAGCCGTCGGACAACCCGAGCGGGACGCACAGTTCGGGTACGCCGTCGAAGTCGCCGTCCAAGTCCCCGTCGAAGTCGCCGTCCAAGACGCCCTCGCAGACGCCTTCGAAGACGCCGACCCATACGCCTTCCCAGACGCCCACCGAGACGCCGACGCCCACGCCGACGCCCACCCCGACGACGACTCCGTCCACGTCGACCACCGCCAGCGGCCCCGCCTCCAGCGCCCCGGCGAGCACCACCGCCGGCGCGCCGGAGAGCAGCGCCTCCAGCGCCTCGGCGAGCACCGGCGCCGCCACGTCGCCCGGCGGCGCGGTGATCTGAAGCAGCACGTGCGAGGGCCGGGTCCGCATCGGCGGACCCGGCCCTCAGCTGTCGGTGTGACGGGTCAGAACAGCCGCAGTTTGTCGTCCTCGATGCCGCGCAGCGCGTCGTAGTCCAGCACCGTGCAGCCGATGCCCCGGTCGGTGGCGAGGACGCGGGCCTGCGGCTTGATCTCCTGGGCGGCGAAGACGCCGCGGACCGGCGCGAGGTGCGGGTCGCGGTTCAACAGCTCCAGATAGCGCGTGAGTTGCTCCACGCCGTCGATCTCACCGCGCCGCTTGATCTCGATGGCGACGGTCCGGCCCTCGGCGTCCCGGCACAGGATGTCGACCGGGCCGATGGCCGTCATGTACTCGCGGCGGATGAGCGTGTAGCCCTCGCCGAGAGTCTCGATGCGGTCCGCGAGGAGCTCTTGAAGGTGTGCTTCCACGCCGTCCTTGATCAGGCCCGGGTCCACGCCCAATTCGTGCGAGGAATCGTGGAGGACTTCCTCCATCGTGATGATGAGTTTCTCGCCCGCCTTGTTGATGACGGTCCAGACGCCTTCCTCGTCCCCCGAACCCTCTTTCAGCGTGCAGGGCGGAGACATCCAGTTGAGGGGCTTGTAGGCGCGGTCGTCCGCGTGGATCGAGACGCTGCCGTCCGCCTTCACGAGGATGAGGCGGGGGGCCGACGGGAGGTGGGCGGTGAGCCGGCCCGCGTAGTCCACGGAACAGCGGGCAATGACGAGGCGCATGGTCGGCAACGCTACTCGACGGGCAGTGGTGCACGCGATTCGCCCTGGAAGACGCCTGTTCGGTCGTGGCTGATTGTGTGCCTACTGGGAGTTCGCTATGTGCGCATTCTCCTGGTGCCGTCACCGTCCGTTGCTTACCGTAGAAACGGGAGGTCGCGATGCGTGTACTCAGCGTGTTCGATATCGCGAACTCCCTATCCCTGTCCGGCAACCCCCGAGGTCTGGGGGTGCGAGAGGAGTACCCATGTCGCTCGACGTCTCACCGGCCCTACTCGAACAGGCCGAGCGAGGCGAGGTCGACGAAGCTGACTTCGTCGACTGCGTCCGGACCTCCCTGCCCTACGCGTGGGAGATGATCAGCTCCCTGGTGGCCCAGCTGAAGGTGGACGGCGGCAACTTCGCCGACAACCAGACGCCTCCGCCGGACGAGCAGGCACGTGGCCAGCTGCTGCGTGCGCTCGCGAGTGACGCGATACGCGGCGCGCTGCAGCGGCACTTCGGAGTGCGGCTGGCCTTCCAGAACTGCCACCGGGTGGCGGTGTTCCCGCTGGACGCCTCAGTGGACGACACGCTGGCACGCTTCACCTCGGTCCGCAGTCAGCTGCTGAACCAGTCCCCGGAGTTCCGGGACTGCTGACGCGGTGATGCCGCACTGCTTGCCGCTCCGTACGCGGGAGGTGCATTAGTACTGGGGCGGCAAGCTCCCCGCGGTCCGTCACTTGAGGTGGGGCAGTACCTCGCCTCCGAGGCGTCGTACGTTCTCCTCCGTCGCCGCCAGGTCTCCCGAACCCTCGACGAGCAGGGCGAAGCGTGAGATGCCCGTCCGCTCCGAGGTCGCCGCCAGCCGGTCGGCGCACAGCCGGGGGGTCCCCACCGGGTGCAGCCCGCAGAGCAGTTCGGTGTACGCCAGCGGGTCCCGCATCGCGCGGGCGCGGCCGTCGACCGTCACATGGGCGTCCAGCCCCTGCTTCAGCCAGCCTGGCATCGCCTTGAGGAGCGTCTCGACGGCCTCCGTGCGGCGGTCCGCGATCTGGCAGACGCCGGCGGACACATGGGCCGCGGCGAAGATCTCGTCCGCCGGACGCCCGGCCGCGCGCGCGTACTGCCGCCAGAGCGCGACCATTTCGGCCTTCTCCTCGTCCCCGACATGCATCCCGAGGAGCATCGGCAGTCCGCGCTCGGCCGCGAGCCGCACGCTCGACGGTGAGGTGCAGGCGACGACGACCTCGGGCCCCGGGGCGCCGCTCAGCGCCTCCGACGGCCGGGGGACGACGGGAACCTCACGGAAGCTGAACCGCTCCGAGGTGCCCTGCACGGACGGCTCGCGCAGCCAGCGCACCAGGAGATCGAGTGATTCGGGGAAGCCCGTCTTGTACGCCTCGAGGCCCGAACCGAAGACCTCCAGGTCGACCCAGGGGCCGCCGCGCCCGACGCCCAGCGAGAACCGTCCGCCGGACGTCAGATGCAGCAGCGCGGCCTGCTCGCCGAGCGCCACGGGGTGCACGGTGGGCAGCACGCTGACCGCCGTGCCGACCCGGATCCGGCTGGTGCGCCCGAGCAGGTACCCGGCGAGTGTGACGGCGGACGGGCACGTCCCGTACGGCACGAAGTGGTGCTCGGCCAGCCATACCGCGTCGAGCCCGGCCTCCTCGGCGACTTCGGCGGACCGCACGGCGCGGTGCAGGGCCTCTCCCTGACCCTGGCCCGGGAACTGGGCCGCCAGTACAAAACTTCCTACGTGCATCGCACTTCCTGCTTCCTCGGCTCCGACACGGAGCTCCCCCACCCGGCATAACCGCATGACACGTGCCGAAGTCACGGCTTGGCGGAGAGATTTGCGGATTGTCTGCGGAATGGGCCGCGCGGTGGGGGATCCGGACGGGTTGGTGGAGTACGCGTACCCCTGTGCGCGCCGCGTAGGCTGGAGATGGCTCCTGCTCCCTGTATAGCTCCGTGAGGTGTCCTGTGTCCCCGCGTCGCAATCGTCCGAAGGCCGCCGGCGCGTCCGGCAGTAGCGCGGACGAGGAGCGGTCCGGCCGTTACGGCGGCTGGCAGTCGACCGAGAGCTGGCAGGGCGAGGAGTGGAGCGTGCGCCATGTGGCGGGCGCGAGCGCGGACGGCAAGACCTACCGCTGCCCCGGCTGCGACCAGATGATCCCCTCCGGCGTCCCGCACGTGGTGGCCTGGCCGGAGCACTCGGGCGTCGACGACCGACGGCACTGGCACAAGTCCTGCTGGAACGCGAAGGACCGCCGCACCTCGCGGGTGCAGCGGTCCCGTAACGCGCCCCGCTTCTAGGGCCGTTCCTCTTCCAGAGCCGTTCCTTCGAGCCGGGTCGGTCGTCCCGGCGAGCGGAGACGTCAGACGTCCCGGCGCTCCAGCAGCACGAACGCGCCGACGATCGCCGCCGCCGTCAGTCCGGCGAGCAGACCGAGCTGCGCGCCGCCGTGCCCGCTCTCGCTGTCGAGGCGGAAGATCCTGGCGAGGGCGTTGGGAGCGTTGTACTCCTGCATCTTCTCGCCGATGGTGCGCATGCTCTCGGACATCATCAGGAACGCGGGCATGATCGCGGGCACCAGCACGACGCCGAGCATCGTGGTGATCGCGCCGGCCGAGTGACGCAGCATCGAGCCCACCGCGAGCGCGAGCGCGCCGAGCAGCGAGACGTACAGCGATCCCATGATCACCGTGCCGCCCCACGACACGGTCGAGGAGCCGCCGTGCATCCCCGAGGTCATCAGGCCGACCAGACCGATCGCGAAGGCCGACACGACGAACGCCACCGCGAAGAAGATGATCAGCTTCGCGGCCAGCACCCGGTGGCGCTGCGGCGAGGCCGTGAACGTCGTGCGGATCATGCCCGTGCCGTACTCGGAGGAGACCACCAGGACGCCCAGCGTGATCAGGCAGATCTGCCCCAGCATCAGCCCGAAGAACGCCGGGATCGTGTACGGGACGTCGCTGAAGTCGGCGTTCGTGGTCTGCGCGGCGACCAGGAAGCCGATGCCGATCACCAGGAGCAGGAAGGTGCCGAGCGTCCACATGGTGGAGCGCACCGACTTGATCTTCGTCCACTCGGAGTTGAGCGCGTGACCGAGGTGGGTGGGGGTGACCGGGATCGGCGAGGTGTACGAAGTGCCGGGCGCCGTCTGCCAGTCGGGGGCAGCGGCGGCCTGCTGCGGCATCGGGGGCTGGGGCGTGCTCATCGGGCGTCCTCGGGCTTGGTCAGGTCGGGGGCGGCGGCGGGCGCGGGGGCCTGGGCGGCGGGCTGCGCCGGGGCCTGGGGCGCGGCCTGGGCGTACGGATTGACGTTCGTGGCACCCGGAGCGGCCGGGGCGCCGTACGGGCCCGTCTGGGGCGGCTGACCCGCGTCCGGAGCGGCGCCGGAGGCACCGGGCGCGCCCGGAGCACCGTACGGGCCCGTCTGGGGCATGGCGAACGGCCGGCCGCCCTGCTGGGGCGGCGGCGGTGCGTACCAGCCCGGCTGTCCCTGGCCCGCCACCGGCAGATGCTGCGCCGGCATGGCGCCCGGCGGCAGCTCCTGCTGCAGCCCGGCCTTCTGATCGATGGTCGAGCGGTAGTCGACGGCGCCCTGCGTCATCCGCATGTACGCCTCCTCCAGCGAGGCCTGGTGCGGCGACAGCTCCCACAGCCGTACGTCGGCGGAGTGCGCGAGGTCGCTGATGCGGGGCAGTGCGAGGCCCATCACGCGCAGCGCGCCGTCCTGCTCGGGCAGCACCTGGCCGCCCGCCTCGGTCAGCGTGGCCGTGAGCTTCTCGCGCTGCTGCGGCTCGCCGTCCGGAGTGCGGACCCGGGCGAAGTCGGCCGAGTTGTGCGAGATGAAGTCCTTGATGCTCATGTCGGCGAGCAGCTGGCCGCGGCCGATCACGATGAGGTGGTCGGCGGTCAGCGCCATCTCGCTCATCAGGTGCGAGGAGACGAAGACCGTACGGCCCTCCGCCGCGAGGGACTTCATCAGGTTGCGCACCCAGAGGATGCCCTCGGGGTCGAGGCCGTTGACCGGCTCGTCGAAGAGCAGCACCTGCGGGTCGCCGAGGAGCGCGGCGGCGATGCCGAGGCGCTGGCCCATGCCGAGCGAGAAGCCCTTGGAGCGCTTCTTGGCCACGTCCTGGAGCCCGACGACGCCGAGCACCTCGTCCACCCGGCGGGCCGGGATGCCCGACAGCTGGGCGAGGCAGAGGAGGTGGTTGCGGGCGTGCCGGCCGCCGTGCACGGCCTTGGCGTCGAGGAGGGCGCCGACCTGGCGGGGGGCGTTCGGGAGCTTGCGGTACGGGAAGCCGCCGATCGTCACCTGCCCCGAGGTGGGGTTGTCCAGGCCGAGGATCATCCGCATCGTGGTCGACTTGCCCGAGCCGTTGGGCCCGAGGAAGCCGGTGACGGCGCCCGGCCGCACCTGGAAGGAAAGGTTGTACACGGCCGTCTTGGCGCCATAGCGCTTCGTCAGGCCGACTGCCTCGATCATGCTGCGCACCCATCGAAAGGTTCAGGACGTCGGGGCGCACGCCCCCGTAAGGGTTAGGAGGATATCGGGGCGCTGACGGTTCCACTCAAGAGAAAGTAAAACTACGCAGGTCAAACCCGTGCCTTGTCAGGTACGCGTCCTGCCTGGTCAGCACCGAAACGGAACCCTTCCGTTCGGGAAGCGAAGTCCCCGCACGCGAATTCCGGCCGCCTCGGCGGCGAGAGCCGGAAGCCGTATGGACGAAATCCGGCCGCCCGGAGGCGCCGGCCGGATGCCTCGTGCGCGGCCTCCGGAGGCCTCGAGGCTCGGCCGAATCCCTCGCGCGCGAAATCCGGACGGCTCGGGCGCGCCGCTGCACGTCCTACGCGTCGCGCCTCTTCAGCAGCGCGTACCCCCCGATGAGGGCCGCGACCACCCACAGGACCATGATCGCGAGGCCGCCCCAGGGGCCGTACGGAGTGTCGTCGCCGATCGGGGTCACGACCCGCATGATCTTGCTGCCGGCCTGGTCGGGGAGGTAGCGGCCGAGCTTCTTGGTCGCGGAGACGGCACCCAGGATGTTGGAGATCAGGAAGAAGAAGGGCATCAGGATGCCGAGCGAGAGCATCGGGCTGCGCAGCATCGCCGCGACGCCCATCGAGAAGACGGCGATCAGGGTCATGTAGAGGCCGCCGCCGATCACCGCGCGCAGCACGCCGGCGTCACCGATCGACGCCTTGTGCGGGCCGAGCATCGCCTGGCCGAGGAAGAAGGCGACGAAGCTGGTGATCATTCCGACGATCAGGGCGAGGGCCGCCGCGACCGCGACCTTGCTGAAGAGGAACGTGCCGCGCTGCGGGACCGCGGCGAGCGAGGTGCGGATCATGCCGGTGCTGTACTCGTTGCCCACGACGAGCACCCCGAACACGATCATCGCGAGCTGGCCGAGGGTCATGCCCGCGAAGCTGATGAACGTCGGGTCGAAGGAGAGCCGCTCCCGCACGGGCATCTTGTCGAACTCGTTCTTCGACAGCAGCGAGATCAGGATGCCGAGCGCGATCGTGACGACCGCGGCGAGACTGAGCGTCCACACGGTGGACGAGACCGACCGGATCTTGGTCCACTCGGACTTGAGGACCTGGGTGGCCGCCATGGTCAGCCTCCCTTGTTCCAGGCGCCGCCCCACTCCTGGGCGGGAGCCTGCCGGTGGGGGGTGTCGGCGTGCGCGTGGTACTCCACCGACTCCGCGGTCAGCTGCATGAACGCCTCCTCCAGAGAGGCCTGCTGGGGGCTGAGCTCGTGCAGCACGATCTGATGCTGCGCGGCCAGCTCACCGATGTGCTCCGGCTTGCCGCCGTCCACTTCGAGCGTGCCGCCGCCCGTCTCGACGACCGTGATCCCCGCGCCGCGCAGCACGTCCAGGAGCCGCTCGCGCTGGGGGGTGCGGATCCGGACGTACGACCGGGAGTTGTGCTGGATGAAGTCAGCCATGGAGGTGTCGGCGAGGAGCCGTCCCTGGCCGATGACGACGAGGTGGTCGGCGGTCAGCGCCATCTCGCTCATCAGGTGCGAGGAGACGAAGACCGTACGGCCCTGCGCCGCCAGTGACTTCATGAGGTTGCGGATCCAGTGGATGCCCTCGGGGTCGAGGCCGTTGACCGGCTCGTCGAACATCAGGATCCGCGGGTCGCCGAGCAGCGCGCCCGCGATGCCGAGCCGCTGGCCCATGCCGAGCGAGAACCCCTTGGCCTTCTTCTTCGCGACCGCGGTCAGACCGACGGTGTCGAGTACCTCGTGCACCCGCGCCTTCGGGATGCCGTTGCTCTGCGAGAGGCACAGGAGGTGGTTGAAGGCGCTGCGCCCGCCGTGCATCGCCTTCGCGTCCAGCAGGGCGCCGATGTACTTCAGGGGATCCCGGAGGTGGTCGTAGTGCCGTCCGTCGATCCGTACGTCGCCCGCGGTGGGCCGGTCGAGCCCGAGCATCATCCGCATCGTCGTGGACTTGCCGGCGCCGTTGGGACCGAGGAAGCCTGTCACGATGCCGGGTCTGACGGCGAAGGTCAGATTGTTGACCGCCACCTTCTCGCCGTAGCGCTTGGTCAGCCCCTCGAGCTCGATCATGCGGCAACGCTAAGACGGGGGGATTGGCGGTGCCACTTGAACAGGGGGTGCTGCTGCTACTTGGCCGCCGTGGCCGACCGCCGCGCCGCCGTGGCCGACCGCGCGGTTCCCCGCGCTCCTGACGGGGTGGAGCCTCCCCCCCAGCCTCCCTCCCCGTAAACAAGGGCCGCTCTTCCCGCCCACGAACACAAGCCCGCACCCCTGGTGGAGGGTGCGGGCTTTGGTGTCGCCGGCCGTCCGGGTGGTTACCGGGACTGCTGGGCCGGGACGCCGCGGGAGACCGGCTCGTCCTCGGCAGGGGTGCCGGCGGCGGCCACCGCGGCGCCCGTGAGCGTCGCGAGCATCTCGCGGACGTTCGTGAGCTGGGCGTTGATCGAGTCGCGGCGGTTGGTGAGGGCCGCGAGCTCGCGCTCGGATTCCGAACGGATGCGGTCGGCCTTGGCGTTCGCGTCGGCCACGATGTCCTCGGCCTGGCGCTGAGCCGTCTCCACCGTCTGGCGGGCGCGGCGCTCGGCGTCCGTGCGCAGCTTCTCGGCCTCCAGGCGGAGCTGCTCCGCGCGGTGCTCGATCTCCGCGAGCCGCTTCTCGGCCTTGGCCTGGCGGGACGCGAGGTCGCGCTCCGACTGCTCGCGGCGCTTGGCGAGGTTCGTCTCGAAGTCGGCGGCGGCCTGGGCGGCCTTGGCGCGGGTCTCCTCGAAGAGGGCGTCCGCCTCCTCGCGCTTGGACTGCGCGTCCTTCTGCGCTTCCTGGCGCAGCTGCGAGGCGTCGCTCTTGGCCTTCTCGACGATCCGGACGCCCTCGTCCTCCGCCTTGGACTTGCGGTCCGCAGCGAACGATTCTGCGTCGTTGCGGACCTGCTGGGCCGCCGACTCCGCGAGCTCACGGTGCTGCTCGGAAGCGCGACGGGCCTCCTCGCGCAGGTCCTTCGCCTCCTCCTCGGCGAGGCGGAGGATCTTCTCGACACGCGCGCCGAGACCGGCGTACGACGGCTCGGCGTCGCTGACCTGGGCCTGAGCGTTCTGCGTCTCGAGGTGGAGCTCCTCGATGCGCTTTTCGAGAGCAGTGATACGGGCCAGAGCGCTGTCACGGTCGGAGACGAGCTTCGAAATGCGTTCGTCCACCTGAGCGCGGTCGTACCCACGCCGCACAAGCTCGAAGCCGTAGGGGGAAGTGTCGCTCATGGGGTTCCTGTCGAATGAGACCGGTGAGGTGATAGGGGAATCCTAGGGGTCAAAGCGGTGTGTCATCGAGCGGATACGTGTTTGATCTGGAGAATGACACTCCTTTTGGGTGGCTACCTGCCGGAGGGCTTGCCAGAGCCTGTGTCAAAGGTCCCTGCAAAGCATGGAATCGGTCCTTCTGGCTAGCCCTCTGACGCCTTGCCACCCGAACGGGTCGCGCCCGCGGCAGCGCCCGCCTTGATCCCACCGTCCTTGCCGTTGGACGGGGCCTCAAAGGACTCCAACGCCTCCAGGACATCCTGGACACGGGAGATCTCCGCATTGATGTCCTCGCGGCGGCGCACCAGAACCTCCAGGTCGCGCTTGCCCTCCTCGACCGCGGCCTTCGCCTCCTGGATCGCCTCGGACCTGATCTTCTCGGCCTCGGCGATGACCGACGTCTTCTTCTGCTCGGCCTCCTTGAGGAGACCCTCGGCCTTCTTGACGGCGGCGATACGCACCTTGCTCGCCTCGGAGTTGGCCTCCGCGACCAGGTCCTTCGCCTTCGCCTCGGCCTCGGCGAGCTGCTCCTCGGCGGCCTTCACGAGTGCGTCGCAGCGCTCGCCGGCCGTCTTCATGGCCTCGGCCGACTCGCGGCGGGCCCGCTCGTGCAGCTCCTCGATCTCCGTGGTGATGCGGTCGCGCAGCTCCTCCGCACGCTCCCGGATGGCGGTCGCGTCCCGGCGCGCGCCGACCAGCAGCTCGTCGGCGTCCGTACGGGCCCGCTCCACCAGGGAGTTGCCCTGCACAGTCGCCTCGGAGACCAGCCGCTCGGCCTCGTTCCGCGCCGCGCCCACCATCGTGTCGGCCTGCGCCTCGGCGTCCGCGGTGGTCTTCTGCGCGCTCTGCTGCGACTCGGCGAGAAGCTTGTCGGCCTCGGCGGCCGTCTCCGAGATGAGCGTGTCGACCTGCTCGGCCGCCTCGGAGCGCCGCTTGTTGGCCTCCTGGCGCGCCTCATCCAGGGTGCGCTCCGCCTCTTCGCGCGCCGACGACGTGAGCCGCTCGGCCTCCGCCGCCGCCTCGGCCTTCACCCGCTCCGCCTCGGCGCGGATCCGCTCGGCGTGCTGCTGCGCGGAGCCCACCGTCTCGGAGGCCTCGGCCCGCAGGCGCTCCGCGTCCCCGGACGCGTCCGAGATGAGCCGCTCGGCCTTGGCCACGGATTCGGACCGTACGCGCTCGGCCTCGGCGTTCGTCTCCGCCGCGAGCCGCTCGGCCTCGGCGGTCGCCTCCGTGATGAGCGTGTCCGCCTGCGTGGCCGCGTCCGAACGGATCCGGTTGGCGTCCTCCCGGGCGTCCGCACGAGTGCGCGAGGCGTCCTGCTCGGCGCCCGCGATGACCTCCGACGCCTCGGTGCGGACCCGCTGCGCGTGCGCGCCGGCGTCCGAGCGCAGCCGCTCGGCCTCGGCGATCGCCTCCGACACCGTGCGCTCCGCGAGCGACTTGGCGGCCTCCGACTCCTCGGCCGACTCGCGCCGGAGGCGTGCCGCGTCCTCGGCCGCCCGCTCCCGCTCCGCGTACGCGTCGGCGCGGACCCGGTCCGCCTCCTCCTGCGCCTCGGTGCGGGTACGGTCCGCCACGTGCTCGGCGGCGCTGCGCAGGCCCGCGATCTCCTCCTGCGCCTGCTCGTGCAGGCCCGCCACGGAGTCGCGCACCTGCTGTGCGGTCTGCTCGGCGTTCGAGACCATCTCGGTCGCGCGCCGGTCGGCCTCCTCGACCAGCCGTACGGCCTCGGCCTGCGCCTCTTCGACCCGGTTGCGCGCGGAGGCGAGGAGCTCCTCGCTCTGCTCGCGGGCCCGCTCGCGCTCCTGGTCGGCCTCCTGACGCGCGGAGCCGAGGAGTTCCTCGGCCTCGCGGCGGCGCCGGGCGGCCTCCTCCTGCGCGGCGGCCAGCGTCTCGGCGCCCTCGGTGGCCAGCCGCTCGGCAGCGGCCTGCGCCTCCGCCCGTACCCGGTCGGCGCTGTCCTGGGCCTCCGACTTCAGCCGCTCGGCCTCCGCCGCCGCCTCCGACCGCAGCCGTACGGCGATGGCCTCGCCCTCGGCGCGGGAGACGGACGCGTCCGCCGCGGCCTCGTTGCGCAGCCGCTCGGCCTCGGCCTCGGCCTGCGCCTGGAGCGTACGGATCCGCTCGGCGGCCTCCGAACGCAGCCGGTCCGTCTCCTCGGCGGCCTCGCGGCGGATCCGCTCGGCCTCCGCGCGCGCGTCCGTCAGCGCCTGCTCGGCGGCGGCGAGACGCTCCTCGGCCTCCGTGTGCAGGCGGGTCAGCCCCTCGGCCGCCTCGGCCTGACGAGCCGCTATGGCGCGCTCGGTCTCCTCGCGCAGCTGCTCGGCGGCCCGCTCGGCCTCCGCCTTGATCGTCTCGGACTGCTCGACGGCCTCCGCGCGATGCCGCTCGGCCTCGGCGCGGGTGCGCTCCAGAGTGTCCTCGGCCTGCCGGCGCAGCGTCGTGGCGCGCTCGATGGCCTCGGTGCGGACCTTCTCGCTGTCCGTGGTGGCCGTCGTGCGCAGCTCGTCCGCGTCGGCCTTCGCCTTGGCGAGCAGCTCCTCGGCGGTCTTGGCCGCCTCCTCGATCTGCTGGACGGCGTCGCGCCGGGCCTCGGAGCGGATGCGCTCGCCCTCGGAGACCGCGTCGGCGCGCAGCTGCTCGGCCTCGCCGCGCAGCCGGCGCGCCTCCTCCTGCAGTTCGACCGTCTTGGCGCGGTACTCCTTGGTGTCGTCCTTCGCCGTGCCCTTGAGCTGCTCGGCGATGTCGTGCGCCTCGGCGCGCAGCCGGTCCGCCTCGGTCTCCGCCTCGGTGCGGATCCGCTCGGCCTCCTCGGAGGCGGCCTTGGTGGTCCGCTTCGCTTCCTCGGACGCCTTGTTGAGTACGTCCTCGGCCGTACGGGCCGCCTTGGCGAGCTGGGAGGCGGTCTCCTCGGCGGTGAGGCTGCGGGCGTTCTCCTCGGCCTCCGCGATGATCTTCTCGGCCTTGGCCTGGGCCTCCGCGACGACCTGCTCGGCCTCGGACTTGGTGGACTCGGCCTCCTTGGTGGCCTCGCTGACCAGCCGGGCGACCTGCTCCTTCGCCGTACGCGTGCGCTGCTCGTTGGCCGACTCCGCGCTGGAGAGCGCCTTGCTGGCGGCCTCCTTCGCCTCGGCGACGACCTTGTCCGCCTCGGCCCGCGCCTCGCGCAGCGCCGCCTCGGCCTCGGTCATGCGCTGCTCGGCGGCCCGGCTCAGCTCGGTGGCCAGGCGGCGGGCGGTGTCCGACTCCGTCGCCGTGGAGCTGCGCAGCTGCTCGGCGTGGTCGGTGGCCTCCTGGGCCTGGGTGGACGCGGCGTTCAGCAGCCGCTCGGCGTCCGTGCGGGCCCGGCGCAGCAGCTGCTCCGCCTCCGCGCGGGCCGCCTCGGCGTCGTTCGTGAGCCGCTGGCGGGCCTCGGCGGCGATCCGCTCGGCCTCCGCGCGGGCGGCGGACAAGGCCTGGTCGGCCTCGGCGCGCGACTCCTCCAGGAGACGGCGGGCCTGCGACTCGGTGCGGGCGCGCAGCTGCTCCGCCCACGCCACGTTCTCGTTGACGTGCGACTCGACGGTCTGCCGGCGCTCGGCGAGCTCCTGGTCGAGCTGCTGGCGGCGGGCGACCGCCTCCTGGTGCAGCTCCGCCTGGAGACGCGCGGCCTGCTCGGCATGCTCCTGGAGGATCCGCTGCGTCTGCGCGCGGGCCTGGCTCAGCTCGCGCTCGGCGTCGGCCCGCAGCTGGTCGGCCTGGATCTGGGCATTGCGGAGCAGCTGCTCGGCCTGGTACCCGATGTCCCCGCCGTCGTAGGCAGGACGGGTCGCCAGACTGCGCCGCGCCTCGTGCAGCTTGGCGCGCAGCACCTCGACCTGATAGCCGAGGTCCTCGGCGTGCTGGACGGCCTTCTCCCGCTCGGTCTTCAGCCGTTCCATCTCGGCCTCGAACCGAGAGAGGTGGTCGACGTCAGCCGCCGGCTCTCGCTCCTGGCGTTCGTAGCCCCGCACTGCGCGGTCCCATCCGTCCCCTGGTCGCAAGTCTCTCCAAACGAGCTCCGTCCATCCGCCGAACGGGGCCCCCGGGGAATGGTGTCAGATCAACGGCGCAGCACGGGCTGCTGCCCCGACGCTCGTCCCCCGAAACCTGGACCCCGGCCCTCAGCCCCCCAACAGAGTTGAGCGGCCGCCCCAACCCTACCGGCCTCCGTCTTCCGCTCGGCCTGGGCGACTGCTTTTTCTGCTGGGGGCCAGGGGTTCGTCTCCCGAGATGTCCCCCGGGACATGCAGTACGAGGGTCAGTGCTCAGGTGACTCAACAGGCGCCGAAGTGACCAGTTCTGTCAGTACTCCGTGGCAATCCTTCGGGTGCAGGAAGGTGATCCGCGAGCCCATCGACCCGCGCCGGGGCTCGTCGTACAGCACGCGTACGCCCTTGTCCTTGATGTCGTCGGCGTCGGCGTCGACATCCGCCGTACCGAAAGCGATGTGGTGGACGCCCTCGCCGTTCTTGGCGAGCCACTTCGCCACCGTGGAGTCGTCGCGGGTGGGCTCCAGCAGTTGGAGGTACGAGGCGCCGCCGTCGGACGTCTCGTTGATCTTGAGCATGGCCTCCCGTACACCCTGCTCCTCGTTGACCTCGGAGTGGAAGACTTCGAAGCCGTACGTCGCACGGTAGAACTCGACGGTCTTGTCGAGGTCGAAACAGGCGATCCCGATGTGGTCGATTCGCGTCAGCATGGAGTCAGTGCAGCGCTCCTTCGGTGGTTACGCAACGTGCGCGCGATCACACTGCGCGCCGGATGACGGGTGGCCTACCGCTCAGTACATTCAAGTAAACCCTCGTTCACTCCTCAGCTGCCAAGCTGGAAGGGGATCGCACCTCATGTCTGGAACGAACAGCCCGACTTCCGTGATCGTCGCGGGTGCCCGCACCCCGATGGGACGGTTGCTCGGCTCGCTGAAGACCTTCTCCGGAGCCGATCTCGGAGGATTCGCGATCAAGGCCGCCCTCGACCGTGCGGGGATCGGCGGCGACCAGGTGCAGTACGTGATCATGGGCCAGGTGCTCCAGGCCGGGGCAGGGCAGATCCCGGCACGCCAGGCCGCGGTCAAGGCGGGCATCCCGATGAGCGTCCCGGCGCTCACCATCAACAAGGTGTGCCTGTCGGGGCTCGACGCCATCGCGCTCGCGGACCAGCTGATCCGCGCCGGTGAGTTCGACATCGTGGTCGCGGGCGGCCAGGAGTCGATGACGAACGCGCCGCACCTCCTCCCCAAGTCCCGTGAGGGCTACAAGTACGGGGCGATCGAGATGCTCGACGCCATGGCGTACGACGGCCTGACGGACGCCTTCGAGAACATCGCCATGGGCGAGTCGACGGAGAAGCACAACACGCGCCTCGGCATCGCCCGACCCGAGCAGGACGAGATCGCGGCCCTCTCGCACCAGCGGGCGGCCGCCGCCCAGAAGAACGGCATCTTCGAGGCGGAGATCACGCCGATCGAGATCCCGCAGCGCAAGGGCGAGCCCGTCGTCTTCAGCAAGGACGAGGGCATCCGCGCCGAGACCACGGCCGAGTCGCTGGGCAAGCTGCGCCCGGCCTTCACGAAGGACGGCACGATCACCGCCGGTTCCGCCTCCCAGATCTCGGACGGCGCGGCGGCCGTGGTCGTGATGAGCAAGACCAAGGCGCAGGAGCTGGGCCTGGAGTGGATCGCCGAGATCGGCGCGCACGGGAACGTGGCCGGGCCGGACAATTCTCTGCAGTCGCAGCCGTCCAACGCCATCCTCCACGCGCTCAAGAAGGAGGGTCTGGACGTCGCGGACCTCGACCTCATCGAGATCAACGAGGCCTTCGCGGCGGTCGCCGTGCAGTCAATGAAGGACCTCGGCGTGTCCACGGAAAAGGTGAACGTCAACGGCGGCGCCATCGCCCTCGGTCACCCGATCGGGATGTCCGGTGCCCGGCTCGTCCTGCACCTCGCCCTCGAGCTGAAGCGGCGCGGCGGCGGTGTGGGCGCGGCGGCGCTGTGCGGTGGCGGCGGCCAGGGTGACGCGCTGATCGTGCGGGTAGCCAAGGCCTGACACACCATTTTCTACGACCTCTCGTGAACGGAGCTGTGATGCAGGACGTCTCCTCGCTGGTGGCCCAGGCCAGGGAAGGACGGCCGCGGGCCGTGGCCCGGCTGATCTCCCTGGTGGAGGGGGCGGCACCGCAGCTCCGTGAGGTCATGGCGGCGCTGGCGCCGCTGGCGGGCAACGCGTATGTGGTGGGCCTGACGGGGTCGCCGGGCGTGGGCAAGTCGACCTCGACCTCGGCGCTGGTGACGGCGTACCGGCGGCAGGGCAAGCGCGTCGGGGTGCTGGCCGTCGATCCCTCCTCGCCGTTCTCCGGCGGTGCGCTGCTCGGCGACCGTGTCCGCATGTCCGAGCACGCGTCGGACCCCGGCGTCTACATCCGCTCGATGGCCACGCGCGGCCATCTCGGCGGACTCGCCTGGGCGGCCCCCCAGGCGATCCGCGTCCTGGACGCGGCGGGCTGCGACGTGATCCTCGTCGAGACGGTCGGTGTCGGACAGTCCGAGGTCGAGATCGCGTCCCAGGCCGACACCTCGGTCGTCCTCCTCGCCCCCGGCATGGGCGACGGCATCCAGGCGGCGAAGGCCGGAATCCTGGAGATCGGGGACGTGTACGTCGTCAACAAGGCCGACCGGGACGGGGCCGACGCGACGGCCCGCGAGCTGAACCACATGCTGGGGCTGGGTGAATCCCGGGGTCCCGGCGACTGGCGGCCGCCCATCGTCAAGACGGTCGCCGCCCGGGGCGAGGGCATCGACGAGGTCGTCGAGGCGCTGGAGAAGCACCGGGCGTGGATGGAGGAGCACGGGGTGCTGAACGAGCGGCGGCTCGCCCGTGCGTCCCAGGAGGTCGAGACGATCGCCGTCACCGCGCTGCGGCAGCGGATCGGTGACCTCCATGGTGACCGGCGCCTCAGCGCGCTCGCGGAGCGGATCGTGGCCGGCGAACTCGACCCGTACCAGGCCGCCGACTCCCTGGTGGAGGGCTTGACGGAGGGCTGAGGGGGCGGGGCGCCAGGCCTGCGGTCTGTTCCGCCCCCGCCGCCCCTTCCCGTCCCGACCCGAGGCTCCGCCCCAGACCTCGCTCGCGCAGTTCCCCGCGCCCCTGTCCAGGGGCGCGGGGAACTGCGCAGTCTTTTGGCGGGGGTCTGGGGACGCAGCCCCCAGGGACCGGGAGTGAACGCCGGGAATTCGGGCGGGGCCGCGGGAGTGGGCCCTTACGGCTTGCCCCGCTGACCCCGCAGATGCTCAGCGATCGGCCGCAGCGACTTGTGCAGGTCCTCCAGCGCCTCCGGCGACAGCAGATCGATGAAGTGCCGTCGCACCGACGCCACATGGTGCGGCGCGACCTTCTTCATCGTCTCCATGCCGTGCTCGGTGAGGACGGCGAACAGGCCCCGGCGGTCCGACTCGCAGTTCTCGCGGCGCACCAGATCCGCGTTCTCCATGCGGGTGATCTGGTGCGAGAGGCGGCTCTTCGACTGGAGGGTGGCGGACGCGAGATCGCTCATCCGCATGCGTACACCCTCCGACTCGGAGAGATTCACCAGGATCTCGTAGTCGTTCATCGTCAGCCCGAACGGCTGAAGATCCCTTTCGAGCTGGTACGTCAACAGCCTGTTGACCTCCAGGTGGGTGCGCCAGGCGCACTGCTCCGCATCGGTCAGCCAGCGCGTGGCCGTCTCGGTCTCCATGAATGAAGTCTACCTAAAATGTTGAAAGGCGAACTAGTGAGGGTGGTGTGACGGTGCGCACGCGTTCGATGTCACACTCCGCAGACTACCGCTCACAGCCCGAAGCGACGCTGGAGGTCCCCCAGCTGTCCGGGAAGGCGCGGTGCGCCGGCTTGCCCTCCGTGCTGACCGGGCACCCCGCCCGCGCCGGGTACTCCGGCCTGCTGCGGGACCGCCCCCGTGGCCTGCTCGGCCATGAGGGTTTCGGTGGACTGGAGCAGCACCGTGCCGGCCCCCACGAACTCGAACTGATGCTCCTCTCCGGAGGCCCCGCCAAGGCCCGTCATCGCACGTAGACCGCCCATCACGCCTGTCAGGTACCCGTGGTCGTAGTGGTGGCACGGGGAGGGGCAGTCGGCCCAGCCGACAAGGGCCTGCGGGTCCACCCGGATCGGGGGTTCCATGAACACCACCGGCCCGTTGGACGCGGCCACGAACTTGCCGGTTCCGATCAGGGTCAGAAAGCCCGGCACGATCGACTGCTTGAGGGCAAGACTTGGCTGAAAAGCGAGCAGGTTGCCCGAGCGAATGGTCAGATTGCCATCGTCCAAGTCATACGAATTCACGTCGAAGGCCCGGTCGGCGAGGAGCATCTTGCCCGAGCCCTCCGCCACGACCCAGTCGCTCGCGTGCAGAGGCGAATGGAACGACGTACGGACGAGGCGGTCGAGCCGGCCGTGTCCGATGCCGTTGAACTCCATCGACCCGTAGTAGGCGATCATCTTGCCCTTCTGCAGGAACCACTGGCTCCCCTTGAGCTCCACGCAGAAGGTGTAGTTGTTCACGTTGCCGTCGACCGGCAGTGTCATCGGGTCGTGGACGACCGGACCGCCCGGAGTTCCGTACGCGCTCACAGCTTCTCCTCCGAGGCCTGGACGTACACCGCGCCACTGCCGCTCAGCTCCAGCTGGAACGCCTCACCGGAGCCGCGCCCCACCATGTCGCGCCAGCCCAGCGCCGTGGACAGCTTGTTGCGTACGTCGCCGTGGTGCGCGACGTACGCCTGAGGGTCGACGTGGACCGGGCGCTGGGGGGTGATCGGGAGCTCGAAGACGCCCCCGTGCGCCATGACGGCGACCGCGCCGTGTCCCTTGAGGGTGGTCGTGAAGAGCCCCTGACCGGTCACCTGGCCCCGCACCATGCCCATGACTCCGCCCTGGGAGCCGAGGAACATCGTGCCCTGCTGGAGCGTGCCGTCGAAGGCGAGCAGCCGGTCCGCCTCGACGTACAAGGTGTCGCCGGTCAGGTTGATCACGTGGACGTGGTGGCCGCCGTGCCCGAAGAGCACGGTGCCGGAGCCCTCCACGGACATCAGGGGAGTGGCCTCGTTCGCCAGGCGGCGGCCGATCATCGACATCACACCGCCCTGGCCGCCCTGGATGTTGGGCGTGAAGGACACCTCGCCCTTGTAGGCGAGCATCGCGCCGCGCTGGCTGAACATCCGTTGGCCCGGCAGCACCGTGGCCTCGACCATCTTCGAGTTCACTTCGCGAAAGGGCATGTCACACATCTCCCGCGATCGTGTTGCGCTCACTGGGCTGTACGTAGACCAGTCCGTCGCCCTCGAAGCGGATCTGGAAGGCCTCGCCGCCACCCTCGCCGAGCAGTGTGCGGAACGTCACACCGGACTGGAAGGACTGCCGCACATTGCCCTGGTGCGCGATGTACGCGCCGGGGTCCACGGTCAGCGGGTACTGCGAGCTCACCCGCAGCACCACCGCCGGACCGTCGGACATGATCGCGGCCTGTCCGTGTCCCTCGACGGTGGTCGTGAACAGTCCGTTGCCCTGCGAGGCGCCTCTCAGGCCCGTGAAGGACGTGCCGGTGCGCAGTCCGGCGTCCGTCGCGAGCAGGTTGCTCGACTCCACATACAGCTTGTCCCCCCGAAGATCGACGAGGTTGATCTCGGAGGCCCGGTCCGCGAACCAGCAGGTCCCGTGCCCCTTCACCTCCATCACCGTCATCTGCTCACCGGTGAGGCGCCGGGTCACCATCCCCCGTATGCCCTCACCGCCACCGCTCAGCTTCTTGAAGGCCATCTGACCGTCGTACGCGACCATCGAGCCGTTCTTCGCCTTCACGGCGTCCCCGGTCATGTCGACGGCCAGCACCTTGCTGCCCTGGAGTCGAAACATCGCCACGTGGTGAAGGTAGCCGCCGGGCGGGGCTCCCAACAGGGCCTACGGGTGGATCCGAACCCTGATCCCGACCCTGACGACACCCCGGGGCGCCGACCCCGACGAACCCGGGCACCTGCCTTCCGACACCCCGAGACCCCGCGCCGGGGCGGTCCGGCCGTGAGTGCCACAATGGGACATCGCTTGTGCTTGCGTTCACAAAGCGTGCTCCCGCCGACAGCGAATCTCCCACCGAAGGTGACCCGTGGACATAAAGACCGCCACCGCCCTCCGCCGCCTCCGCCTGGTCTCGGCCCCCGAGGCCGTCTCCTTCCTGCTGCTGCTTGTCTGCTCGGTGCTGAAGCGGACCACGGACTTCAACGCGGTGCCCGTCATGGGCTCCATCCACGGTGTCCTCTTCATCCTGTACGTGATCTTCTGGGCGGACGCCTGGAACCGCACCAGGTGGAGCGCGAAGACCGGGCTCTTCTACTTCGTCCTCTCCGTGCTGCCCACCGGCGGCTTCTTCGCCGAGCGCAAGCTCAAGCGCGAGGCCGAGAACGCGGTCATCGCGTCCCGCGCCCGCAAGGAAGGGATCGTGAACGCATGATCGTCGCCTTCTCAGTGACGCCACTCGGCGTCGGCGAGGACGTGGGGGAGTACGTCGCCGACGCCGTCCGCGTGGTCCGCGAGTCGGGACTGCCGAACCGCACCGACGCCATGTTCACCTCGATCGAGGGCGAGTGGGACGAGGTGATGGCGGTCGTCAAGCGCGCCGTCGCCGTCGTCGAGGAGCGCGCGCCCCGTGTGTCCGTCGTCCTGAAGGCCGACATTCGCCCCGGTGTGACGGACGGTCTGACCTCCAAGGTGGACACGGTGGAGCGCCACCTGTCCGCGTAGGCCTCGTCCGGCCCGCGGAAAGAACGTCGGAAGACCCCGGTCCCCTGGGCCGGGGTTTTTCGTGAACTGCGCGAACGGGGTCCGGGCGGGGGCGAAAACACCATCGCTCGCCCCCCGGACCGGGGCCCCGGACCGAAAGGCGAGACGGGGCTGACCACGATGTGACCGGCCGGTAAGGTCTTTGGCGTGCCGAAGCCGCTCAGCCTTGCCTTCGATCCCATCGCCCGCGCCGACGAACACTGGCAGCAGCGCTGGGGATCGGTGCCGTCCATGGCCGCGATCACCTCGATCATGCGCGCGCATCAGATCCTGCTCGCCGAGGTGGACGCGGTCGTCAGGCCGTACGGACTGACCTTCGCGCGGTACGAGGCACTGGTGCTGCTCACCTTCTCCAAGGCGGGCGAGCTGCCGATGTCCAAGATCGGCGAGCGGCTCATGGTGCACCCGACGTCGGTCACCAACACCGTGGACCGCCTGGTGAGGTCCGGGCTCGTCGACAAGCGGCCCAACCCCAACGACGGGCGCGGCACGCTCGCCTCCATCACCGAGAAGGGCCGCGAGGTCTGCGACGCGGCCACCCGCGACCTGATGGCGATGGACTTCGGACTCGGGGCGTACGACGCCGAGGAGTGCGCGGAGATCTTCGCGATGCTGCGGCCCCTGCGGATCGCGGCGCACGACTTCGACGACGAGTAGAGCCGGGCTCGACGAGGAGTAGAGCCGGCTTCGACGAGGAGTAGAGCCAGGCTTCGACGACGCGAGAGCCGGGCTTCGGCGACAACCGGGGGCGCGCGAAGATCGTGCGAAAGGGGTCGTTACGCTCGTAGCCATGAAGAAGAGCGTGCTGACCAGGTACCGCGTGATGGCCTACGTCACGGGTGTACTGCTGGTCCTGCTGACCCTCGGTGTGATCGCCAAGTACGTGTTCGACATGAACGGCGCCGCGGACTTCACGCGCGTCGTCGGTATCGCACACGGCTGGCTGTACGTCGTCTACCTGGTCTTCGCCTTCGACCTGGGCTCCAAGGCGAAGTGGCCGGTCGGCAAGCAGCTGTGGGTGCTGCTCGCCGGGACGATCCCCACGGCCGCCTTCTTCGTGGAGCGCAAGGTCTCCCGCGAGCTGGAGTCCAGGGTCGCGGACGACGCTCCCGCGGTCGCCAAGGCGTAACCGCTACCGCCGTACGGACAACGTACGGCGGTCAGCCATCGACATTTACTAGGACGTCCTAGTAAATTCGATGGTATGGACGCTGACGCCATCGAGGAGGGCCGCCGACGCTGGCAGGCCCGGTACGACGCTTCGCGCAAGCGCGAGGCCGATTTCACGACGCTCTCCGGCGACCCCGTGGAGCCCGTGTACGGGCCGCGGCCCGGTGACGAATACGAGGGCTTCGAGCGGATCGGCTGGCCGGGCGAGTACCCCTTCACCCGCGGCCTCTATCCGACCGGCTACCGAGGGCGTACGTGGACCATCCGGCAGTTCGCCGGGTTCGGCAACGCCGAGCAGACCAACGAGCGCTACAAGATGATCCTCGCCAACGGCGGCGGGGGTCTGTCCGTGGCCTTCGACATGCCGACCCTCATGGGGCGCGACTCCGACGACCCCCGCTCACTGGGCGAGGTCGGGCACTGCGGGGTCGCCATCGACTCGGCGGCCGACATGGAGGTCCTCTTCAAGGACATCCCGCTGGGTGAGGTCACGACGTCGATGACCATCAGCGGGCCGGCCGTGCCGGTCTTCTGCATGTACCTGGTCGCGGCCGAGCGGCAGGGCGTCGATCCCGCCGTGCTGAACGGCACGCTCCAGACCGACATCTTCAAGGAGTACATCGCGCAGAAGGAGTGGCTCTTCCAGCCCGAGCCGCACCTGCGCCTCATCGGCGACCTGATGGAGCACTGCGCCGCGAAGATCCCCGCGTACAAGCCGCTGTCCGTCTCCGGCTATCACATCCGCGAGGCGGGGGCCACGGCGGCGCAGGAGCTGGCGTACACACTGGCGGACGGCTTCGGGTATGTGGAGCTCGGTCTGTCGCGCGGGCTGGACGTGGATGTCTTCGCGCCCGGCCTGAGCTTCTTCTTCGACGCGCACGTCGACTTCTTCGAGGAGATCGCCAAGTTCCGCGCGGCGCGGCGGATCTGGGCGCGCTGGATGCGGGACGTGTACGGCGCGTCGTCCGAGAAGGCGCAGTGGCTGCGCTTCCACACGCAGACCGCGGGCGTCTCGCTGACCGCCCAGCAGCCCTACAACAACGTCGTCCGTACGGCGGTGGAGGCGCTGGCGGCGGTGCTGGGCGGGACGAACTCGCTGCACACGAACGCGCTGGACGAGACGCTGGCGTTGCCGAGTGAGCAGGCGGCGGAGATCGCGTTGCGGACGCAACAGGTACTCATGGAGGAGACCGGCGTCGCCAACGTCGCCGACCCGCTGGGCGGATCCTGGTACGTCGAGCAGCTGACCGACCGGATCGAGGCCGACGCGGAGAAGATCTTCGAGCAGATCAAGGAGCGGGGGCTGCGGGCGCATCCCGACGGGCGGCACCCGATCGGGCCGGTCACCTCCGGCATCCTGCGGGGGATCGAGGACGGGTGGTTCACCGGCGAGATCGCGGAGTCGGCGTTCCAGTACCAGCGGGCGCTCGAGAAGGGCGACAAGCGGGTCGTGGGGGTCAATGTGCACCACGGGTCCGTGACCGGGGATCTGGAGATTCTCCGGGTCAGTCATGAGGTGGAGCGTGAGCAGGTACGGGTGCTCGGTGGCCGCAAGGCCGCGCGGGACGAGGGAGCGGTGCGGGGTGCCCTCGACGCCATGCTGGCGGCCGCGCGGGACGGGTCCAACATGATCGTGCCCATGCTGGACGCGGTACGGGCCGAGGCCACGCTCGGCGAGATCTGTGACGCCCTCCGGGACGAGTGGGGGGTGTATACGGAGCCGGCGGGCTTCTGAGGGGCCTTCTTCGCCCCCCTCCGCCCCTGCCCTCCCCAAGCTCTCGGCTTCGCTCGAGCAGGGGGACCCCCATCGTTCCCGGGGGGCTCCGCCCCCCGGCCCCCCGTTCTCGAACGCCGGAGAGGCTGAGTCTTCAGC